>CAXTMN010000011.1:3125-14682 GCA_964245395.1 uncultured Bryobacteraceae bacterium
GTGTATCCCGGGTTTAAAGCCCAGAGGAAAGTCGTACCTCCACGGACACATGATGGGCGTTTTGCCCGAATACCGGAACAGCGGAATCGGTCGCCGCCTTAAACTGCACCAGCGCGATTACGCGCTCGCAAATGAGATCGGCCTGATCGAGTGGACCTTCGATCCCCTTGAAATCAAAAATGCCTTCTTCAACATCGAGCGCCTCGGTGCTATCGTTCGCCGCTACGTTCACAACCAGTACGGACGCACTTCCAGCCACCTTCATGGCGACCTGCCGACAGACCGGCTTGTGGCCGAATGGTGGGTCAACGCCCCTGGCGTTGTCGCCCGTTGCGACGAGAGGATTTTCCTTTCTCCGGAACCAGAGGCGTGCATCTCGGTGCCCGTCGATATTGAGAGGCTGCGTCAAACAAACAGCCGGGAAGCCGCCGACATCCAGGCCTCTATCGCCGAACAGTTTGAAAAGTATTTTGCAGCTGGACTGGCCGTAGTCGGATTCGAGAAGAACGAGGCTGCGGGAACTTATCTGCTAGCTCGGTGGGAGCAAATCTGCGAATGAAGATCGATCAAGTGATTCTGCGCCACATCCGTATGCCGCTGGTGCACTTCTTCGAAACCAGCTTTGGCCGGACGCAGGAACGCGACATCATTCTCGTTCAGGTTTATGCTGGCGGCGTCTCCGGCTGGGGCGAAGTGACTGCGGGTGAAAATCCTTTCTACAACGAGGAATGGACCGGGTCCGTTTGGCCTGTCCTCTCCGATTACGTCGTGCCGCGCGTCCTGCATCACGACTTTGTCACTCCCGATGAAATAGCTCCTCGAACGGCACACATCCGCGGTCACTTTATGGCTCGTGGTGGACTGGAAACAGCAGTTTGGGACCTTTACGCGCGGCTCAAAAATGAGCCACTCTGGAGAGCCATCGGTGGCAATAGTCGTGACATCGCCTGCGGTGTTTCGATCGGCATTCAGAACAGCGTTGAACAATTGCTGGAAAAAATCGAGATCGAACTGGCCGCCGGCTATCAGCGCATTAAGATGAAAATCAGACCCGGCTGGGACGTCGATGTGGTCGGGAGAGTGCGTGAGCGTTTCCCCCACATAAAGCTGATGGTCGACGCCAATTCAGCCTATACCCTGGGTGATCGCGATCACCTGAGACAGTTGGATCAGTTCTACCTGATGATGATCGAGCAACCGCTCGCTCACGACGACATGATCGATCACGCGGCGATTCAAGAGGCGCTCGAATCACCGGTCTGTCTCGATGAATGCATCCGCACTCCCCATCACGCCGAGCAGGCGATTGCCCTGAAAGCCTGCCAGATTATCAATATCAAGCTGGGTCGTGTCGGTGGGTTCAGCGCCGCTAAACGTGTTCACAACATCTGTGAAGCCCATGGCGTGCCCGTCTGGTGCGGCGGGATGCTCGAGTCAGGTATCGGTCGGGCCCACAACATTGCCCTTTCGACTCTGCCCAATTTTGTCCTGCCCGGTGATGTATCGGCCAGCCAGCGCTATTGGCAGAGAGACATCATCACTCCTCCGGTCGAAGTCACTAGTTCGGGCACGATTCAAGTGACAGACTTACCCGGGTTTGGCTACGAGATTGACGAAGACTACCTGGAAAGCCTGGTAGTCCGTAAACAAGTACTCACTTAGCCGTCCAGGCTAATTGCCCACGGTCCCCCATCTCCCGCTATGCTGTGTACTTATGCTCAAGCAGAGTATTTTTCGTGAATACGACATTCGCGGAATCGCTGATGAAGAATTACTGGATTCCAACGTCGAAGAGCTCGGTCGGGGGCTCGCAACGTATTTGATTCGCCATAGCGGCCGGACGATTTGTCTGGGCCGGGATTGCCGGTTAAGCGGTTCCCGATTGCATGATGCGCTTCTAAAAGGCTTGCTTGCAGCAGGAGCCAGCGTACTCGACATCGGGGTTGTACCTACTCCCGTGCTTTATTACTCTGCCGTGCACTTCGAAGCCGATGGCGCAATCATGATCACTGGTAGTCATAATCCGCCCGAGTACAACGGATTCAAAACGGTTTGTGGCTCTGGAACTCTCCATGGCCACGCCATCCAGGACGTCTATAAGCTGATTACTACCGCCGATTACGAATCGGGTCAAGGCACTGTAAAGGAGGTCGATGCCGTCACTCCCTACGTTGATGAGATCGCCTCTCAATTTCATTTCGACCGCAGGGTGAAAGTGGTCTTCGATGCGGGCAATGGAACCGCCGGACCTGTCCTCCATCGCATCATCGAAAAGCTCAACGTGGATGCGACAGAGCTCTTTTTCGAAATGGACGGCAGCTTTCCCAATCATCATCCCGATCCTACGGTTCTATCCAACCTCAAAGATTTAGAAAGTGCAGTCCGCAAACGCAAAGCGGAACTGGGCATTGCCTTCGACGGCGACTCAGATCGTATTGGAGCTGTTGACGAAAGTGGAACGGTTGTCTTCGGCGACATGCTGCTGCTGATCTTTGGCCGTGAAATTCTCTCTCGCAAGCCCGGATCTACCTTCATCGGCGAAGTGAAATGTTCCCAGATTTTGTACGACAAGCTCAAGGAGCTGGGCGGGAATCCGATCATGTACAAGACTGGACATTCCCTGATCAAGGCAAAGATGAAGGAAGAAAGCGCGGAACTCGCCGGTGAAATGTCCGGGCACATGTTCTTTGCCGACCGCTACTACGGGTATGATGATGCTCTTTATGCGGCTTGTCGTCTGCTGGAGATCGTTTCAAACTCCGGCCAGCCTCTTTCCCATCAACTGGACGGGATCCCCAAGCTGGTGTCAACTCCGGAGCTTAGAATCGATTGTCCCGATGACATCAAATTCCAGGTAATTACCCGAGTCGGTGACATCATTCGCCATCATCATCAAACGGTCGATGTCGACGGCGTGCGCGTTCCCTTCGAAAATGGTTGGGGCTTAGTCCGCGCATCAAACACCCAGCCTGTTCTGGTCATGCGCTTTGAGGCAACCAGTCAGGAATTGCTTCAGGCCTACCAGGAGGAAATCGAGTCAAATGTCGAACAGGCTAAGAAGGAGTTAGGCGCCTGAATTGCCCCAGGAAAACCCGTCTAGTTTTTCGGCCCGACCGTCTCCGTGCGGCCTGCTAACGGTTTTACAATTGGCCCGCCGCACACCCCGACCCCGGTGTTTAACAAGGCATTCAAAAGGTTGAACAGGACAGCGTACACAACCTGTTCGCTGATGGGCTGTCGCCCCGGCATTCGATACGTCCCCGGCAATTCCTTCGTAATTTGCAGCCGGACCGCGTGCGGCAGTGTGCGCCCGCTTCGGTCCTTCCTGTTGGCCAGCGAGAGCGGAGTCTGAAGAACGCTGCCGGACTTGCCATCCACATAAAACTGGCACCGGGAAAACCAGCCTAGGTTTCCGGGATCGGCTGCATCGAACAGCAAAAGTGGGGATTGCCGATCGTTTGCCGACAAGTCCACCGACAGCACGCGTGACTGATCGTCGATCTTGAACTCGAATCCCGCTTGCCGCGCGATGTTTCCTATGAACTCCGGGTCGAGCTCCAGGAGAATATACTTGTTTTCCCCGGCTTCAAGAACTTGCATTCAAACCTACATTCTAGCTGTCGATTGCTTCAGTCAGGCGCCCCCGCAACTCCTCTGCATGCTTCCTGTAAATGGTATGGTCCCGCTCACTGAACTGGACCAGCTTCACCGTGTGGACTGGCCCGAGGTGATCGTGAAGCCACGCGGCAACCGTCCTGACGGCCAGTTCCGCCGCCTCATCGATGGGATATCCATACACACCGGTGCTAATTGAAGGAAAGCTGATGCTCTTCACTTCTCTCTCCGCTGCGAGTTTCAGGCAGCTTATGTAGCAGGACTCGAGCAGTTTCCGTTCTCCCCCTTGACCGCCCCGGTAAACCGGACCGACAGCGTGAAATACGTACTTCGCCGGCAGTCGCCCGGCGCCGGTTACAACAGCACTGCCCGTCGGACAGTTGCCGGTCTCTCGCCGGATCTGGTCCAACTCACGCATGATCTCCGGACCACCGGCGCTGTGAATTGCCCCATCCACCCCACCGCCACCCACCAGCTGGGAGTTAGCCGCATTCACGATCGCGTCTACCGCCAGCTTCGTAATGTCGCCCCGTAAGAGCTGCAAGCGGCAGTGCCCCACCTGAATGGCAAAGTCGGATGACATAGGTTCTTATAAACAGGCCGCAATCGCTTTCAAAAGTTCATCTACGCTTGCGTCTGTCGCCAGCGGACCCATCGTGCCAATCCGGAGAATTTTGCCTGTCAACTGGCCCAACCCCCCGGCTATCTCAATATCAAACTTGTCAACCAGCCTTTGCCGAAGTTGCGCTTCGTCGACGCCAGCCGGCGCCATTACCGTGGTCAAATGCCAGATTCGCTCACTAGGGTTCTTCACCAGCGGCTCAAATCCGAGCGCTGCCAGTCCCTGAATCAGTCGCTGCCCTGCTCGCCTGTGCCGGTCCCAGCGGTTCCCGAGCCCTTCTTCCTCGATTGCGGCCAGACCCTGATGCATGGCGTAATACAGCGGCGGTGAGGGCGTGTGTTGGTAAACATGGGGTGGTTCAAAGTACTTGCTCATCATGCGTAAGTCCAGGTACCAGGTAAACAGCTCTTCAGGTCTTTCTGCGAGCTTTTCGAACGCCTTTGCTGTCATCGAAATCGGTGAAAGACCCGCCGGGCAACTCAAACCCTTCTGAGAGCAGCTAAATGCCACGTCTATGCCGATACCATCTAATTCGACAGGCATCGCCCCGAGTGAGGTCACGCAGTCGGCAATGACCAGCGCTCCGGCCGCTTTGGCCGCTGGAACAATGGCGCGACCCGATTGGTAAGCTCCCGTCGATGTTTCCGCTTGCACGAACGAAACAACGTCTGGCTTTTCCCGGCTGATGAACTCTTCGGCTTCGTGCGCCGAAAAGATCTCGCCCCAGGGCTTCTCAAACACAGCCACCTGAGCACGCTGCCGTTTCGCCATGGTCATGATCCGCTCCGCAAAAACACCAGCGGAGAAAATCGCTACCTTCTTTCCTGGCCAGATAAAATTCGCCACGGCCGCTTCCATGGCTCCACTCCCGCTGGCCGGTACGGTGAAGGTCAACTGATTTGACGTGCCAAAAAGATCGCGCAGGCCCTCTCGAATCTCGTCGATAATGCGCAGAAAATGCGGGTCCCGAATACCCAGTACCGGCTGGGCCATGTCCTCGTAAGCTCTCGGTTCTACGGTGGACGGACCGGGACCGTACAGCAACCGTTTGGGAACTGCAAAGCCCGTCCCCAGAGTCGCGGTCGGCTTCGTCTCTGTTGTCAGCATCCCTTCACGCTAACAGGAGATTAGATCCTGGTAGCCCCCGGCCTCTTCAACCACAGCATCCGCTTAAAATTGCAGCTTATTGCTGACGACTCTCGTCAAACCGAAGTCAACCAGGTGCTGCGGGTTGATTCGTAAAAGGAGTAGAAAAATGGCGACAGACAAGCCTGAAAAGACGCAATGTCCCGTGATGACCACGAATTCTGGTCGGCCGATTGGGGACAACCAGAATTCCGTAACAGTGGGTCCGCGCGGACCCGTGTTAATGGAAGACTATCTTCTTTTCGAGAAGATGGCCGCCTTTAACCGCGAGCGCATTCCGGAGCGCGTCGTGCACGCCAAGGGTGCAGGGGCGTACGGCACTTTCACCGTCACGCACGATATTTCCAAGTACACGTCGGCGAAGATGTTCAGCGAAGTCGGGAAACAAACCGAAATGCTTGCTCGTTTTTCGACCGTTGCTGGCGAGAAAGGCTCGGCCGATACCGCCCGGGATCCCCGTGGCTTCTCGTTGAAGTTTTATACCGAAGAAGGCAATTGGGACATGACCGGCAACAATACGCCTATCTTCTTTGTTCGGGACGCACTGAAATTCAGCGATTTCATTCACTCCCAAAAGCGCGTTCCGAAAACCAATCTACGATCTCCTACCATGATGTGGGATTTCTGGTCGCTCTCCCCAGAGTCGTTGCACCAGGTGACGATCCTCTTTTCCGACCGTGGCACCCCTGACGGGTACCGCCACATGCATGGCTTTTCCAGCCACACCTTTAGCTTGATCAATGCCAACCACGAGCGGTTTTACGTCAAATGGCATTTCCTTACACAACAGGGCATCAAGAATTTGACCCTGGAACGCGCAGAGGAACTGGCCGGCAGTGATCCCGATTACGCGACCCGTGATCTGGCCGAAGCGATCGAGCGCGGTGATTACCCCAGGTGGCGTTGCGCTATTCAGGTAATGCCGGAAGCGGAAGCTGAGCGCTACAAGGTGAATCCGTTCGACCTCACGAAGGTTTGGTCCCACAAAGACTACCCGCTGATCGACGTCGGCTACTTTGATCTTGAGCGCAACCCAAAGAATTATTTTGCCGAAATCGAGCAGGCCGCCTTCTCGCCGGTGAACATTGTTCCAGGAATGGGCTATTCACCCGACAAGATGCTGCAGGCCCGTCTGGTCAGCTATCCCGATGCGCATCGCTATCGTCTGGGTGTCAACTACGAGGCTTTGCCGGTCAATAAGCCGCGATGCCCCGTGCACAACTACAACGTTGATGGTTTCATGCGCTTTGACGACAACAACGATGGTGCGCCCAATTACGAGCCGAACAGTTTCGGCGGTCCGCAGGAAGACGCCCGCTATCGCGAAATGAACTATTCCGCCAGGGGCGACATCGGCCGCTTCAATCACCGGGACGGCAACGACGATTTCTCGCAAGCCGGCGATCTTTACCGCTTGCTTTCCGCCGCCGAGAAGGATCGCTTGATCCACAACATCGTCACTCACATGGCAGAGGTTCCGGAACGCATTAAGAAGCTACAGATCAGCCATTTTGCCAAAGCCGATCCCGATTATGGTAAGCGTGTGGCCGATGGGCTTGGCTTAGCTGTCCTGCAGGAAGAACTAGTCGGCGCAAAGTAGCCGCCGTTTTCTAGAGAGTCTCAGATAGATTGGTACGCCAGGCCGGCGTCCCATCTATCTATCTGACAGGCCTTTCGCGTTTCCGACCGTCAGGCCTTCTAAAAAGTCCACAGTCACCGCGTCGTGTGAAGCAAAACCGGTCAAAGAACCCTTCTTAAACACCAGAGCTTGCGGTGATTCATGCCGTACACCTGAAAACTTAGTTACTTCGTCAGAAACGTCCCTTCGCCTTCGCACTGACACAAGATATACAGGAACTTCCGGGTGAGCCCCACTAAACTGGAGCAGTTCCCGATGTGCCATCCAACTCACCGGGCAAGTCGGACTATGCTTGAACACCACGACGAGTTCCTGGCCAACAAGCGATTCCCATTCCGTTAGGCTATTTATTTCAGAGATTCCGGATTCCGAACGCAGGAACGACTGGGACATATTGTCTAGTAAATCACACTCGTGATGCCTCTCTTGAGAGGAAAATTCTGACCAAACGAGCTCGCAAGCGCCCGATGACAAACTTGGAGTTATGTCTCGCTTCTACCAGGAACTTCACGACCGGGAACTGCTGCTCCAGGCCGAGGAGATTTTGCAGGAGCTTCAAAGCCGTCAACTGATCGACGTCTTTCTTTCCTCCTCCGACGCCGCTGATGAAGAACGGCTCCAGGACATCGTGTTCCCCAGACGTCTCTCCTCCTTACACGTCGATAGAGGAAGGCTGTTGCTCTCTGTCGAACGCAGTTTTTTCAGGACGTAAGCAAGATTCGGTGGGGGACTGGAAAGATGGTGGGCTCTAGTAGACTCGAACTACCGACCTCTTCCGTGTCAAGGAAGCGCTCTAACCAACTGAGCTAAGAGCCCCAACAAGCAAGTTTCAAAATAGCATGGGTAGTCGTGTCTCCCGAAGAATGCCAAACTTGAGAAACCCATGCCTGTTGCCGTCATTACTGGAGCATCTACTGGAATCGGTCTTGAACTTGCCCGGCTGTGCGCTCGAGACGGTTACGATCTCGCGCTGGTTGCCCGGTCTGAGTCGAAACTTGAAGCTGTCGCTGCGGAGATCCGGGCGAAGATGAAGCAGAACGTGCTGGTCATTTCAAAAGATTTGACCACCCCGGGGGCCGCCAGGGAGGTTTTCGAAACGGTAAACGCGGCCGCTCTCCCCGTGGAGATCTTGATTAACAACGCCGGGTTTGGCCTGCTCGGTCATTTTTGGGAACTCGATGTTGACCAGCAGATGCAAATGGTCCAGCTGAACGTCGCCGCACTCACCGAGCTTTCGCGCCTGTTTTTACCTCAACTGGTCAGTCAGCGTCGCGGCCGCATCATGAATCTTGCTTCAACCGCGGCATTTCAACCGGGTCCGCTCATGGCCGTGTATTACGCCAGTAAAGCTTATGTCGTGTCTTTTTCCGAGGCAATCAACAATGAAGCTCGCGACTTTGGCGTAACGGTCACCTGCCTCTGTCCAGGTCCGACCCAAACCGAATTCCATCATCGCGCCGGCTTGAGCGGAAAGATCTTCGAAGGCAGCCTTTCCATGAGCGCCAAGCAGGTGGCAAAACAAGGGTACGCCGCCATGAAATCAGGCAAACCTCTTGTCATCACCGGACGTCTCAATGCCGCCATGGCCTTTCTGACCCGCTTTGCTCCCTTGCACTTCACAGCCGCCATGGCACGCCGGTTTCAGGAACAAATCTGAGCTGAGCTCTGCCGGCCTCCTGCGAAAATGGAAGGGTGCCGCCTTTGCTCAATGCTAGTGGTCTATCGAAATCCTTCGGGGCCGCACCACTGTTTCGCAACATTTCTCTCAATATCTCTGAAGGGAGTCGCCTGGGCCTGATCGGGCCTAACGGATCGGGCAAATCAACTCTTCTTCAGATGCTTTCCGGCTTGTTAGAACCCGACAGCGGTACGATTGCCCTTCGTAAGAACACCAAAATCAGCCACGTTGCCCAGCAATCGGAGTTTCTGCCAGGCCTTACTCTGCGCGATGTCGTCCATGCCGCAATGCAGCGCGCGCTAGTCCCCGCTTCCGAACGTGAAGCACGTGAGGGCGAGACCCTGGGCCGCACAGGTTTTCCCGACTTCAACGCCGAAGCCGCTACCCTGTCCGGCGGATGGCGAAAGCGCCTAGCTATTGCCGAGGCCCTGGTCACCGGCCCCGACATTCTGTTTCTCGACGAACCAACAAATCACCTGGATCTTGCTGGCATCGAGTGGCTTGAAAAACTGCTCCAGTCGGTGCCCTTTGCCAGTGTCGTCGTTAGTCACGACCGCTATTTTCTAGAGAACGTCGTCACAGCAACGGCGGAGCTGAACCGGCTCTATCCCGACGGGCTCTTCCGTGTCGAAGGAAACTACACCGCCTTTCTGGAAAAGAAGGCCGAGTTTACCGCCGCACAGGCCAAGCGCCAGGAATCGCTCGAAAATCGCGTGCGCACCGAAATTGAGTGGCTTCGTCGCGGACCAAAAGCTCGTGCTACTAAAGCGAAGGCCCGGATCGACAAAGCCCACGAGCTCATCGGCGAGCTGAAAGATCTGAACGGACGATCGGCAACTGCCAGTGCTGACATCGACTTCTCGGCCAGTGATCGGAAAACCAAACGCCTGATCGAGTTCAAGGATCTTGCTTACGGATTCGCAGGACGCCCGCTTTTCGACGGCCTGAGCTTCACCCTCACTGCCGGTAAGAAGGTGGGCTTGGTGGGACCAAACGGCAGCGGCAAAACAACGCTGCTTCGGCTTCTCCGCGGGGAACTCCTGCCCGACAGCGGCGAAATCAACCGCGCCGAAAATCTCAAGATCGTCTACTTTGATCAGAACCGCCCGCTCGACCCAACCCTCACCCTCCGCCGTGCTCTCTCCCCCGATAGCGATTCGGTCATTTACCAGGAGCGTACCATCCATGTGGCATCCTGGGCGGCTCGCTTTCTTTTCACCGGCGAGCAGCTCAATCAGCCAGTCGACCGGCTTTCGGGCGGGGAACGCGCGCGAGTGTTGATCGCCCGTCTCATGCTCGAACCAGCCGACCTGCTGCTGCTGGACGAGCCAACCAATGACCTCGATATTCCTACCCTGGAAATCCTCGAAGAAAGTCTCTTGGAGTTTACCGGCGCACTGGTCTTAGTCACTCACGACCGCTACATGCTTGACAGGGTGTCCACAACCGTCCTCGGGCTCGACGGTCAGGGAGGCGCTGGCTCGTTTGCTGATTACAGCCAGTGGGAAAGCTGGCAGTCAGAACGCCAGAGCCCCAAAGCGAAAAGTAAGTCAGTCGGAGGCGCGAAGCCCAATTCCGTCCCTTCATCTCCAAAGAAGAAGCTGTCTTACCTGGACGGCCGTGACTTCGACACCATCGAACAGCGCATTGCCGAGGCAGAAGAACGCTTGTCGCTGAAGCGCTCCTTACTCGAAAACAGAAACGTTGTCTCTGATCCCGAACTTCTGCAAAGTACCTATCGGGATGTCGAGACAGCCCAGGCCGCAGTCGATCAGCTCTACACCCGCTGGGCGGAACTGGAGGCGAAGATCAGCTGATGGAGCGAACGCTCAGTGCTAATCTAATTCGCGTGCGGCGATTGCTCGAGGCTCTGCGCGATGAACGGTCGAACGTCACACTCGACGTCGCTGCTCTTGAAATTGCCTCCATCGAATTTCCCAACCTGGATTTCGACGCCTCCATATTTCGCCTCGACAACTTGGCTGAACAGATCGGCGCCAAGCTGAAAGCTGAGACCGGCGCGCTGGATTTCATCAAAGCCGTTAACGAACTGCTGTTCGAAACCCTCCGGTTTCGTGGAAATGAGAGCGAGTATTACGATCCCCGAAATAGCTGCCTCAACGCAGTTCTCAGTCGCCGCCTGGGCATCCCTATCACTCTTTCCCTGATCTATATGGAAGTGGCGCGGCGTCTGGAACGTACGGTGTATGGCGTCGGTTTGCCCGGCCACTTCATTGTGGCGCTCGAAGAGGAAGGATCCCGCTACTGGATCGATCCTTTCCGCGGAGGCCAGATCCTCTCCTTTGCCGACTGCTGCGCTTTGGCCAAAGACACAGCCGGCGTCGATCTGCGTTTTGGCGCCTGTCACTACCCGTCAGATTCTCGTGCGCATGCTGACCAATCTGAAGGCTATCTATCTGCGAGGAGAAGCTTTCGATAAAGCACGCGAGGTGCTCGACCTCCTGATCGCCGCCATGCCCGAATATCCCGAAGAGTACCGCCATCGCGGCATCGTGCACCTCCGCCAGTCAAATCACCGCGCCGCCAAGGCTGATTTAGAAACTTATTTGCGCCTCGAACCAAACGCACCTGAACGTGAGCAGGTCGAAAAGCAGCTTCTCCTCATTGAACGCCGGAAAGCCGAAATGAATTAGAAGCCTCACTCCCCACTCTTCACTCCCCACTCTTCACTCCTTCTAACTCTCTGATCCTCGCTGCAATCGTCCGCAAGTCCTTCAGGAACAGCTCATACTCCTCCTCAGCCCGCTCCTCTGCTCGTAAAATCGCCGAAGGGTGAATGGTTGCGACCAACTCCTTCGCCCAGCGATGTGGAAAGAACTTCCCTCGCTCCGTGGTT
>CAXTMN010000011.1:14692-62271 GCA_964245395.1 uncultured Bryobacteraceae bacterium
ATCAGAGACTGTGCCGCTGTCGCACCCAGGCAAACCACCAGCTCCGGCTCAATGGCCGCCAGTTCAGCCTCGAGCCAGGGCCGGCACGCCGAAATCTCGATCCCACTCGGCTTCGCATGAATACGGCGCTTGCCGCGCTCAATCCATTTGAAGTGTTTCACCGCGTTGGTAACGTAGATCCTCTCGCGATCAAGGCCCGTCTCGTGCATGGCCTTGCTCAGCAACCGTCCCGCTGGACCGATAAAAGGATGGCCTTTGGTGTCCTCCTCGTCTCCCGGCTGTTCACCCACCATAACGACTCGCGCATCTTGCGGACCTTCGCCGAAGACTACTTGCGTCGCACGTGCGTACAGTTCACACCCTTCGCAACCAGGTGCAGCCGCTCTCAATTCAGCAATGTTGCGCGTTGCTGGAATAAAGGGAATTGCTGACGTTTTCTGCGTATTTGCCATCTGAACCACCCTCGAATCAGCTTTTGCCAGTAGCTCGGGGATAAGCTGCGTTTCCGGCAGCGTCGCCCAGTGACGTACCGGCATCTCAGCCTTCATCGCCTTTACCTTCACACGGGCCGGATTGAAAATAGATCCATAGTAATCGCGCCACAAGTCTTCGAGTACGTCCTCCTGCGGCGCTTCCGATCTCGGCACCCCGGGCTCGTATCTCAGCTTCTCCAAATCCCAATGAGCGCTCCGGTCCGGCGTGAGAATCGACCAGCGCATGCCTGCAAAACGGGCGGCAAACCACGGAGCCATCGCTTCCACAATGTAGTGGTCCGGTCGATGCCACGCGACAAAAACTTCCGGATCCGAATCCGGAACCCGCCGAAACCGCACGAAAGCCTTCATCTTGTGCATGTCCCGGTGCACGGCCTTCTCCATCAACCGCAGTCCCCGCGTATCGTCGTCGATGTCGATCTTCAGTAAATTGCGCTCTCCATGCGTAATGCGGTAAAGCAGTCGATATAACAACGCCCAGCGCTCAGAATCTCGATGTAGAGACACGGTCTTCGCCGCTTCGACAAACTCTTTCGGAACAGCCGCAGCGGCTGCTGAAGAGCTGTCAGCGAGCGCGACATCGAAGAGTCCAGCCCCCCACACTACCTCGCTCGGCGCAGTGTCACTTGCCAACAGCTGACGGGCAATCAATCGCCAGCTGGTAAAGTCGCTCGCCCCAGCCGTAATCACAGCTCTCCACTCCGCGCCGTGTCTGCAGCTTCGAAGAGTGAGAGTTGCTGCTTCTTTGGCACGAACTTCTCCGGCAGCGTGAGCGTATCAATCTGCCGGATTCCTGTATTCTCATCAGCCGTCACAATAAAGAACTGAGACTTCTTGATGGAGATCTTCAGCTTGCCCAAGTCCGCTAACGTCAACTTTCGGTACCGCCGGATTTTGAGGATCCGCTGCACGTTGCGTACACCAAAACCGGGTACCCGTAGTAAAGCCGCTTTTCCCGCCTTATTCACATCCACCGGATAAAACTCCCGGTTGCGCAGTGCCCACGCCAGCTTGGGATCTTTGTCGAGCGGAAGGTTGTGCTGTTCGGAGGTCGTCAATTCATCGGCCGAAAAGCCGTAGAAACGCATCAGCCAATCAGCCTGATATAAACGGTGCTCCCGTACCAGAGGAATTTTCTGAAGCGGTAGCGTCGGATCCGCATGCGGAATGGGACTGAACGCAGAGTAGTAAGCGCGGCGCAAATTATACGTCTTGTACAGATTGGCCGACTTATTGAGAAGGTCCGCATCGGGCGCGTCAGTGGCGCCCACAATAAACTGGGTGCTTTGCCCGGCCGGAGCGAATCGCGGTGATCTTCCTGCCTTGTTTGTCTTGTCTTTGGCATCGAGTATGCCGTTCGCAATCTGCGCCATTGACTCCTCAATCACCCGATGAGTCTTAGCTGGCGCTAACTGCGCCAGGTCTGAATCGCGTGCCAGTTCCACGTTGGCGCTCAGCCGGTCTGCCCAACGGCCGGCCGCAAGCATGAGCTCTTCGGAAGCGCCAGGCACTGCCTTCAAATGAATATACCCGCCAAACCGATGATCCTCCCGCAGCAACCTTGCTGCCTCAATGAGTTGCTCCATCGTGTAGTCTGGGCTCTGAATGATACCCGAAGAAAGAAACAGACCTTCAATGTAATTGCGCTTGTAAAACTCGATCGTGAGCAACGCCACTTCCTGTGGAGTGAACCTCGCCCGTTTCACGTCACTTGAAATGCGGTTTACACAGTAGCTGCAATCGTAAATGCAATAATTCGTCAACAGCAGCTTTAGAAGCGATACACAGCGACCATCAGGCGTGTAGCTGTGGCAGATGCCCATCCCATCGGTGTTTCCAATTCCACCTTCAATTCGCGCCCGCTTGGACCCGCTACTCGCGCATGACGCGTCGTATTTGGCTGCATCGGCCAACACCCGTAATTTACTCTGAATTTCCAAGACGCCGCAGATTAGATGTCCAACTGCATCAAACAGCTCTAAGGATCGAAATAAGATACGTCAGGTACTAAGCGCGAACGCTTTCGGCACCGCTCGACTCAGCCAATGAGTCCTCCGCAAAGTCTCCTTCATCGGAACTCGTTTCTACTCGCAAGTCGAAATCGGCAAAATCGCCTCCTGCATCAAAGGAAACCTCGAAAGGCTTGGAGACTACTTTCACGTTCCCGGGTAAGCTCGGCACAAGATTCTCGCTTACCGCCATGTGAACCAGTTCGAGAGTATTCCGAATCCGGCAATAAGTCACCTCAGACAGCTCCAACTTACCCACCGTTGGAGCAATCTTGCTCAGAACTTCACGATCGCTAGGAAAGTGAATAGGCGTCCGGATGGCAGCCGGAGTCGAAGCGGTAAGGGAATTGATATACGTCGGATGCCAGTCGATTTCTTTCAATAGCCGCTCGTGAATCACGTCGGCCATCCCCACTCCAACTGCACTGTGGTAAGTCAGTTCGCTCAGTCCACGAACGTAGACCCGCTGCACCACCGGCGTATTTGGGAAAGGGTTGTAGTGGCAGTTAATCCCTCGATTGATAACCTTGGTGTCCATCCCGGCGCCGCTGATATTTTTCCCGATCTCATCAATGATTAAGATGTCGATCTCCGGAGCCGGCAACTTGGCCATCCACGATTTGACTTCCGCCAAAAGCGTTTCTTCCCGCCTCATCATCGCCTCGCCGCCTTGCGATCCCGAAAGCGCCACCAGCCCGGCAGTCTCGTGATGAGCCCCCTCCTGAATGGCCAAACCGCCCAGGATTTTCCCCGTTGCAAACACCTTGGAGCCTGCCGCTCTGATCACTTGCTCTAGGCCAAGTCTGTAAGCAAATGTGTGATATTGACGCGCGCCGGCAAACTTGCCCAGGCCGATTGCCATCATCTTGAAAAGACCACTCTCGAGGGAGCCCGAGAAATCGGTATGCCACTTAATGCGGCCTACCAGAAAGACCGCGTCAGCTTCATAGGCATTTTTGTCGATAAACGTCTCAATACCTTCAGGTGTCTTGCCCAGCGACTCCACTTCAAGTGAGCTGATGACGGGTGCGCCCATCGTTGCTTCATGAATGCCGTAATGCGCCAGAACATCGGCCTGACCCTCGGCCGTCGCCGCCCCGTGACTTCCCATGGCAGGAAATATAAACGGAACTGCCCCCTGCTCCTTCCAGAACTCGACAACCGACCTGACGATGGTCGCAATATTCGAGATACCGCGGCTTCCTACTCCAATCGCCACGCGACCGCCTTTGGGTACGCGCGACGCAAAGTCTGACGCCGATAGCTCCTTGTGAATATGCTCAGGAATATTGGCGATAGCCCGATCTGGAAATTCCTGTTCGACAAGGACGAACCGAGGCGCGTTCATCTCTACAGCTTACTCTCGCCGTCTAACCCACTGAAAGACTACGCAAGGTCCGGGCTACCGCCCCAGCTCTGCTCGAGAAGGCTGGTGTACTCTCCGGACGCAAAAAGATCGAAGGTGAACTCCTCGGGCCGCGGTTGATCGTATTGCGCATCCTTCAACCGCTGCTCATACCAGAGATCAAGATGCCGGTGATAGCGCCGAAGGAAATCGATCGAAAGATGCTCAACCGACGGGAATTCGTGGAACACGGTGTGCAATCCCACCGAACGCCGGAAAAGAGCACAAAAATCGACCACCCCCCAGCCCTCCAATTTGGTTCGAACGTGCGAAGGAATATGCTGCACCAGGAAGATGACGAAAGTCTCAGGGCGCATCCGGCGACCCACGAACTGGTCCGATATCTCTACCGTTTCAACACATTGGTCAATCCAGCGTGACAGATCCTTTCCGATGTAAAAAAGCATCCGCAGCTCGGCATAACGGCCCCGCAGTAATCGTCCGTTCAAATCTTCGTCGGAAAGCTCAGGCCGGGGGAGAAAACCCTGCAGCGCTAGACTTGCTCGCGAACTCTCCATCAACACAGAGGTGTCTTCCGGTCCTGAAAAAGGATGCAAGATCAGAGGCGGTAACTTAAAAGCCTCTACCCCGCGGTTTCTTTGAATATCGGCTGTCATTGGCAATTTAAGTTCACCCTGACCGGTCGCGCTTGTTGAAGACGGATTTAGCTGCACAAATTATTTATCGGCCGGAGAACCACTTCTCATTACATAATTTTCCAATTACCCATTGGCCGCTAAGCCCAAAGTCATCATCCATCTTCCCTCAGTTACCCCCGGACGGGGTTGCCACTAGAGGAATCTCCTTCGGCCGGTTCATCTCCAGCTGTATCACGGAATTGAGACTCGCCCAAGACAGGTTTCCTCCTACCATCCGGCCATTAACGAACGACGTCGGCGTCTGAGACACCTGCAGCGCCTCAGCTGCCGCCAGATTCGCCGCAACCTTCTTGGCTTCAGCGTGTGTGTCCATACAGGAAGAAAGCTTTCCGCTGTCTAATTTCTGCTCCTTGGCGAAAGCGAGTACTTTCTCACGCAGATTCCCTGCGGTCACTTCGCCCTGGTGCTCATAAATCCAGTCATGGAACGTCCAGAAAGCAGCCTGCGTTTCGTGTGCGATGCAATGGGACGCTTCTGCCGCCGGACGCGCCCAGGGATGAATCGCCTCCAACGGAAAATCCTCAAAGACAACCCGAACATCCTTCGGATACTGCTTGGGGACATTGTCCCGCACCGTCTTGGCAAATCCGCGGCAATAAGGACATTGAAAATCGCTGAAGATTACCACCGTCACCTTCGCACCCGCAGGACCAAACGACGGCCCATCGGCGGGCAGATGCTCCAGCGTGTCGCTAAACGGATTCTTATCTAAATCCCAAATGGCGCCGTTCATAATGTGCTCACCGTCAGCGGTGACGTAATACAGCTTGTCACCGCCCTTTCGACCGTTGAGGCTGATGTGCACAACCAGGCGATAGTAGCCCGGATATGCGCTCTCAGCCAGATCATCGAAGGAGAACTTGACGCCGGCTGTGTACGCTTCTGCATACCGCAGGTATTTCTCCACTTTGGCTGTGTCCAGCTTGGGCGCTTCCTTACTTGGCCCTGCTCTACCTGCGCTATCTGCAAACATCATGCCTGAAAGAGCTAAGGCAGCAATGCATTTTAAGCTTCTCAGCACGATCGTTTCACCATCACCTGTCCCAGTTTAATAGGTAGGCGATACCACCCTGGTCTCCGGCAATCGAGTACGTATCGTGCCCGAATCTACAATGGTGATTGTCTTTCCTCCGCCGGCTTTTGCCGCTCCTTACGCTAACCGTCGCCATTGCCGGTCTGTATCTTTATCACCTCGACGGCGTTGGAGTCCTCGGCCCCGATGAACCGCGCTATGCCGCCATAGGCCTCTCTATGGCGCACACCCGCGACTTCGTCACTCCTAAACTCTGGGGCGCGCCGTGGTACGAAAAACCTCCATTACTCTACTGGATCACCGCTGCCGCAAGCTCTGCCGGCCTCAATCCGGACCTGTCCGCCCGCTTGCCTGTGGCACTTCTGAGCCTCCTGTTCCTGACTCTTTTTTATGCCCTGATGCGCGCTGAATTCGGCCCTACTCCAGCGGCTCTGTCCACCTTTACTTTGGCCACCTCTGCCAGCTGGTTGGCCTACAGTAATCTCTGTTTAACCGACCTGCCCTTGGCGGCGTCCTTCACCTTAACCCTTCTGCTGGCATTGCCGCTGCTCAGGAGCACTCCGCAGACCTCACACGCCGGGCAAAGATTCCTCCTCATCGGAGCTTTCATCGGTCTAGGCGCTCTTGCCAAAGGCTTGGTACCGTTTGTGCTTTGCCTGCCTTTCTTCTGGTTCTTGCGGCACTTCTGGCGTCATTGGTGGTTGGCCGCCGTAAGCTGCTTAGTCGTAGCCGCCCCCTGGTACGCGGCTGTCTACCAGCAAAACGGAGATCCATTTATCCAGGAGTTCTTCATAAAGCATCACCTGGAGCGTCTGTACTCGGCTTCTCTCCAACATGTCCAACCTCCCTATTACTACCTTCCAGTACTTCTGGCCGCCTTGTTCCCCTGGACCCCTCTCTTCTGGCTCCTCCGCCGGGTCGCCTGGGACGACCGGAGACGGTTCTTATTGGCTGTTTTCCTCTCCGGCTTTCTCTTCTTTACCCTCTCGCGAAATAAACTTCCGGGGTATCTGCTGCCCCTCATCCCCGCTCTCTTCATCCTCTTGGGCGCTCAATTTGAAGGCAAGCGACTGGTCGATTTGTCACGCGGCTATCTATTTGGCTGTGCGCTCCTGATGGCCCTCACACCCCTGCTCGCCAGCATCTTGCCCGAATCGCTCAGTCTCGGAAAGATCTCGTTCACGGCCATGGGGACACTCTCCCGCATCGAAATCTTCTACATCCTTCTTCCTCTCGCGGTCATCCTGCTCGCCCGGAAGCAGTGGACCCTGCCTCTCTTGGTCATTTGCCTCGTTGCCGAGGGAATTTATCTCAAATCCGTGACCTACCCCGCCCTCGACCAGCAAGTTTCCGCCCGGAGCATGTGGCGTAAAATCCAAACCCTCCCCGGTCGTATCTGCGATGGAGGAACAAACCGGAACTGGCTGTATGGGCTGACCTTCTATCAAGGAGCCCCCTATCCCTCGTGCGAGGGAGGAAAATTCGACTACGCCCTCCGTTCCCACTTCAAAAACAATGCCATGCTCGAGCCGCTACACTAATCCCACGTGTAGGTGTAAGCCTGCACAATATTTCGCCCTGATGGCGTCAAGGAGCTATGAGTCAATTGAAGAAACTGGGAAATAGTGATCTTGAGATCACCCCGCTGGGTGTCGGTGCGTGGGCCATGGGTGGTTCTGGATGGCAATTTGGATGGGGCAATCAGGACGATTCTGATTCCGCCGGAGCCATTCGGGCCGCCGTCGATGCCGGCATCAATTGGGTCGATACGGCGCCCGTTTATGGACTTGGGCACTCGGAGGAAGTCGTGGGAGCAGCGGTCAAAGGCCTCCCTAACAAACCGTATATCTTCACCAAATGTGAGCGCCGCTGGAACGACGAACGCAAAATCTATCCTTGTTTGAAAGCAGATTCCATTCGCCAGGAGTGCGAAGACAGCCTTCGCCGTTTGCACGTTGATCAGATCGACCTCTACCAGATCCACTGGCCCGAGCCCGACGGCGATATTGAAGAAGGTTGGACCGAAATGGCCCGCTTGCAACAGCAAGGCAAAGTCCGCTGGATCGGCGCCTCCAACTTCAATGTTCAGCAACTCGAGCGGGCCATGAACATCGCGCCCGTCACTTCATTACAACCGCCTTACTCGTTGCTTGTCCGCAAAGCGGAACCCGAAATCCTCCCCTTTGTGAAAACCCACAACATCGGAACTATCGTCTATTCCCCCATGCGAGCCGGCTTGCTCACAGGCAAGATGACCAAAGAGCGTGCCCAAAGCCTTCCGGCTGACGACTGGAGGAGTCGCGATAAAGACTTTCAGGAACCCCAGTTAAGTCGCAACCTCAAACTGGTCGAGCTCTTAACCGGAATCGCTCAAGCTCACGGCCGTACTCCGGGCGAGGTCGCCATCGCCTGGACTCTCAGCAATCCCGCAGTCACCGCTGCCATTGTTGGTCTCCGCCGCCCCGATCAGGTCCAAGGCACCATCGGCGCAATGGACTTTCGGCTGAGTGCAGATGAGCTGTCAAAGATCGAGGGTTTCTTTTCTCAATCCGCTTGAGACGCTATGCTCCGTATGGGTACTGCGCTGGCACTTGCCTGGGCTGCTCTGACCGCTCTTGCTCTGCTCAGCGCTACCGCTGCAAGCTCACCCGAAGTCCCCGGAGAAAATTCGCCGCCTGTTCCTCTCGGCTTACCGCACGTCCCTTGGCCTGACAGTAACGGCTACAGCCCACAACGTGCCAAATTAGGGAAGCTTCTCTTTTTCGACGGACGCTTGTCGGGCAATGGCCTTGTCCCTTGCTCCTTCTGTCATGATCCGGCCCACGCTTTCTCCGGAACCACCGCCTTCTCTCCAGGCGTAACAGGCCGGTTGACTGGCCGGCACACTCCCACCCTTATCAATCGAGCCTACGGCAAATCGCAGTTTTGGGATGGTCGCGCGCCCACCATCGAAGATCAGGTCATCATCCCCGTTACCCATCCCGACGAGATGGGCATAACCGCCGACGCCGCCATGAAAGTTATCGCAGGCGTTCCTGGGTATGCTCCTCTCTTCGCTGCTGCCTTCGGCGACAGCACCGTCACTTTCGACCGTATGGCCAAAGCGATCGCTACTTTCGAACGTACAATTCTTTCGGGCAATTCCCCTTACGACCGCTTTCTTGCCGGAGACAAGACCGCCCTCAACAAAGAACAGCGCGAAGGCCTGGACTTCTTCAACGGCAAAGGTGAATGTGCAGAGTGCCATTCCGGTCCGGATTTCACCAATGAGAAGTTCGCAAACCTTGGAATCGGGATGGATCGCCAGCATCCGGATCCAGGCCGCGAGGTAGTCACGCACAAGCGCGGCGATTTCGGCAGGTTTAAAACGCCCACTCTGCGAGATCTGGCTCATCGCGGCCCGTACATGCACGATGGCCGTTTCCAGACACTGGGCGAAGTGCTCGACTTCTATGCAAAGGGCGGCATCCCCAACCCGCATGTGGACGAGCGCCTGTTGCAGTTCTATATGGATGCGAAAACCAAAGCTGCACTTCTGGCTTTCCTGGACTCTCTCAACGGCGAAGGCTGGCAAAACATCAGAGCCCCCGCTGCTCTGCCTCAATGAGCAACCATCGGCGTCCTCAGTGTGCGCGAGACCAACTTCGCTCCCATGTGCGCCGTATCATGATCTTTCCCACTCATGCGAACCCTCGCCGTACTGGCAATCTTTCTTCTGTCTCGCGCAAGTCCCCTCTACGCCAAGGCCGTCATTTATCCCGTTGCGCCTGAACTTCGCTCCGATCAATTTCTTATCACCATTGGAGGGCAGGAGTCGCCCGTTGCTCACGCCGCAACGAATTATTATTTCGTAAACGTTGCTCTGAAGGGCAAGGCTCAGATTTCCATCACGGCCGGGAAAGAAGGTTACTGGGATAGAGGTGTTGAAGTCCAGCCTTGGCGTTGGGGCATACGGCCCACCATCAAAGGGCGCACCATTACCTTCAGCATTGCCGAACCGATGAAGCTCTCTATCTCACGTC
This sequence comes from uncultured Bryobacteraceae bacterium, assembly GCA_964245395.1. Taxonomy (GTDB): domain Bacteria; phylum Acidobacteriota; class Terriglobia; order Bryobacterales; family Bryobacteraceae; genus Bog-105. Next base: position 24,315 of record CAXTMN010000011.1, read on the forward strand.
CTGGCGACCATGCTGCCGGGTCGGACATGCTGTTCCTTTTTGCCAACGCCCCGGAGGTCGATTCCCCCAAGCAGGGCGGCGCCCGCGTTCATTATTACGGCCCGGGCGCCTATCACGAGAACATCGATGCCAAGAGCGGGGACACGATCTATCTGGCCCCCGGCGCCGTGATTTTCGGCGCACTGAACCTCTGGGGTGTCGAGAACGTGAAGGTCTTTGGTCGTGGCGTCATCGTATATGACGGTCCGCAAAACCCCAATAATGACCAGGGATGGATGCACAAGCCAAACTGGCACGTGATCGTTATGGATCATGCCCGTAACGTCCAAATCAGCGGCATCACCTGCGTTGTACGCAGCCGCACCTGGATGATTCAGATGCTGGCATCCCGTCACATCACCTTCGACAACGTGAAAGTCATGGGCGGCTGCCCGGGCAATGCCAACCAGGACGGGATGGACTGGCTCGGCGGAGGCGATACGGTGATCCGCGATTCATTCTTCCGCGCATCGGATGACATCTTTGCGCTTTACGGCAACTGGCTTGGCTACGATGCGGAGGCACTGACCACGCCGGGCGAAACAGTGGACAACATCCTGATCGAAAATTCCGTCCTGTCCACCAGCATTTCGAACGTCGTGCGCGTCAGCTGGCCCCAAAAGGTCTTCGACAGCCACCATTTCACCATGAGAAACTCGGACGTCATCCACATGGGAATGGGCGGTTGCAAAATCCCCTTCGGCCTGCTGGAGATCTGGGACGATCCTGCGGGCCAAGGACAGCATTCCGATTACTCCTTTGAAAACATACGGCTTGAGAATTGGTACTCCTTGCTGCAACTTCGCCCGGGAAGCTCCAGCATCCGTGGCGTCAAGTTGAAAGACGTTTGGGCCTTGGAAACTCCCTCCCTCGTGCCGTCTGTACTTTCGGGCGATGTAAGCGGCGTAGGTCTGCAAAACGTCAGCATCAGTGGCCAGGTAGTCCGGCAAGACGAAAACCTTCCGCTGACCGTCGAGTCTGCTGCGTCCGCGCCTGCTTACAGCCGGGGCGACGGGCCACACGCCGCCTTCCACGTTGATCCCGGCGTGGTGAAACCGCGCACGCAGGTGACCTTCGACGCGTCCGGCTCCGCCGGAACTATCAGAAATTTCGCATGGACCTTTGGAGATGGAAGCCGGGCGCAAGGCCGCGTTGTCCGCCACAAGTTTGCTGACGCCAACGGAACCCTCATGGATCATTCGGGCCGGTTTCGTGTGCTCTTGAAGGTGACCGGCTCTAGCGGGCAAGAAGATTGGACGGCCCAATCCGTGGTGGTCTCGAACGACTACGCTCCAGCCCTGACAGACTCCCATGAAAATGCCGCTCTGCATTACCGCTATTACGAAGGCGCAGGTTTGACGCTGGCCGATCTAGCCCGCTTAACACCAGCCGTTACCGGTACCACCAGCGCCGTGACTGTGGCGAATCGAAAACGGCCCGAAGATTACGCCTTCATCTTCGACGGCACTTTCGACGTTCCCGTTGACGGCGGGTATACGTTCCTGCTATTGGCGAACGACGCCGCGGAACTCCACATCGATTCTCATCTGATCGCAGCGAGCCCTGCACCGAAATCCCAGGTCTGCGGCATGACCGGCAATATGGTTCAAGTAACTACCGGAAGCCTCGGCCTCGCTGCAGGGAAACATAAGCTCCACGCAGCCGTTACCCACTCCACAGGACCAGATGACTTCGCCATCAAATGGCAAGGACCGGGTCGGCCCTTAAGCGACTTCCCGCTTTCACCCGCCGGTCTACACTAGCTCGGTCTTTACGGTGCTAATGCATCTCATTCCCGCGCCACCACCGCGAATGCCGAACGGTTGGAAAGCAATCAATACCGATTTCGGATCTGTCGCTCATGAACAAGCCGACATCCTTCGCGAGTACCAGATTGGACGCGAGATCCAAGATCGTGTTAATATTCATTCCCGCGCGAGGGTTATCGTTTTCCGGAAGCGGTTGCGGCAGACTGGACAGGCAATTGTTTCGGGACGTCTCCAAGATTATTCTGCTCGGCGCGACGGGGCCTCTACGCCCTTTGATCTCGACACAACCCTTGCTGCTATACAATCTTCGCCGAGCGTAACCGAATCCGTTAAAGCTGCCACTTACAAGAACGAGATCCTTATTCGGGGCGCCCAGACTGGGGAGTTTGTGCAGCGCGTACCGATTCCGATTGGGATGTGGCTACCATACACTCAAAGCGGCGTTCCCTTGAATCTGAGCGGTCCCGGCACTATCTTCATTGCCGGCCAGCGCACTGCGATAGTCGTCTGTTACGAGCAGCTTATTGGATGGCCGATACTCGCCTCTTTTCCGGAGAAGCCTTCGGTAATCGTTGCAGTATCGAATGACGTCTGGGTAGCCGGAACGAAAATTCCTGAAATTGAGCAGACCGAGCTGCGGTCTTGGGCGGCGCTATTTTACGTGCCGATCTTGTTTGCAGCCAACTCTTAGAATTTCTGCTGACATGCCAAAATCTTTGCAGGCGTCTCGCAGAGTGCTAACAAAAACTTGAAGCGCTATCCTTTCGTTAGCTGGTTGCTAACGAAAGGATTCGTTTGGCACTTAGATCGACCCCCAGGAACGAGGCCGACCCAAGGCTTGGCCACTACGTTGTAACGAATACGACGGCGGTGAAGCCGTTCGCGCGTTCGTTCCGCCGCCATTGCCGCCCGTACCGCCTGTCGACCTGAATTCGCTTCAGCAGCTCTTAGAGCAGGCTAACCAGGCGTTAGGACGCCTCGACGGCTTGGCATCTCTGCTTCCAGATATATCTCTATTCATCTATGCATTTGTTCGAAAGGAAGCAGTGTTGTCATCGCAGATCGAGGGAACACAATCGTCGTTATCTGACCTGCTGATGTATGAGAATGACGAGGTTCCCGGCGTACCCATATCAGACGTACAAGAAGTTTCCAACTATGTCGCCGCGATGACCCATGGCCTCGATCGTCTACGGGGAGGGTTCCCCCTGTCGCTGCGGCTGGTCCGCGAAATACACGAGATTCTCCTATCGGGCGGCCGCGGACGCGAGATACAACCTGGCGACTTCCGTACGAGCCAAAACTGGATCGGGGGCAGTCGCCCCGGGAATGCCGCTTTCGTGCCACCGCCCCCTAACCTCGTTCTCGATTGTCTCGGACAGTTCGAGCTTTTCCTTCACGACGAGCGTCCCGAAATGCCGCTGTTGGCCAAAATCGGATTAGCCCACGTGCAATTCGAGACGATTCACCCGTTTCTCGATGGTAACGGAAGGCTCGGAAGGCTGCTGATTACATTCCTGCTCTGCGAGCGACAGGTGCTTCGTGAACCGATCCTGTATCTCAGCCTCTATCTAAAGACGCATCGTGCGGTCTACTACGAACTGCTCAATCGGGTGCGCGAAAAGGGCGACTGGGAAGCATGGCTCCATTTCTTTCTTTCCGGCGTCAGGGAGACTGCTGACCAAGCAGCCAATGCCGCTCGTCGAATCGTCGCCCTGTTTGAGACTCACCAACGACAGATCGGTACGCTTGGGAGGGCCGCTCCTTCAGCGTTTCAACTCCTCCAGTACATGCGGAAAAACCCGATTGTGTCGATTCCTTCAACGGCTCAGAAAATAGGATTGTCGGCACCGACCGTAGCGAAGTCTCTTGGGCAGATGAGACAACTGGGAATACTGGAAGAGACCACCGGAAAAGAGCGCCATCGCTTGTTTGTCTACGAACCGTATTTGAAGATCTTGAACGAAGGAACAGAGCCATCGGCCTTATAACTGAGCTCTGAAGACTTGTCGAGGACGGCTAAACCTGCAATCGCGCGGAAATCACGATGCGGGATGCCGGCATCGCTCACGCGCACCTTGCCGTGCTTCGCAAGGACCAAGAGATGATGCTCGAAGCCATAGATAACTTCATTCGAGACGACGCCTACCCTTACACCGAAGGATGTGCCGACGAGGAACGTGCTCTACGAGAACAGCGCAAACGTGTCGCGAAGTTTTTGAGGTTGTCATGACCAAACCCTCCGACGCGCGCGTGCGTATCCAATGCATGACAGCCTTTCGCATCGATGCTGTTGAGAAACTCCCAGTGCACTTCGCACTGGAGCCCGGAACGGCCAATTTCCCCCTTGCGCGTCGCTCGGGAAACATGGCCAGCTTGTTGGAAGGTTACTTCGCTAGAAGAGCATCAAGTGCGCCAGCGCTCATTTTTTCGGGAGCAGCCGTTCCCTCCGGCCACTTGCCGACTGGAATCAGAACAAACTGGATCAGTGCCACGCGGTTTCAGTTGCGTGTATACATGGAGAACATAGATATATGACAACTTCCACAGGCAGAAACGCAAACCCCTATCAAAGTAATTTATCTGGTCGCGACTACCGCGAGGTGATGGCCGAGACTCCGGACCGTCTTGCGCAGCTAACTGAACTTCTCGGACCTGAGGGCCTCAATCGCAGTCTCGCACCCGGCAAATGGTCCGCTGCTCTCATCGTCGCCCACCTTGCCGACTGTGAAATTGCCTTCGCCTTCCGCTTGCGCCAGGCCCTTGCCGAACCTCACCACATGATCCAGCCATTCGATCAGGATGCCTGGTCAACCATTTATCCCTCTATGCGCATCGATGGAGCTCTGGACGTGTTTAGATCCGTGCGCAAATGGAATCTGGTTCTTGCTGGTGCTCTGACTCCCGACGCATTCACTAAACCTGTTTCCCATCCCGAAAGAGGCGAAATGACCTTCCAGATCCTCTTAGAAACCATTGCCGGCCACGATCTCAATCACCTGAAACAGCTGGAGACGATAGCGTCCCAACCGAAGTGATCGGACGCGCCCACCGTGAAAGCCAGAGTGCAGCCCAAGGAGTGGCTTGTACTTTCTCGTGCCGGGTTCAGTCTCTCTTGCTGGACGGTGATGGAGGCTTGAGAACCGCCAGGTGCAAAGTGCGGCGAACAACGAAACCAACTTCCTTATAGATACGAATCGCTCCAGAGTTGCCCTCAAACGAACCTAGGAAGGGCATGCGGCCATTCGCGAAAATGTTACGTGTGACCGCAGCGACGAGGGTCTTGGCGTACCCGCGGCCGCGAAAGGCAGGATGCGAGCATACCCCGCTCACTTCCGTCCAGCCAGTTGGGGCTAGCCGATGACCGGCCATGGCAGCCAGGCAGCCCTCCGTGCGAATGCCAAGGAAGCCACCAACGGTGGCGGTGTTGTCGCGGAACGGTCCTGGTTCTGTCAAAGTAGCGAGCGCTACCATTTCCGGGAAATCTTCCTGATCCAACTGGACGATACTCTCCGATAGCGACGGCCGCGGCGGAATCACAGGGCAGACCATTTGCACCAGGACTCCACCGTGCAGATACTGCCAACCCGCAGGAGGCGTCGGTTCCTCCTTAAGAAAGAGAACCGCGACGTCATCTTCGGGCACGATAGCCGCAAGGTCCGCGTATGCCTCTGCTGTCGGTTCCTGAAAGCCGGAGAGTGGGCTGACGTCATCAGGATAGCGTCGGGCGAGACCGCGCCCTACGTTCGCCCCCAAAGCAAGGGTTTGATGACAGCTGGTAAGTGAATTCCAGATTGGATTATCAAGGGGCGCGTCATTCTCGAACTTGCAGAAGGCATCAACCATGCTGTTATCAACCATGGCGTTATCAACCATGGCGTTATCAATTATGGTGTTATCAATTATGGTCTTCTGGTTGGATGTGAGTTGAAGTGCGCATCGGGCGAGCATTCTTTCCGATCAGGATTATCTTCTCTGTCTTCTCAAGCTAGCCGCGATGTCCTTCAAAAATGCTGCTTCGCAGATCTTGACAAAAAGGCGCAGCGCTGAGTAGTCGCGTACCCGCAACGCGCATTTCGGGAGTGTGAATGGAGAGGGACGAACGTTCAGAACAGAAGATCGCTCATCACCGGGTTGAGGTCAATGGATTCAAGATTCACTACGTAAGCGCAGGTTTGGGTCAACCGGTCGTTCTGCTGCACGGTTTTCCCGAAACTTCCTATGCCTGGCGTAAGGTGATGCCGGCACTGGGAGCTCAATTCCGGGTCATTGCCCCCGACCTGCCCGGTTGCGGAGATTCCGACAAGCCCAATGGCAGTTACGACAAACAGACCGTCGCCGGGCAAATATATCAACTGGTTCACTTCCTCGAACTCGGGCCAATCAACCTGGTGGGACATGACGTCGGAATGATGGTCGCCTATGCCTACGCTGCAGCGCATCGCACTGAGGTACAGCGGTTGGTGCTGATGGAGGCGGCTTTACCTGGACTTGGACTGGAGGAGCTGTACGACGCATTGAAATACCCGCGCATGTATCATCTGCCGCTGTTTGAAGCACCCAACGGCCTGGCCGAGGCGCTGATCGCCGGGCGGGAGAAGATGTTCGTTTCGCACTTTATGCGTCAGCAGACCTACGATCCGACAGGCCCGGAGGAAGCTGCGCTGGAGGAGTACGCGCGTCGCCTCGCCGCTCCGGGTGCGCTTCGAGGCGGGATCGAGTACTTCCGCAGTCACAAGATGGACGCTGCAGCGAATCGCGAGTCTGCCCGTACCAAGCTGCCCATGCCAGTTTTGACCGTGGGCGGTACAGCGAGTTTCGGCGCAAATCTAGCCCCACAGATCAAGCCGCTTGTCGAGCAGATGGAGAGTGTCATGATTGAGGAGTGCGGCCACTACTTAGCCGAGGAACAGCCGGAACGGGTAAGTGAAGTGCTGCTGCGATTTCTCAAACTGCAGTTCTAACCCGACCCGAGCAGTGATCACAGGCCTTGGGAAAGAGGTTGCAGGCTAGACGCCTACAGGACTGACCTCACGCCGCGCCCGCAGGAACACGTTGACTGCGGCTACGCCACGTTGAGAATGTCATCACCTGTTCGACGCGGCATGGATCGGTGCCCAGGAATCTGTCGTGAGAGGATATCTTCGTGCCGGAGTTACTCCCGACTGAGCGTCGGCTGCGGCGCGAGGCACTTTTCGAAATCGTTGGAATAAACAGGAGCCCGGCTTATGAAAATCGTCAGCCTAGAAGAACATTTCGATACGCCGGAGATCATGGCGGCATTGCAGGCGCTCAGTCCCGAACTGCAGGATGTCTCGGTGAAGCAGTCGACAATCAGCGACATCGAGCGGCGTCTGTTCGACCTCGCCAACGAACGGATCGGGCTGATGGACGAGACTGGGGTCGACATCGAGGTGCTGTCGGTCACCACGCCAGGCGTCCAGAGCCTTGATCCGGACAAGGCAGTCCCGCTGGCCCGCGCGGCCAATGACCTCGTCTCCGCGACGGTGCACGGCCGCCCCGACCGCTTCCAAGGCTTCGCCACGCTTCCCACGCCTGCTCCCGGCGAAGCGGCGCGCGAACTCGAGCGTGCGGTCCGCGAACTCGGCCTGAATGGCGCGATGCTGTATGGCCGAACGCGAGACCGCAATCTTGACCATCCGGACTTCCTGCCGATCTTCGAGGTCGCCTCAGCGCTGCGCGCGCCCCTTTACCTTCATCCGCAGTCACCGCGCCCTGCAGTGCGCGAGGCCTATTACCAAGGGTTCGCCGATAAGCTCGACGCCATGTTCGCAACTGCCGGGATCGGATGGCACTATGAAACAGGCATCCAGGCGCTCCGCCTTGTGCTGGCCGGCGTGTTTGACCGCTTTCCCGACCTCCAACTGATCCTCGGTCACTGGGGAGAGGTCGTGTTGTTCTTCCTCGACCGGATCGACATGTTATCCGCAGAGGCCGCGCAAGCGACCCGGCTTCAGCGGCCGATCTCTGACTATTTCAGGACCAACATCTCCGTGACGCCGAGCGGCATCTTCAACCAGCGTTATCTCGACTGGGCACGCGAGGTGCTCGGCATCAAGCGTATCCTTTTCTCGACCGACTACCCTTACTTAGTCGCGCCCGGCCGCGGCGCGCGCCGCTTCCTGGAGACAGCGAACCTGAACGAAGCGGACCGCAGCGATGTCGCCCACGCCAACTGGGAGCGGATGTGTGCCGCCATCCGGCGTTGAGCGCTCGACCAAACTCGACTGCTGACCTGAGCTGCTTTCCAGGTCGTAGGCAATCCGGAGCGCCCGACTTTGACAGATACTGAGGAATAGCAATTAAGACATCCTCGGTAAGGAAGAATGAGATGTTTTGCCTACTTGTTGCGCTGGTGGTATGTGGCATGGCGTTCAGTGAGAGTGTGCAGGACTGGATTGCGAAGGGGACACGCGCTTACGCGCAGATGAAAGTAGACGATAGTGCTGCGTACTTTGAAAAGGCGGTCGAACTCTATCCTAATTCGGGTCGAGCTCGGCTTTGCTACGGGGTGATTTCCATTTATCTGTATCAAAATGCGGTTAATGAGGCGAGCGCGCCATCGATTCGAGCTGATCAACATACGCCGTCGAAAGAGGAGTTCGATGCCGATGCGCGACGCACACGGACGGTGGTGCCGGAGGTCAATAAGACACTGGGCAGTCAGGCGGAGGACAACCTGCGGCGCGCATTGGAAATCGATCCGCATAACCTGGTTGCGCGAGAGTATCTGGCAGCACTTTACTTCTGGTGGCGAGACGCCGACGAGGGCAATTCTGGCGGTACCTATCCGTCTCGCCTTGACGATGCACATCGTGTATGCGAGGAAATAGTCGCGAGCGATCCTCGCAACAGATCAGCGAACTACTTGTTGGGCGTGATCGATTGGAACAATGCGTTCCGGCTAGTTCAGAGATCGGGGCGCTACCCGCGACCATTGGAAGACGCTCAGGCGCGTGCGGCGCTAGCCGCCAAACTCTCGCCGCTGGTGGCAGAGGCGGCCAAGGGGCTGTCACTCGCGATCGAGATCGATCCCAAAGATTGGTTTCCGATAAGCTATCTGATGCAAATTAGATTGCTGCAAGCATACGCTGCACCCACGGAAGAGGAAGCGAAGGAAGCAAAGAGCGCAGCTGACGTGTTGCTGCGCAAGATACAATCATTTCCCGGGATGAAACCGAGAGAACGGGCACAGAACTCGTCGAGTGGTGATAGCGTTCTGGTGTTCGACCGCAAGCCCGGACCCATACCGATTGCACCCTTTCCGCCCGATCCGAAGCAACTGCTCCCTATCGGTATGGCACCACCTACGCCGTGGTCGCCTCCGGGTGGGGTCCCGAAACAGTAGGTGGTGCCGGCGTGCGCTCTGAATCTCCTGCTCGCTCCGGACGAATTAGGTGTCACCCGGGCAGCTTTCATTTCCGTCGTGCAAGCGTGCGTTTGTCAACTTGATTTCAGATTACCGAAATCATGCAAGCGTCATATTATCTCTCATTGATGATGCCGGTCCATTTCCGGTATATAGTCGAGTAACGTCGTTCGATGCCGCTCCTGAATTGCGCGCCTTTTCAACCCCCAGAAACAAGGTGTTTCCCGTCGTACACGAACCGAGTACCAGCTCATGGACGCGATAGTTCAATATCGCGCTTTTGCGCTGGCATTGATCAAGCGTGTTCAAAAAAGCGAAGCTATTTTTCGTTCTCCTGAGTCGCGCGCGTACGTTCTTGCCATTTGACATGTACACGGCGGCTCACTCACTGATCAGTGATGGATCGGCCACGCCGGCTTTTGTCCAATGGACGCCGACCATGCTGGAAGTGATCGGAGCACGGCCGTCCCATGTCATCCATCTGCTACGGAACTATAGCGATCGCAGCATTCTAAAAATGCAGCGAAGCGTCAACCAAAGATGAAGTGTGGGGCCTAGCGGACGATTGGGTTGCTCAGCGTTCGCATTTCGCTCGTGTGAAACGATCTAGCTATAGCTTCCAGAGCCACTCGAACCCTATTTCAATCTGTTCCCAGCTGACGCGCAACCCGGACTCAATGTCCAGATGGCCGACCATGTGGACGGAACGATGGCGGAGGACGTGAGGCTCATCGCGCTCACTCTTGGAACTTTCGCCGGACCAAGCCGTTTCTTAGATTTGCACCCCCCGAAGCATGATGATGATCAGGACCATGGCTACGCCGAAGCACACGCCGGAGCCGAGGAACTGAACGATGTCCACTGTGCGATATATGGCGAAGTTTGGGCTCTGCATCACCCGGTTCAATCCGGCGAAACCAACGGTCACAAGAATCAGGGAAAGAATCAAGACCGCAATTAGCGGCCGTTTGCCGTCAGCCATTTTGCCTCCTTGGGGAGAGTCCGCCCGGAGCTTGGTGGGCTTAAGTCTAGGCTGAGGAAAATTGTACCGAAAAACCTTGCGAGCACGGCGTAGAGCCGGCTGTTTACCGGCGTCGACTGTATTCTGAACGGATGACGCGCTACACGGAAACCTGGCGCGCCACAGATGAGCCCCGGCTTGGCGCAATTGAGTTTTTCAATAGCATCGAAGATTTCGCACCAGGGTGCCGCTGATGCCACACTTAGACTTTTCGATTCATAATCAGGTAATCCGGTCCAACCAACTCACTACGGCTCTTATCAAAATTTCAGGGATAGCTCAACAGAGGGGAATGGACGCGCCAAGGCTATTACGCTCGACGCTGCAGACCCGGCAAACCTCGGCGGCAGCTCCGATTGAAAATTACCTCTCGGCAATCAGGCATCAATTAGTTTGTCCGGTGTTATAGGCAGCTCACGAATGCGCTTGCCGGTCGCATGCCAGATTGCGTTCGCAATGGCAGGAGCTACGCCACAGAGTCCAAGTTCAGCGAGACCTTTGACCCCAAGTGAGCTCAGCAGAGTGTCTTCGCTCGGGACGAAGATTGCATCGAGCTCAGCCACATCCGCACAAACCGGCACAAGGTATTCCGCGAGGTTGGCGTTTATCACACGACCAAAGCGCGGGTTCCATTCTGTACTTTCCAGCAGCGCCATCCCAAGGCCTCCCACCATGCCGCCGATGCATTGACTATGCGCGAGTTTCGGGTTCACAATGCGTCCGGCGTCATAAGCACCGATGATGCGGGGCACACGCACCGTGCCCAAGTCTGGATCGACATGGACTTCGGCAAAGATGGCGCCGAAAGAGTACATGGCATAGCTTTCCTTCTCATCTCCAGGTTTGCTGTCCGCTTCAGCGCTGAGCTGTTTGAGCCCTGCCCGTTTGAGCGTGGTCGCAAGTTCTTCTGCCGATTTCACATTCGCTCCGCCCAGCACGAGGATCTTCGCTCGCAACGTATGGCAAGCTTCGCGCACCGCAGGACCGATACTGGCGGTCGTCGTCGAGCCGCCATGTTCTTTCGCCTGCGGCATTTTCGAGTCACCAAGTTCGAATCGTATTCGATCGAGTGGTAGCTCGAGTGCATCTGCGGCGATCTGCGTCATTGCAGTGTAAGTGCCCGGGCCCATATCGCTGGTGGCACTCCGAACCACGACGGAGCCATCTTCGAGAACTGTGGCTGAAGCCTCCGCAGGATAACGTGGAGCTGTGTTGACTGCTGCAGCCATGCCGAAACCCACAAGTTGCTTTTCGCTCTGCATCGAGCGAGGTTCCGGGTTGCGTCGGCTCCAGCCGAACCGCTCCGCACCTGCGCGATAGCACTCCCGTAGTGCGTTACTAGACCAAGGCAAATTCTTCTTGGGCGAGCGCTCGGCGAAATTTCGGAGGCGTAGTTCAATCGGATCAATGTGCAGTGTCGCCGCAAGTTCGTCCATTGCGATCTCCTGAGCGAGCAGGCCGGTCGCGTGACCGGGTCCGCGCATGGGACAGGGCGTGTTGCTGTTCATGGGAACCAAGCGGTACCCCGTTCGACGGTTCGGACAAGCGTACGTGACGGCGGGCGCGTCCAGCGTTGCCTCCGCGAACTCTTCGTAGAGCGAGGTCTGGCCAATTGCTTCCTGAATGTGAGAAGTTAAGCGCCCATCTCGGGCCGCTCCTAGAGCGACATGCTGCTCGGTATGCGGACGGAAACCGACCGAATAGTAGAGTTGCCGCCTGGTTAATTCCAGGCGTACGGGGCGGTTGCATTGCCGCGCGGCCAGGACAGCTAGCGTTACGTGCGGCCAGGTTCGAAGAGCGGACCCGAATGCACCACCAACGAACGGATTGATTACATGGATTTAATCAGGCGCAATACCAAAAATGCGCGCCATCTCGTCTCGCACATTGCCGACCCATTGCGTTTTGTCCCAAAGCGTCAGACGGCCATCTTTCCAAAGCGCAATGGTTGCATGCGGTTCCATGGCGTTGTGGTGCTCGCGCGGTTGAGCATAGCGGCCTTCAACTTTGATCGACGAGTGGACGAACGCCGAATCCGCGTCTCCTCCCTGTCTGCTTTCTGGTCCGCGTCCTTTCTTCTCTGCAGCTTCTGACGTGGGCACGCTGCGTGCCGTATCGAACTGAGTCAGCGGTGTGAGAGCGGTCTGGTAGTTGACTCGAATCAGCGAAGCCGCATATTCAGCCTGCGACTGAGTTTCTGCGACAACCACGCCGATCGGCTGACCGGAGAACTTGATCTCGGCATCCTGCAACACTTGCAGTTGAGTACCGGAAACGGGCTCTACGGCAGGACGCTCTTTAAAGGGAGCATAGGGAAGTTTGGGCGCGTTCTGGTGCGTCAGCACCAGCAACACACCCCGAGCCCGCTCCGCCCGCGTCACATCGATGTCTAAGATGTGGCCCGCGCAAATGGTGCTCTCTACTATGGCAGCATACGCAAGACCGTCTGGATGGAACTCGGCGGCATAGGTGGCTTGGCCCGTGACCTTCGCTGGCCCGTCTACGCGATTTACAGGAGATCCCACAATTCCACTCATGTCAGACTCGCGATTCCTTCCAATCCGCGTGCGACTGTGCGCTGGATCAGCTTGATTTTGTACTCGTTGTGCCCATGTGAGATTGCGCCCTTGGTGGCAAGTTCCGCGGCGCGCCTGCATAGCTCCCGATCCAAGCGATGATTGCGCAAGGCCTGCTCAACTTCTGGAAGTCTCCACGGGGTAGTCGCCGCACCCCCGATGGCGAGCCGCACATCGCGCACCGTTCCAGAGGGGTCGAGGTCAAGAGCAACCGCCACTGCAGCAATGGACCACTCGAAGCTAGCGCGGTCCCGTACCTTTAAATAGTGGGAGCGATATGTGGCTGCGCTTGCGGGTATGTCTATTCCTAGGATCAGCTCACCAGGGTCGAGCTGAGTCTCAATGTGTGGCGTATTACCCGGTTGGCGATGCAACTCCGCTAGGGAAATATGGCGCTCTCCACCGGGCCCGGCGATGTGTACGGTGGCGTCTAGCACCAGGAGTGCATTCGCGAAATCACCGGCGTAGGTTGCAATGCAGTGCTCGCTGGTACCGAGGATGGCATGCAGACGGTTCTGCCCATGGAGGGCAGGGCAGCCGGTTCCGGGCTCCCGCTTGTTGCAGGGTGTAACCACGTCTCGAAAATACCCGCAGCGCGTCCGTTGCAGTAGGTTCCCACCCAGAGTAGCGAGATTGCGCACCTGAGGCGAGGCGCTGGCAAGCAGAGCTTCGGCAATCACTGGGTAATGGTTGCGCACACCAGGGTGCGCTGCTGCATCGCTCATGCGCGCAAGCGCGCCTAGGTGGGCTCCATCACGGCCAGCTATGATCCGGTCAAGGCCTGGCAGACTAGTGATGTCAACAATGTGGCCAGGGTTGCGAACCCTCTCCTGCATCAGCTGCATCAAGTCTGTACCGCCAGCAAAGTAATCTGTACCGGGCTCGTCGGCCTGACTGGACAAATGCCGCGCGCCGCTGCGAACTGCCAAGGCAACATCCATTGCCCGCGCATAAGTAAATGGGACCACGCTCAGGCGCTCCTTCGCGCCACTTGGCGCACAGCGGCAACGATGTTGGTATACGCACCGCAGCGGCACAGATTCCCACTCATCCATTCACGGATTTCTTCATCGGAGCCAGTGTGGCCTTCTTCGATACAGGCCACGGCGCTCATAATCTGGCCAGGCGTGCAGTAGCCACATTGATAGCCGTCGTGCTCTATAAAGGCGGCCTGCACCGGATGCAGCTCCGCGCCATTCGCCAGACCTTCAATCGTCGTGATGTCTTTGCTTTGCTGCATGATGGCCAAGGCTAGGCAAGAAGTAATTCGTCTCCCGTCAACGAGCACTGTACACGCTCCGCAATGGCCAAGGCCGCAACCTTTTTTACTCCCAGTGAGTTGGAGATGATCACGCAGGCAGTCGAGCAAGCTCGTATTAACATCAATCTGTCGAACCTGATGCGTTTGGCCATTGATCTTGAGCGTGAGATCAGCAGTGCTGACCGGCGTATTGGCGAACGTTCGGCCGTGGGATGTCGCCGCCTCCGGAGACGCAACGTTCTCTGAGGCAGTAATGGCCGCTCCTCCAACTGAGGTAAGGCCAGCCAGAAGCTCACGCCGGTTTAAATCGAATACTGACATAGCTAGTCCGTGTCACGTCCCGGTACCGGAACATCAAAGCCGTTCAGCAAAACCGAAATCATGCAGTAGAAGCCGATCAGGTAAATCAGCTCGGCTACTCCAGCCTGACCGAAGGCGCTGAGTGCGGCCTGATAGGTGGACTCGGGAAGTTGTGCTCCTCGCGACAGTGCTGTTGCCACATCGAAGCCGATTCCTTCTTGTTCAGTCAGGTCAGCGGGACGCGAGCCCGCTGCCAATGCTGAGATCTTTGATTGCGAAAGACCAGCTTTTGCCGCGGTAAATTCGTGTGCATAAAGTTCGTAACGAGCGCTGAAGCGTGATCCCGTAACCAAGATCACCAACTCGTGCACCGGTTTAGTAAGCGTTGTGTGCTTCGTAAGGGCTGTGTTCATGGCCCAGGCAGCGCTCCCGTATTGCGGGAAGTGCAGCATGCTGTTGTATGGACCCAACATCGCGCCATCCGCGCGCGCCATGGTGAATCCGCGGTCCTTACCCTCAGTGAGCTGCTCGATCTCATCAAAGAGGACACGCTGCTCGGGGCTGAGCTCCGCTGGAAGTATTGGTCTCAATCTCACGCGTTCTCCTCATTGCTCAAGCGAGCGGCTCCACGAACATGCTCGTCTAGCCATCGCAGCACCGGCTGCAGAGCTTCATCCGAGTTCCGCTCGTAAATCAAGCCGTGGCCGTTGCCGTAAATACCATAATCTGGAAGATGCAGCAGATATGCGTCCGCACCTGCGTTGATCAGAAACTCCGTAATTCTGGGCGCGTATTTGGACTGCGCCGAGACTTCGCCGCTCACTACGGCGACAGGCTTGCCAACGAGTGCTGGAATACGCAATGAGGATGGTTCTGAAGCGTGAACCTCCTCAGCACTACTTCGAGGAGGGTCATAGGTAATTGGAGCGGCGGTAAGACCCCAGCAGAGAGCGCCAATGTTAGGCGTATCTGCAAACGCAGGTCCCATTGGTTCTACCGTGATGATCGCCACGACGAGATCCGGGCGGCGGTCCGCAACCAGCCACCCATCGGAGCCCGAAGCAGAATGCGTCATGATGATCGCAGGGCCGATCCGGTCCAGCAGTTGCGCGAGCCGGTCGGCATCCATTTGCTGCCAAGCTGCAATATCGGCAGGCAACGGGCCGAACGGAGCGATGTACTCATCGAGCTTGGCCCCGTCTTCGGTATCGAAAGGCCACTGCGTATGTTTCTCTTTTACCTTGGGAGAGAAGAATACTTCTTCGCCTTCCTCGTAAGGAAACTGCGGACCCATGGGTCCAAGCACGTCTGGGTTGTATGGCGAGCGCCCTTGACCGGGACGATCGACCACTAGGACGGCATAGCCTGACTCTACCAGCCGTTGTGCCCAGCCAGGACGACCATCGGGAGTGTCGCCCCATTCTGTTCCCTGTAGCGCGCCCCCGTGTACCAACACAATGGGGAACGGCTGCGTAACAGCTTCCGGCGCTTCCCAGGCCACATACATTGGCCCACGTTGGTACCACTTGTCGTTGCGCCTCACCCGTTCGCCGGGTATCCAGAATTCACCGCGGCGAGAAGTCCTCGATGGCTTTGCCTCCCAGAAAGGTCTTGTCGAGTTCTTCGCGGATGCCGGGCTTTTGTAGCCTGCGTGTGTCATCAATCTCCTCGCTCCTCAATTTGCAGACAGCGGAACCGAGCGACTCTGAACCGGAGTGCTGTCGGTAAACTGCTTGATGTCTGCCATTACTGCGGACGCTTCAGGGGAGCTAAACGACGTAGTCACTGCTGTGTCGTCCCGGAATATACAGAGACAAAGCGCCAGGTTTCCTGCTCCCTCGCCCTCCGGAAAGAAAGCTGCCAGGCGTTCCAATCCGTACTGCTCCCAACATTTCATCACCAGCGGCAGGTGTTTCAAAACATAGTAGGTTCGGTCAAAGCGCTCGGCGGCAGTGCCTGGGTACGTAATGTAAACGGTAATCAGAAGTCAGTCCTGCTCTTTGCTGAGAAAAACCGCATTCCAAGCAGTTGTGTCACTTGGGCGTCGCTAAGCTCATTCGCAATGTGTATGGCGACCATATAAAAGCTTGGATGCTGCGTGTTCTATGCGTTCTGTCCCAATATTGCTGCTTCTATATACAAATAGTGCTCTTCTTTGGCTTTGTAGCCTTCTGCTGTCTTCTATAGACAGCAGGAGTGATCGCGAAAGCCTCAAAGAACGCGGCGCAGAAATGTCCTGCATGCATGTAGCCGCATGCCAGAGAGATCTCTGAGACCGGGATGCCGGTCTCGTTTAGAAGCATGCGGGCATGCTTTAAGCGTAATTGCACCAGATGCTGATGCGGCGTGACGCCAACCTTAGCTTTGAAGAGACGGGCGAAGTGAAAGCGGCTAATGCCCGCCTCCGCCGCAAGTAGATCTAAGGTGAGCGGAGCTGTGCATTGGCACTGCATATACTCCAAAACACGCTCTAGCCGTCGATCATTCAGATCCACGCCTGTCCTCTTATTCAAATGACGCTCAGACCAGCCGCTTGAATTTGATAGAAGGTGAGTGGCAAGGAATTGTGCTCCAGCTTCGGCACAAACATCCGGAGCGCCCCGCTCAACTTCCTGTGCAAGTGTTTTCGCGAACGTAAATAGAAGCGGATCGGATAGCGCTATGGTGTTCAGTTCTGCACCCAGCGGGCGCTCGCCGGCTCGCCTGTATGCCTCCTCAGCCTCGTCAAAATAGATCTGAGGGATGTAAAGCCTCAGCAGCAATGGTGCGGTAGTCGTTGGCGTATGCCATCTGAGACGATTCGTCGTCCACGGCGAGGTAAGACCACCAATCCCTGGCCGGTACGCCGCCTTCTTCCATAACCGTCCTGAAAAACTTTCGATGTTGTACTGCCCCCTGAGAACCACAACGAGTAGTTGGTCTGGCGAAGCGGCGCTCTCGTACTCTTCAACAAAAGTTGGTTGCTCATAGGTCTGGAGTAGCAGTGATTTCCAGCCCGCTTCCAGGCTGCAGAGTACCTTGCGTCCAGGGCGAAGCTGCCCGGCCTTAACGCTGGCCGCTGCGAAGTTCCTGCTGCCTGTGCTTTTCGACATAAGCGCTTCGAAGCCTGGGCTTCCTTACAAAACCTCGCGTTAGTTGCCCGGTCACTTTGAGTTAGATAGCTATGCTAATCCTAGCTCCCTCGCTTTCGCTTCACACGCAGATGGATCAGAAGTCTGTGTCTGCTCCACGATAACCTTCTCGCGCTCGACCTGCTCCACGTACTCGCACGGTGCGATTGCCTTAGCTACCTGCGGCAGCTGTTCACGAGTGATCGTCCGGTCCGGACTGGCATCGGCGCGAATCTGCGTGCTGCTGCTGAGCCATCGACACCTCTTAACAGCCCAACATTCATGCACTGCTGAACGACTTGCTCGAAAAGATCGAGGGAAAGCGGCGACTCCGAAGGTTTTCCCAACACATAGCATCCCCTTTGAACTTCACTCATTCGCTCCGGAGAGCAATCATTGGCTCGATGCTCGTGGCGTGCTTCGAAGGGAAGAAAGTCGCCAAAGCCGCGACTCCGATTAGCAATGTAGACGAAATGAGCAGAATCTTCGGGCTTGTCGGCTGAACTCCGTATAGGAGACTGACGAGGTAGCGGCTTAGCAGAAAGGCTCCAGCCACTCCCATTACCAGCCCTGCCAAAACGGGGCGGACTGACTGCCAAACAACGAATCGCAAAACGTCTCTAGCTCCTGCTCCGAGAGCCATGCGAACGCCGATCTCTTGAGTACGCTGAGCTACAAAATGCCGAAGCACTCCGTATAGACCGACAGCAGCAATCAAAAGCGCAACGCTCGCAAACGCTCCGAGTAGAAAGGCTCGAAACTTCGGGTACGCTAGCAAACTAGAGAGCCTTTCATTCATCGTTTCGACATTCCCAATTACAACCCGGCCATCAGTCTGTTTGATGCCGCTGCCAAGATCATGCGCTGACCCACGAATCGCAATCGTGACCGAACTTTGTGGATATTGGAAGAGAAACTGCATCACTTGGGGTCGTGCAACCCAACCAATCTGGTGATAATTCCTGGATGTCTTCTGGTTTCCAACAATGCCGATGACGGTGCGCCAGGAATTCTTTTCACTTGGCTCTCCGACACGGATTCGCTGACCGATAGGATCTGAGCCGGCAAAGTATTCATGCGCAACTGCTTCGTTTATGAGGGCCACTGGCTCCGAACCGATACGATCGCGCGGGTCAAAGTTGCGGCCACGGAGCAAAGGAACACCAAGGATCTTTAGATACCCTGCCGAGATGGTTTCTTGACCAACATCATGTCGTTCGCCGTCCGATGTCACAGGCTTGCCTGAGATCTGTAGCACCGAGGAGGCAACTCCCATAGGGGGGAAGTTCGTTGCAATTGCCAATTGATCTCTAAAACGGGAGTCAATCTGTTCATAGAAGTGGAGCAGCTGTGCGTCATCTAAATACAGCTGCTTAGGAAGGGCGATTTGCGCCAGGACCAGTCCGCTCGGTTTGAATCCGAGAGACTCGGAGCTTGCGTTTAAGATGCTTCCGATCAGGAGACTGGCGCCTGCTAACAAGACAAGAGACAAGGCAACTTCGATCGTGACAAGCCCTTGCACTAGACTCTGGGGAATGACTGCGATACTTCCCCGGCTGCCAGACTTCAACGCCTCCCCCGCATCTAGCCGGGACGCCTTCCACGCCGGAAGAAGACCACACAATATGGCGGTTGCAATTGAAATCATAGTCGTAAAGACCAGCACCGGTAAGCTGATCTCTACGTGCGCGCCGATTGGCATCTCGACAGGATTAGCTGCTCGGAAGTAATGGACACCCCCAAAGGAAATGCCAACTCCCAGCGCTGCTCCGGCAACAGCAAATAATAGGCTCTCCGTCAGGAGCTGACGAAGCAGTCTCGTCCGGCCACCTCCCAGCGCCGTTCGTACCGCAAGCTCTCGTTCCCGGTGGAGTGCTTGTCCCAGCAGCAAATTCGCAACATTTATGCAGGCAATCAGCAGAACAAAGAACACTGCTCCGAAGAGAACCCACAATGTGTCGCTTAGCCCTGCTTCGGCCAAGAACGTGAATTCCTGTTGCAAATTGTGTACAAAAGGTACGAGATACCGCTCTTTGCTGTCGTTTGCATGCACGGCTTTATGAAGCATTACTAACTCGGCCTCGGCTTGAGTGGACGTGATGCCTGGTTTTAGCCGTGCAAAGATTCCCAGCGGCAGCTTTTCGGAAGGTGGTGAAAACGTCGGCGTTAAAAGGGTCCAAAGGGATGTAGCAGCTGGATAGAAGGCAAATTGCGGAGGCATAATGCCCACAACCGCACAATTCTGACTATCCAGCCTGATCGCTTGCCCAACTACCTTGGGATCTCCCCCAAGACTGCTCCGCCAAAGACGGTCACTGAGGACAACTGAACAACCACGAGTGAGGTCCTCAGGCAAAAACGTACGGCCCCGCGCCGGGGCGACACCAAGAAGAGAGAAAAACGACTCGCTGACTGGCATGGCGAGAACACTCTGCGTCGGTCCATGCCCAGTCAAAAGACTGCCTCCAACCGCCCAGGTCGCGACTGCTACTTGCTCCAAAGATTTCGAATGTTGTGCTACATCCCGAAAGTCTTGGAAACTGGCAAACATTTTGGAGACTCCGCTTTCGCGGACATTTCTGTCCCAGATCGCAACCAACCTGGAAGGATCTTTGTAGGGAAGCGGCTGAAGGAAGACGGCTTGAATGACACTAAAGATAACTGCGTTCGCACCGATTCCGAGTGCAAGTGTAATCACCACCGTAGCTGTGAAGCTCGGCCTTTTGCACATCTGCCGTAATCCGTAAGCAACATCCTGCCAGACCGTTTCAATATGGGTAAAACTGCTCATGCGGTACACCTCTTCACGAATGAGGCTTAGGTTTCCTAGTTTTCTCCGGGCTGCGTGTTTAGCTTCTTCGAGCGGCATGCCTCGCGCGACATAGTCGTCCGTTTCCATCTCGAGGTGAGCTTGAATATCTCTCGCAAGATCTGAACTTCTCCTTGCGCGTCGAAGGAACCGCAACCAGCTCATACCCTCACCTATTGTTCGTGTACGGGCCGTAGAATACGGCCGATGCCGTTCACCAGCTTTTCCCATCTCCTGGTCTGTACCTGTAATTGCTTCCGCCCGGCAGGAGTGAGCCGATAGTACTTGGCTTTCCGGTTGTTTTCAGAAGTTCCCCAGAACGCAGCAATCCACTCTCGTTCTTCTAAACGATAGAGAGCTGGATAAAGTGAGCCATGCTCAACCTGCAGGATTTCATCCGATCTGTGCTCAATAGCATGGGCAATTGTATGCCCATGTGCTGGCCCCATCAAGAGAGTCTGTAGGACCAACATGTCCAGTGTTCCCTGCAGCATATCGCCATCTGTTTTAGTGCTCTTAGGCATGACTGATATCCCAAAACTGTACCATATGTCTTTCTAGTGGAAAAACGATTCCGGCCAATAAAGATTGCGCTGCTAGTGAAATCTACCAATGTCTTCCAACAACAGCTGTTCGTGAAGACTTTCTGATGATCTAAGATGGGAAGCAGCGTCCTGGCTCACCACGTTCAAGGAGTCCTAGTCCCGGCATCGGTCAGTGGGCGAGGTCTATATTCACGCCTCGATGCCAGCGTAGTAAGCCAGTGGACATGTTCGGCAGAAGAACCACAGCGCGCGCAATCTATCTTCGTATCCGTGCTCACGTTAACGAGCACATCGGTACCCTCTTATCAAGCAATGCAAAATCGGACCGACGAAAGCGCTTCAACAAGAATGACCGGAGTATAAGAGATGTGACTCGCAACTTGACAGACTTGCGAAGACTAATGATGCTGTTAAAAAACTCCGATCTACACTTGGCAACTGGAGTTGTTGGGCGGCCAACTTCCGAGTTGCCCGGTGATACAACCGGGATCGGCGAACACAGTCTGACTTGGCGGTACTGGAAACGATGCTCGACTGTTCTCTAGACAAATTATAACCATACGGTTATTATTTGACCGTGAAGGCAGATCGCGTAAATTCGGTTTTTCGAGCTCTCGCAGACCCGACTCGCCGCGCTATCTTTGCCGAGCTGTCGATCAAGGGCGAGCAGACCGTGCATGTGCTCACGAGCTTTGCCGGCATCTCGCAACCCGCAGTGTCCAAGCACCTTTCGATACTGAAGCGGGCAAAGCTGGTGCGGCTCCGGCGGAATGGGCGGGAGACACATTACAGGGCCCAGGCTGAAGCGCTGAAACCGGTGGTGCAGTGGCTCCGTGACTACGGCGCTTTCTGGAAAGACCGCTTCGATCGTCTGGAATCTCTGCTGGAAAGGATGGAGCCGTGAACGAACCGGAAGAACAAACTCGCAGCGTGGTGGTTGAAAGATTCTTTGCGCACGCGCCGGAAAAGCTGTGGCGGGCACTCACTGAGCCTGCTCTCCTGGCAAAGTGGCTGCTGCAGAACAACTTTTTGCCGGAGATCGGCCGGGAGTTTCAGTTCAGGAATGAGCCGGTCGGGAGTTGGGACGGAGTAATCGACTGCAGGGTCCATGCGCTCGATCCGCCGCATCGTCTTGTCTACTCATGGCGTGCGTTTGGCCATGAAAGCACAGTGGAGTTCACACTGGCTCCGGCGGAGGGCGGCACGCATCTTCGTATGGAACACTCGGGCTTCCGCGCCGATCAGGAAGCTGCTTACAAGGGCGCGCAATATGGCTGGCAGAGATTTATCAGGGAGCTCGAACGGCTGCTGGATGACGAGGTTCAATGACAAACTCAAAGGCGGTGGTTATTGCGTTCTGGATCGTAACTGCGCTCTTCTGCGTAGAGATGACCTTCACTGCATATTGGGAATGGTTCACTCCGCAGGCCGCGCAGGCGTTTGTGCGTCTTGGTTTTCCGGCGGCGTCATTCCGTGTGGAACTTTCAGTGGCACAGCTGCTAGGCGTGTTGGTGCTGCTGATTCCAGCTATACCCGCGCGCGTGAAAGAGTGGGCCTACGCCGGTTTTGCCTTCAACCTGATATCGGCTCTGATCGCACATGCCTCCATCCATGACAGGCATGCGGCGTTTGCGCCGTCAACGATCACGCTGTTACTAGGCACTTGCTCCTATGTATTGTGGAGACGCCTGGAAAGTCTGCGGCAATCACCGCCGGGCTCTGCAACTTGAGGCGGAGTAGCCGGTTCTCTACGCCATGGGTGGGTCGGCCACGCGCGAAAATTACAAGAAAGCGGAGCTTTGTCAAATGAACACTATGCGAAAACAAGGCAAAAGTGAGGCCCGACGGCCAGTGCACCCTTCCCCTATGGAGCACCCTCGGCACCAGTACCCGCAGGAATCCGCTGCTTTGCAGGAGCTTGCCCGGAGCTGCGGTCTGGTTGAGAAGATCAAATGGGGCAAGCCGTGCTTCACGCTCGGGAACAAGAACATTGTTCTCATCCAGCGCTTTAACAACTACATCGCCTTGCTCTTTTTCAAGGGCGCTCTGCTGAAAGACCCCGGCGAAGTGCTCTTCCGGATCGGTGAACACATGCAGGCACCTCGCCAGCTCCGCTTCAGTTCACTTGCCGACATCACACGTCTAAGCTCCACCATCAAGGCTTTCATTGAGCAGGCTATCGAGATCGAAAAGACCGGGGCAAAAGTCGAGTTCAAGAGGGCTTCGGAACTTAGAGTGCCTGAAGAGCTGCAAACAAGACTCGCTACAGAGGCCGCCTTGAACGAAGCCTTCGCCAGCCTTACGCCCGGCCGGCAGAAGGGCTACATTTACCAGATTGCCGCCGCAAAACAACCTGCTACGCGCGCTTCGAGAGTTGAGAAATTCATTCCACGAATCCTGGCTGGCAAAGGACTCAACGATTAACTCGAGACCGGCTGGCTTCTCCGGACACATTATGCCCCGGCAAACGCCCCAGCGTACAGTTAAATGGAGGCTCTCCGGCGGTCGGCAAAAAGCGAGCAAACTGGCTCGCATGGCCCAAAAACGCAAACATACTCCCAAGTCCATACTGAAGTTGCCCGACCTCGAACAATCCAGATCAGCCGTTCTAAACAGCCTGCCATCGGTCAGCTCGCAACGCTCGTACGATCACGCAATCCGCCAGTTCATCGATTGGTACTGCTCAGAGCCTCGCCTGGCCTTCAACAGAATCGTCGTGACGAGATACCACATTTCCCTTGAGCAAGCGCATTACGCGTCATCAACAATCAATCTGCGACTCGCCGCGGTAAGACGTTTAGCCTACGAGGCCGCCGATTCGGGCTTACTCAGCCCGGACTTGCTGCCGGCATACGTCGTGTGAAAGGTGCGAAGAAACATGGAACCCAGGTTGGCAATTGGCTCACAGCGGAACAGGGCCGGGCCCTCCTTTCGATCTTCGACCGTGCGGCACTTCGCGGCAAGCGCGATTACGCGATGGTTGCTGTCCTCCTCGGGTGCGGATTGCGGCGGGCCGAATTGGCTGCTGCCAAGTCGCAGGCCTACAGCAACGCGAAGAACACTGGGTTTTCGCGGACCTGATCGGGAAGGGTGGTCACATTAGAACCGTTCCAATTCCTGACTGGGTGGCCGAAGCCGTCGCCATCTGGTTAAGAGAAGCCGGTGTTACGGAAGGCGCTGTCTTCCGCGCCATCAACAAAGCGGGTAGAATAGCGCCCGATGGCTTTAGCCCTGAGGTCATTTGGGGTGTTGTCAAACAAGCTACTGCCCGCTGCGGAATGTCGAACGTTGCGCCGCACGATCTTCGCCGCACATGCGCGCGCTTATGTCACCAAGCCGGGGGAGAACTAGAACAGATTCAGTTCTTGCTCGGGCACGTCAGCGTCCAGACGACCGAACGCTATTAGGGCTGCAAACAGCGATTGAGGAATGCTGTCAACGACAGTATCGGCCTTGAGCCTCAAGCTTAGCCCCGATCCAACGGGACTTGGCGGGAGTGATCTCTTCGATTTGCCCGGAAAATTCTAAGATGCTCAGATTTCTGGTCACGTTCCCTCCCTGCTTTGGCACCGCCGGCGCACGAATTCGAAATAGGGTTCGGCCCGCGCTGGAACTCGGGCCATTAAACGCTGCAAAATCGCATGCGCACGGTTGCCTGGAAGGACGACCACCATCAAACAATAAAAGTAATGCTAGAAAGAGTGTGAACGCAGGCTCTCAAAAAGGGAAGTCCAAACGCGCGGTTTGCCTATAAGTGCAACGGCGGTGGTGGCGCTGGCCAGCATCAAGTTTAAGATATCTTGGCTGTCCAACGACTCACGAACGTTTCGGACGATGACGTCTCTGTTTCCATAATTCTCCTCATGCACCAAAGAGAGCGACTCGGCCACAATCTTCACTGTGCGCCGTAATTTCTCGATAGAATCCTCGGGCCGCGGTTTCAATAAAGGGACGATCAGGTAGTCCGACACCTCGCCGCCCTTGCTCTGGAAGAAAACAAGGAATGGGTACTGAACATTGACTTGCTCACGCGCCAGCTGCTGGAGCATTCCACTGTAAGGGACGGTTCGATCATTAGATCGAAACTGTGTTCCGACAACGATATCGAGCGAAGTTTGCCCGGACTCATCACCACTGATTGCTTTGTCGCGCGCGGCGAAAACCAGCAGATTTGGACCGGAAATCGCGTTGAGTTCCTCCCAGAAGTCTTGGTCGCGAAGAAATTTGCGCAGCACGGGTTGACGCTCATCATAAACAAGGAGCGCGTACGTCAGCACCCCCTTCCCGCTTCGGCCCACTGCAGAGTCTGGAGCATGGCGCGATGCATCAGCGAACTGGATGCTTCAATCAGCCGCGCGACATCTTCTTGGCTCAGAATCACTGGCAACCGCCGCTCCTCCCTTGGAAACGGGATGTAGTCCAACATGTATGCGCGCTTTAGTGTCTTCACAAATACGAAGCGAAGTTCCGCGACATGCTGGCGTACAGTCCTGGAGGCGAGCTTGCGGTCACGAAACAGGTATGCCTGGTAAGAGCGAATATGATTCGGTCCGAGCTTATCGATGGGCGCACCGAAATAATCGGCGAAGTCGTCGATAATTCGCAGGTACTGCTTAATCGTGATTCGAGCGTAATTACTGCGTTGGAGTTCGTCCAGCACCATCTGGCGTAACTGGGTCACGGAAACCTCCGTTTCTGTGACTAAATTACTGCTCGCGCATCTGGTGCATCGCGGTGGTGACGCCGGGCAAATATCCACATGCGAAGCGTCTGCCGCTTTAGCGGCTTCGTTCAAACGCATTTGGCTTCGCCTGATCTGCTCCCAAAGTTCGCACACGAGCCGAGTCTCGGGACTGCACGACGGTTTCATCTCTACGCTGTGAAGTCACTCCGCGCGTGGCTATGGCATCATCAACTCTACCCATGACATTTTCTATCCGGATCGGCGTGTTGTTGCTCGCGATTACGTTCATATTATCTGCTCAAACCGGCCGTGTCTACACGCCAGACGATTACAGCCGCGCCGTGAGCATGCTCCAGGCGAGTACCAGCGCTCTCATCGACCACGCCGTCACAACCGCAACTTATCTCGATAAGAGCCGCTTCTGGTACGTCGATCGTTCCGTTGAGATCCCATCAGTAATGTTGGCCGATGCCGCCCATGGCACGAAGCGTCCACTCTTTGATTCGGCAAAGACTTCCGCCGCCCTGCATACGGCAGGATGGCCGGAGAGCGACGCGAAGAAGCTGAGGATCGAAAAATTGCAAGTGTCAGACGGGGATCAATCGGCCTTGATCACAGTCGGCGGAAAAGAATTTCGCTGTGGTCTTGTCGAATCTAAATGTTCCCTCGTGCGTGATACGCGAGCGAAAACCAGCGGCTACGATCCGGCCAACGCCGCGCCGTCGCCCGACGGCAAACGTACAGTCTTCATCCACAACTGGAATCTCTGGGTGCACGAAAATGCCACGGGAGCAGAAAAGCCCCTCACGACTGACGGGCTGAAGGACTACGGTTACGCCACCGACAACGCCGGATGGATCCATAGCGATGCTGCGATCGTGGCCTGGTCACCGGATTCCCGTACAGTAGCCACCTTTCAACAGGACCAGCGGAGCGTCGGAGAGATGTACACGATGACAACAAACATCGGTCACCCACTTATGGAGGCGTGGAAGTATCCGCTGGTAGGTGACAAAGATGTCGCGAAAATCGAGCGCGTCATTATCGACGTAGATACAGCGAAACTGACTCGCCTGAAGACACCGCCCGATGAACATCGTGGCACAGTTTGCGATCACCTGGTATGTCGAGGCGGAGAGTGGGAGGACGTAAAGTGGGCCGCGGATGCGAAAACCCTAGCGTTTGTGTCCACTTCGCGCGACCACAAAACCGCGCTCCTGCGCATAGCTGATGTCGAAACAGGCGCTGTCCGGGATGTCTTTTCAGAAACCGTGCCAACGTTCTTCGAAAGCGGCTACGCGCGTCCCAACTGGCGCTACCTTTCGAAACGAAACGAGATTCTCTGGTTCTCTCAGCGCAAAAACTGGGGCAATCTCTATCTGTACGACGCCTCTACCGGCGCACTCAAAGAGCCGGTGACGCACGGTGATTGGAATGTCGACGATGTGTTGTACGTCGACGAGCAGAGCGGCCGGCTGCTTCTGACCGGAACTGGTCGCGAGGTAGGCGAAGATCCGTATTATCGCCGCATCTATTCCGCGAACCTCGATGGCAGCGAAGTGAAGCTACTGTCGCCCGAGGATGCCGATCATGTTGCCGTAGTGTCTTCGGACGGCCAGTACATCTTTGACAGTTACTCCACGCCGCAGAAGCCTCCTGTGGCGGTAATTCGCGACGCCTCAGGCCGGGTTGTGGAAGTACTCGCACGCGCCAGCATCTCGCGCTTGCAAGCCGCTGGCTGGACCGCACCCGAAACATTCCACGCGAAAGGAGGTGACAGCAAAACCGATGTGTACGGACTGCTTTTTCCGCCTGCGAATCTGGATGAAACGAAAAAATATCCGGTGATCGATTACATCTACCCCGGCCCGCAGGGAGGCTCCTTCGGTTCACACGGATTTGCGGCTTCGCGAACTGATTGTAATGCCTTGACCCAACTCGGATTCGCTGTGGTCGTCATCGAAGGCATGGGAAACCCGAAGCGCTCCAAAGCGTTTCACGACGCCTACCTAAAGGATATTGGCAACAACGCCTTACCGGATCAAATCAGCGCCTTGCGCGAATTAGCCGGGCGTGACCAGTGGCTGGATCTTGATCGCGTGGGCATGTGGGGTCACTCTGGTGGCGGGAATGCGACGGTCGCCATGATGCTGCGCTATCCGGATTTCGTTCAGGTGGGAATTGCCGAAAGCGGCAATCATGAAAATCGCAACTACGAAGATGATTGGGACGAAAAATGGGTAGGCTTACTCCAAACCAATCCGGACGGAACCACGAATTACGATTCGCAGGCCAATGCCAACCTTGCAAAGAACCTCAAAGGCAAGCTCATGCTTGCCCACGGCATGCTGGACGATAATGTGCCGGTCTCGATCACCCTCTTGCTCGTCGACGCGTTGGAAAAGGCCAACAAAGATTTCGATCTCGTAGTCTTCCCGCGCGCGCATCATAGTTACGCCGATATGGCAAATTACATGACGCGGAGGCGCTGGGACTACTTCGTTACTAACTTGATGAAAGCTACTGCGCCGCACCAGTTCGAGATGCCGCCAGTAACCACAGATCGCTAAACATCAGCCAGATTGTCGCTTTGAGCAATTGTGTTCTGCCCCAAGTGCCCGACTCCTGAGAAAAGTGGACGCAGACTCGCAGCCTGATCCGGTTGTACGGCAGGTGGCGGCGCAAAGTTTCGGAGTAGCCGACCCAACAGATACAACTGAACTCATTCAGCTTTAGGATGTCTGCGGTTACGGCTTCCACTGCACGTAGTTTCGATCACACCTGCCGCGGATGTTCCATTGGTGGAGGCAATGTGGGTAGAAGATTCCGAACTTAGCAGAGTAGTCAACAATGGCCTGAATGTCTTCTGGAATGGTGAATGCAGAAAGGCCCTCGAGGAACACGTCGAAAGTAGCCCCGGTGCAGATGAACTGTATTGTGCCGTCCGTTTCACCACAGTTGCGAAAGCAATGAACTTGCCGGAGTGGGACAAAGGCCATGCCATGCTCCGGAATCTCCGACCAAGTCTCCGTTTAAAAAGCTCAAAATGCCCGGTGATTACCGAAAAGGCCTCATCTTCGTTGTGGTGTAAATGAGGAGGAGTGCCGCCGCCGGGTTTACGAGTTTGGCGCCTAATGGAGAAGGCACCCCCGGTTCGCGTGCTTAGAATTGATCGAGGCCATGCAGTATCTCCACATGGATCCGCTTGCAGAGCAGAAAATGGAGGCCCTTCGAAACCTCGGCAATGCGGCTTAGAAAATTCGAATAGCAAACCGTCAAGGCGGGTTTACCCATTTTCTTTTTGCAGAAGTTGACAAGCACAACTGGCTCAAGCCTCCAAGACGCGCAAAGCCCATTAGTCCGAGACTCGGCACAACCATTTCTCGTAAAGGCCTATGTTCTGGCCGTCTCGAAGCTGGACGTCCGGCCGGGTCCTTGCAGGATGTGCTGTCGCGCGGCAAAGCCATGCCGGCCTCAATGCCCATCCGAAAACTCGCGTCTTTGCAACTTACTCAGCTGAATTGTTCACTGTCTTCGCCGTGACACAGGCATGACCGCTGCTATCTCGCGTGACTTGTACGTCGCCTGCAGTTTTGGATATCGAAAGAAGTTGTAACGCCTGCGTGCGCTCGGTAGCATTGCCCGCATACTCTAACGCGTGTTCCGCAGCTTTGGCTGCTTCACTTCGATCTCCTGCCTGCATGAAGGCAAATGCGGTTGCTACCCAATAGTTATAAGCCTGTTCCGGCCGGATAGACCGCATTGATCGTAACTGGGTGAACGCATCGTTGCAATTGC
This sequence comes from uncultured Bryobacteraceae bacterium, assembly GCA_964245395.1. Classification (GTDB taxonomy): domain Bacteria; phylum Acidobacteriota; class Terriglobia; order Bryobacterales; family Bryobacteraceae; genus Bog-105. Next base: position 53,617 of record CAXTMN010000011.1, read on the forward strand.
CTTCGTTGAACTCCAGCAAGGCAAGCTTGTATCGAGCATCATCGAAATTGGATCTCGCCTGGATTGCCCGTTTCAAAGCAAAGCGGATTTCCTCCCTTGATTCACCTTCCGCCTCCGCTGAAACGGCATAACGGAAACACAGATCCGCATCCTGGCTACCGGCTTGCAACGCGGTTCTCCAATAGCGTCGGGCGCCTCGACCATCGCCCCCCCGAAACGCCACGTTGCCCGCGACACCGAGAACTTCAGGATCGTTCGGTAAATCGCGTAATAGAGTCTCGATGATCTTTCGCGCTCGATCCGTCGCACCGGTGGCTGTCAGCAGATCCGCCATTACCACTTGGCCTTGAGAGCCGGAGAGTGTTGAAGTCTCCCCAGAGAACTCTCCCTTGATCCCAGGCAGCATGGCCGTTTGCGATCGCTCCTCCTCCACCCACCGGCGCAAGTCTGCCGACATCTCATCTAAAGACCGGCCATAGACTTTGACCAGGATTTGGCTTGATGCCAGATCCTTGCTTGCGCTCTGATTCAACAAACGGGTTAACTTCGGGAATTGCGACCGGTATTCCGCCGATTCCAGTAGCATCTCGGTCAAAGCCCAACTCTCCGCGTAGAAAATCTCCGCTCCACTGCGATCTTCAGATCCGGTCAGTTCCGCCGGCCTGTCTAGAAGATCCCGCAGCCCCATCCAACGCATGTGTTCTAAGGTCTGCATTCGACCTGGCAATCGGCCACCGAGCCTGGACTGTTCTGCGCCAATCTGAACCGTTGCGAAATACTCTGCTAGCCCCTCGTTAATCCAAAGAGGTAGGCGTAGACCCTTCGAGTGAAGTACCGCATGTGTGTATTCATGCGCTGCCATGCCAAAGTCTTTCGCTTCTAAACTCGGAAGCACAATATAGTTGCGTGTCTCAGTCCCCACATAGAAGGCGTCTGCCAGAGGACGAAGACGGTAGCGATCGTATTCTTCGCCTGACCTGAAACCAATCACCCGCACCGGCAGATCGGACTCTGGCTTCAGCCCCGCCATTTCGAACAGGGAACGTAACTGCTCCAAACGATGGGCAGCTGCTATTCCGCTCAAATCTCCCGCTTGGGAAAATACTTCAAAATGCGTACTGCGCGTCACCGACCAGGGCGAGCCTGTTTGTCCGTAAGATATCGTACACAAGAGGAGGCTTGTAAGTGCTTGCAGGCATTTGAAAAAACGAACCCAAATGACAGTTCGTTTGGTAATTTCCTTGTATCCTGTTGATTCCATGCTGATCCTCGCGTCCTCTTCACCGCGTCGCCACGCTCTGCTTGAGGCGGCGAACATCAGGCATATCGTCCGTTTCGCAAAAGTTCAGGAGGTCCGCCGCGAGAAAGAATCGGCTCTCGACTTCGTCCGGCGGCTCGCGCAGGAGAAAGCTCAAGCCGTCTACCGCGAGGAGGAAGACGTTGTTTTAGGGGCTGACACAATCGTCTGCTGCGATGAGGAGATACTGGGAAAACCATCGGATAGTGAGGACGCAGCCCGAATGCTCCGGCTTCTCGCCGGTCGTGACCACTGGGTTCATACGGGAATCTGCATTCTCTCGAATCAGCGCTCCATAGTCGACGTAGTAAGTACTAAGGTTTCCTTTCTACCCCTGTCGGAGGAGGAGGTTCAGGAGTACACTCGAAGCGGGGAGTCACTGGACAAGGCCGGCGCGTACGCCATTCAGGGACGCGCCTCACGGTTTGTGTCCTCGGTCGAAGGGTGCTATCACAACGTGGTCGGTTTGCCGGTTTCGCTCGTCTACAGCTACTTGAAGTCGCTATGAAGGCGCTTACCTTGGCTTTGGCCGTTGCAGGAATCGGTCTCTTCGTCAAGGGAGATGGACGAAGGGATACCTGGCGAAGCGAAGGGGTCATTTATCTTGACCATTCGCTGAACGCGCGCTTACATCCCGTGCCCTTGCAAGCCGTACGAATGGGCGATGGCTTCTGGGCCGGGCGGCGCAAAATTACCACTGAGCGCAGTCTTCCCACCATGCTCGAACTGCTTGAAGAGCATGGCGTGGTCGATAACTTCCGCCGGCTCTCGGGGAAGAAGAATGTTCCCCGGCGGGGTCCGCTTTATACCGATTCCGACCTTTACAAGTGGATCGAGGCTGCTTCGTGGGCTATTGCCTCCAACGAAACCTCCGATTCTGATAAGCAGAAGTTTCGGGGCCAAATTGATTCCCTGGCTTCCGACATTATTGCTGCTCAGGAGCCTAGCGGATACCTCAACACTTACTATGTCGCTGACAAGGTGAGGCTCCGCTTTACCGAACTCACTCGCTCCCATGAGGATTATTGCCTCGGTCATCTTCTTCAGGCCGGCATCGCCTATTACCGTGCAACCGGGAACTCGACTCTACTCGAAGCCGGGAAGCGCTTTGCCGATTACCTGGTAGATAACTTCGGGCCGACCAAACGCCCCTTCGCCACCGGCCATCCGGAACTCGAGATGGCGCTGGTCGAACTCTACCGGACAACCGGCGACGCGAAGTACCTCGAGTTCACCCGTTACTTGTTCAGCGGGGTCGAGCGCGACCGCCTCAAGTTGAAAGACGCCGACCTTCGCTATACCTTCAGCGGCAAACCTTTCGTGTCGCGGACAGAGTTCGAAGGACATGCGGTCCGGGCCCTCTACGCCGTATCTGGAGCTACGGACTACTTTGCAGAAGCTGGCGATCCCGCATACAAGAAGGCCCTCGATTCTCTTTGGACCGACCTGACAGCGCGAAAAATGTACATCACCGGAGGCGTCGGTTCCCGATCTGGAGGCGAGAGTTTCGGCGATCCCTATGAACTACCTAGCGAACAGGCTTATGCCGAAACCTGTGCCGCTGTGGCCAACGTCATGTGGAATTTCAGAATGCTTTCGCTCACAGGCGATGAGCGGTACGCCGACGTCTTGGAGCGCGCGCTATACAACGGCGTGAACTCTGGGATGTCGCTTTCCGGCACTCTGTACTGTTATCGCAATCCGTTGGCTTCGAGTGGAGAGAAGCTTCGAAACCCCTGGTATGACACCACCTGCTGTCCCCCGAACGTGGAGCGCCTCTTTGAATCTTTGCCCGGCTATTTCTACGCTACCAGCCGGGACGGAGTCTACGTCAATCTCTTCCACAACTCGGATCTGGACTGGCATCTGAGTGACGGAACGGCGCTGAAGATCTCACAAGCAACGGGTTATCCCTGGAGTGGGGACGTGCGCTTCATGGTGAACCCTGAGCGTAGTTCCGAATTTACTCTCTATATTCGCTGGCCGGCCTGGGCCCCGAGCGCTGACGTGACTGTCAACGGACAGCCGTTCCAGACCGCGGCGGCTCGAGGGTCTTACATCCCTATCACAAGAAACTGGAAGCCCGCGGACACCGTAACCATCACCTTTCCCATGCAGCCGGTTCAGATGGTTGCGAATCCTCGCGTCGCAGACACCTACGGCCGTGTGGCCCTGCAGCGCGGGCCGCTCGTGTACGCCTTGGAGCAGATTGATCAGGCCGGCGCCTCATTGGCAGACGTTTTTGCCCGGCCGGGACTTTCCAGTACCGCTGAAGTCAGAAAAGACCTCTTCGGCGGTGTGACTGTCCTCAAGTTATCAGGCCAGGTAGCCGAAAAGAATCTTGGGGACGAACCTTTGTATCAGCCGCTCCAGATTGCCAACACCCGGGTGAAGCGCTCGCTCGCTCTGACTTTTATCCCCTATTACGCCATCGGAAACAGGGAGCCTACTCCGATGGAAGTCTGGGTTCCCGTCTCCCGGTCTGAAGCAGCTTTGCCATCGGCCGCGGGCCTGGCGCTCGATAAACGATCCGATACCAGATAACCCGTGCCCCTAAAAGGACAAAAAGTGTGTAAAATCAAGGATATCCCTCTGAGTATCCACCTACTTAATTTCATGTACCGACCACTCCTTGGGCTGAAGCTTTTTTCCGCTGGCCTGTGCTTGTCAGTAGCCTTTCCGATAGGCTTGTTTGCTTATCAGGATCAGATGCAAACTCCGCCCCCGGTGCAAACGCCGCCCTCTGGAAATCCGTCGCCAATCCAGCCCAAGCCCATTCAGCCCTCGTCTTCCGCCGCCGGAGCGCCTGTCGATTCCGGTACTTACAAGATCGGGCCTACCGATATCCTCCTCATTCGGGTTTGGAATGAACCCGAATTTTCAGGTCCGGTCGCCGTTCATCAAGACGGCAAATTCACCCTTCCCTTGGTGGGCGACCTTGAGGCCGGCGAGAAAACACCCAATGAGGTTCAGGATATCGTAGCCCAGGCTTTAAGAAAGTACGTCAATAAGCCTCTTGTGACGGTGACGGTCCAAGATGTGGGAAGCAAAAAGTATTTTATGGATGGTTTGGTTGCCAGGCCAGGCGAATATGCGCTCGTCACCCCCACTACTGTCCTGGAGGCGATCAGCCGGGCAGGCGGCTTAGGAGAATTTGCAAACTCAAAGCATGTGTATGTTCTGCGTGGTGACAAGCGTATCTTTTTCAATTATCACGATGTCCTGCGCGGAAAGCATATGGATCAGAACATTGCCCTCAAACCTGACGACCACGTGGTCGCTCCGTAATCCCAGTAATGAGACCTAACTGCTTATGCTAGACCCTTCCTCTGTACCTCGACGTGCTTACGATTTTAGCGACTACATTGACATCGTCCGGCGTAATGTTGGCTGGTTAATCGCGCCAGCTTTTGCCGGATTGGTCATTTCAACAGTCGTAGCCTTCCTGATGACCGACAGCTACTACTCCGAGGCTCGTATTCGTGTCGTTCCGGAAGCGCTTACGCCCGACATGGCGCCCAGGGTGACAAGTCAGGATGTCGCTGATCGGATCAACGGCATGGCCCAGAGCATCCTCAGCCGCAATGCTCTTGCGGGGATCATCAACAGCTACGGTCTGTACAAGAAAGAGTTGAAAAAAGAACCGCTCGAGGACGTCATCGACGAAATGCGCAGAGCCGTAATCATTCGTCAGACAGAAGGCGGGTTTGCTAGTGGACGTATGCTTCCGGCCATGACGGTTGCTTTCGTCTACACGGATAAGTATGTTGCACAGCGTGTTTGCGCCGATCTGGTGACCCGGTTTATGAACGCGAGCGCTTCAGGCGCCTCGGACAGCCAACTCGCGGCTTTTCAGTTTCTGAAGGACGAGTCCGACCGGGCCAAACAGGATCTGGATCAAGCAGAAACCAAATTAGCGGATTACCGCGAGAAAAATGCCGGCCGGTTACCGGAAGAAATGCAGCTGAACATGTCCCAAATGGGAGCCTTGGGCGGCCGTCTTGAGTCTTTGAATGGAAACGCAGCCAGATTGAACGAGCAACGTATGATGCTGGAGAACGATCTTCGAGTAGCCAAGGAACGCCTGGCCGCCATTCAGAGCCCTCAAGTTCTCGTTCATAACAACAAGGTGAACAATCTCGATCAACAGATCGAAGATCTCGAAACTAGTATTCTGGCGATGAAAGATCGCTACACAGACGACTACCCCGAACTACAGGCGAGAAAAGATCAGCTTGCATTTCTGAAACATCAGCGTGATTCGGTAGCGAAGAATACTCCCAAGACTGATCCTTCAGCAGAAAGTAAAACGGGTCAGCGTTTCGAGGCTCAGACAGTAGTCGATCAGATTCAGCTTCAGCTAAAGGCCAACCAAATGGAGGCACAAGGGGTTAGTCGGGACATGGGCTCTGTTAACAGCGCTCTCCGCTCCTACCAATCCCGTCTCGTTGGTGTACCTGCCGGTGAAAAAGAGTACTCAGATCTACTCCAAAACCGCGACTTAGCGAAGCAGAGATTTCTCGAAGCGGACGGCAAACTGCAACGGTCAGTTCTGGCTAATCACATCGAGGACCGGAAGCAGGGCCAGACACTCGAAGTCATCGATCAGGCATCGCTTCCTCCCGCCCCATTTGCTCCGAAACGTCAATCGATCGTCCCGATCGGAGCGGTTGTCGGCCTCGTACTGGGGCTTGTGGTGATCGCAGTCCGCGAATTTAAAGACAACTCATTGAAGAACCTGAAGGATGCCCGTCTCTACACGCAACTATCAATACTGGGGAGCATTCCGTTGCTCGAGAACGATGTTGTTGTCCAGAGACGAAAACAGTTCATGTGGGTGAGCTGGGCATCAGCAACGATTGCGGGGATTGCCATTATGGCCGTTTCCGTGGCGCATTATTATTTGGCCAAAGGATAGCTATATGAGCCGTGTTCACGATGCGCTGCGAAAAGCCGCACAAGATAATCAAGAGCCTGCTAGACCGGTCGGGCGCATTCAAGCTCACCGCGTTGTTGCTGCGCTCCAGGAAGAAGTGCCCCAGCAGGAAGAGCCGTCACGCGCAGAGAACATTGTCCTGCCACCCCCAGTGCAGCCTGTGGTTTCCGCGTCACAGCTGATGGAATCAGGACCGCTTGATCCGGCGGCAGATCTGGATCATTTGGAAGATATCATTATCAATGCTCGGGAGGTACCTTACACTCCCTTAAGAGACGCCTTAGTTGTGCATCCGGCCCGGCCCCGGGAAGCGCCGGCTGAGGAGTTCAGAACACTGCGTACGCGGTTGAACCACATGCAGACCATTCAGCCTTTGCATACGCTGATCGTAACGAGTGCCTCACCGGCCGAAGGCAAATCCTTCACCGCCATGAATCTGGCTCTGACCCAGGCCCAGCTTGCGGACAAAAGAGTCTTGCTAGCCGACTTCGATTTCCGGCGTCCCACAGTTGATAAAACCTTCCAGATTCCTTGCACACCGGGAATTACAGATTACTTATTAGGCAAAGCATCCTTAAGCGACATCATGCACAAAGTCGCTGATACAAACTTGTATCTGCTGACAGCAGGCGAAGCGGTACCTAATCCTTTGGAACTGCTCAACTACAAGGAGTGTAAGGCGCTTATCACTGAGTTGCGGAACCACTTTGATTGGGTCATTCTCGATAGCCCGCCTCTTCTGTTTGCGGCAGACGGCAATCTGCTGTCCACCATGTGTGACGGAACGATTCTGGTTGTCCGCATTGGTACGACAACTTATGACTCCGTGACTCGGGCCATGCAGTCTCTTTGCGAGAACAACGTGCTTGGCGTCGTGGTAAATGGCGCACGACGTGGTGAGCTGTACAGCAAATACAGCTACTATCACGACAACTATTACTCGCCTGAAGTTGAGGCCAAAGAAGATATCCTGGATCCGGAAACGGAAGAGTTAGCCGTACACCACAAGTAACAGGAGTTGCTTCTACGAGGCATCATCAGTCTCGAGTCTCGCATCCAAGCGAACGTGTATCGTTGCTTGATTACACATGCTTGATGACACAATCGCCTGGAGGATTCTTGAGCACACAAACGTTACCATCGCCGGCCGATCTGCCGAGTAAGCTTGCAGACACCGTGCCGGAAGTTCACGAGCTGATTCGGTCACGCTGGAGTCCACGTTCTTTTTCAGACCGCGAGGTTTCAGATCACGATCTCCGAACGATATTAGAAGCCGCACGTTGGGCAGCCTCGTCCTACAATGAACAACCCTGGCGGTTCGTGGTCGCGAAAAACTCCCCGTCTGCCGCTTTTGAGAAGATTTTCGGCCTACTTCTGCCGCTCAATCAGTCATGGGCCAAGACCGCACCCCTGCTAATCGTTATGGCTTCTAAGAAGACTTTTTCACACGATGGTACAGACAATTACTACGCTTTGCATGACACAGGGGCGGCGCTAGCGAATTTGTTTCTTCAGGCTACGGCTCTGGGCCTTCATGGACACGGAATGGCTGGTTTCGATCGGGAGCGAGCGCAAAAGGAGCTTGGGATGCCAGACGACTACCAGCCAGCAGCAGTCGCAGCTCTTGGATACCAAGGATCCCCGGATCAGCTGGAACCTGGGAGATTCCGCGATGCAGAGACCGCGAAACGTGTACGAAAATCTTTTAACGAAATTGTTTTCGACGGATCCTGGGGTCAGCCGATCCAGCTCTAGAACCCTGTGGTGATTCAAAAGCTCTGCTAAGTTCAGCCACAGTCGCACCCCAACCGCCTGCTTCGGCTGGCGCATCGGAGAAAGCACCGATAAACGGTGTCTGCTCAAGTATCTGTCGAACCGTTTCGCGCTGAACCCCAATGCCACGTCCGTGAATGATACGGACCACAGAAAACCCCAAACGGTGCGCCTCCTCCAAGTAGGCCACCACAGCGGATTTCACATCGCGGGGCGCGAACGAGTGCAGGTCGAAAACGTCACTGATCGGAACGACTACAGGCTCATCCTGTTCGAGCATTCTAGTAAGGGAAACGAGATCCGCGGCTTTGAGGTGCAGGCGGCGCACCACCCTCACTGAGCGCTCTCGAGGGAGGCGCTCCAGAGAAATTTAGATCGTCATCGCTGAATGTGATTGGCCGATCGAGGACCATTTCAACGGTAGATCCCTTGCTGAGGGTCGCTTCCGGGCCACGCGTGGTGAGCACCCCGAGAAGTCCGGCAGCAGCTCCCCCGGCTACACCGATCCCGGCACCACGTCCAAGATTGCCGGCGGCAGCACCGATACCCGAGCCAATCACGGTTCCTGCCGTAGTGCTACCAACCACGGTTCCTACGTCGCCTCTTTTATCTCCGGGACCACTGAACTTGTTATCCTCTCCGTTAAATG
>CAXTMN010000012.1:0-21005 GCA_964245395.1 uncultured Bryobacteraceae bacterium
TCGCCGCATTCTTCTTCTGGACGGCGCTGGCAGACGTGCTCTCGCCTGATCCATGGGGCGGTAGGGCGCAAATCCGCAAATTCTTCATCTTCTTTTTCATTCCGCTGCTGTATGGAGTGTTCGTTCGCCAGTTTGGAAAAGTTTTCTATGTAGTCGCGGGCTGGGCCATCACAGCCACCGCATCGGGCGTGTGGGGCCTCGTGCAATTCCTAAGCAAGTACGAACATGCAAAGAAAACCGGCGAGAACTTCTATGTGACGTACACCGGCCATAGGATCACAGGGTTTGAAAGCCACTGGATGACGTTCGGAGCGTTACAGCTAAGCGTCTTATCTTTGCTGCTTGCTCAATGGTTTTTCTCAAACCGCCGGTTGCCCGGTTGGGCTTACATCAGTACCGCTGTTCTCTCGACGGCTATTCTGCTCGGCTGGACGCGGAGCATCTGGTTGGCGACCATCCCAGCGGTGCTTTACCTGGTTTGGTTCTGGAAGCCGAGAATGACTCTGGCGCTTCCGGTCTTGGGTGCGCTTGCGTTGGTGGTAGCGCCAGCAGGCACTCGTGACCGGCTTACCTCGCTTGTTGCACCCCATGGCGAGACCGACTCAAATCGGCATAGGATTGTCACGTTCGAAATTGGCGTTCAGATAATAAAGGCCCATCCCTGGTTTGGAATCGGTCCAGAGCAAATCGGGCGTCAATACAACGCTTATGTGCCAGCCGATGTGCAAAGACCCTTGCCGGTCGGCTACTACGGGCATCTGCACAACATTTATGTGCAATATGCAGCAGAGCGCGGCATTCCTGGGCTTTTGATGATTCTGTGGCTAATCGCAATGACTGTTTACGATTGCTTTCGGGCCTTTCTCCTGTGCGGTCGCGGGAGGTCTCAGGAGTTGTTTCTGCTTCACGGGACGATTGCAGTCACCATCGGAGTTCTGGTTGGCGGCCTCTTTGAGTACAACCTGGGTGACAGTGAAGTGTTGATGATGTTCGTCTCCGTACTGGCTTTGGGATACGCAGCAGTGGAGAATGTCAAGGCTCGTTCTGAACGAAGCGCAGCCTAAGTGCAAGCCGGGCGGATCTTCCTTGGAATTACTGGATTGACTTGGAGGTGCTTTCTATCTGCTGCAACCCGTTAGGCGTAACGTGGAACATCTCATGTTTTTCGATCGAATTACCGTCCCAGTCCAGGTAGTCGAGCGTGCCCGATTCGGGTGTGGCGGTGATCTTTCCACCGTCGAAACGATCTCGCTTCCATATGGTACGAACCGTTGAGCCGTCAAAGGAAGAGATACGCAAGTGAAACGAACCGGGGCTGCTCCCAAACGGCATGCCCCAAGCCAAAAACCACGCTTCACCGGAGATACCACTTAGGCAGACTCTCCACATCACCACAATCATTGTGAGTTACCGATCCTAGACTCAGCAATCCACCTGCGCCGAGTTGGAGCTTTTCTTCTACGCAATTTGTGTCTGGCCCATCGGCAGGTCCATCTTTTTCGAGAGATAACCAGCGTTGATTTGGCTACCCTGGAGCTTTATGCGCGTATCAATACGGTCTTCGGGCTTCCACTCCTCAGTAAACTTGTAACCGTCGAAGCTATAAATTCGCGCCCGCTCCAGATCCCCCGTATAGCCGGCTACTTGCCCCTGCACCAGCAGCCAAAGCTGATTTGTCTGAGGACTTTTGGTACTTCAAATCTCCGATAGTATAAAAGTCCAAAAAGGCTGTCGCCCACCTGGTCGGCAAGGACGTACTCTCTCGCTTCCTTTCGAAAGGCTTGAATGATAACCACGCCACTGGGAAGCGCGTAAGCGCCGGTACTGAATTGATCCATTGTTAGGATGACATCTCCTACTGGTAGCTTTTGGTGAATGACGAAAGGGGGATCTGTTTCCCAGTTCCGAGGTATGGGCGAGTTAAACTCCTCCTGTATCTGCTCTGCAAATCCGGCATTCTCAACTTGCCTCAAAGCAGTAATTAGGTCTGTCGTGTTGCTGCCCCCGGTTCGATTGAGCACAGATAAAGTGTAACCACTCAGCAAAGTCTTCAACGTTCCAAGCGTCGTACCAAAGCAGTCAAGCGAAAGCGGTCTGCCTTTAGAGCTAACTTGAATCATTTGACGATGTGTTTTAGTTATTGAGCTGATCCTGCCAGAGAATTGCGGCGGTCCTGCGCTGGAATCCACTGCAACACACAAGCAAGTAATACAAGCGAAGCTACTTAGAGCGGAAAAACGGGTAAAGATAGGTTCATTTCTCGTATCCTCTATGGAATAACAGTGACGGACGGCGATGTTTCAGATGGTCTTGCACGTTCAAAGACAAACGCAGGAGCGTTTTGTTTGTTCGATTGAGTATTGTTGGGCATAAAATGTCTAATAACGACTTGAGCCCCGTATGTACTGTAAATTGTAAAGCACTTAGGATCAGCTAAGTTACTGGGCCAATCGGTCGGAGTTGAGCCCGAGAGTACCGCCTGGTTGTGGGTCAGGAGGACCATTAGGATTGTAACCACCGTTTCCGGTATTGACGAAGCTAGCTATCTGATTGGTACCTGGATTGTTAAATACTGCGGAGGGCGGGCTGAATGTATTGCCGCTTGGATCGAAAGGAGTTACCGTGTAGCTTTGATTAGCTAGACGCTGAAGGAATAATTCCCGTTCGCGTCAGTAATCTTTGAGTTAGAAGTCCCTCCGCTCAAAGCCATATTCACTCCGGGCAGACCTGCGCCTGCTGACGTTACTTGGCCACTGATCGTTACTCTCGGAATGCCAGAACTGATATACACGGGCGTAAGCGCTCCATTACTGTTTTGAAAAATCCAGATAATGCCGGTTCCAGGCCGGTAGAACACCAAATGGTCCTGCTTGCCGCTGACGTTGTAGTCGTATGCAAACACCTGATCGGCTGTTGAGCTGAGATCGTAGTTCAAGTTGGGCAAAGGACTCACTCCGTTTCCGGAGGTGTAGACAGCGCTGAAGGCTCCCCCGCTATTTTGCATGACCCAGAAGATGCGCGCTCCGGGCCGGTACAGCACGAGATGGTCTTGCTTGCCGCTGCTGTCCCAATCGAAGGCAAACATCTGATCATTGGGCGAGGCAAGATCGTAACCGCCAATGCCTTAGCTGGTGGGAGCTTGAGCCGATGCAATCCGCATAGATGTACTCAGCATCAGGAGCAGCAAAAGACAATTTCGCAAGTGAGTCGAACCGTTTCCGGGTGATCGAAGGAAGAACTTTCAAGTGCTTCGGAAAACAGAATGGGCAGTAAATTGTGGGTACTTACAATTGCCTAGAGAGATCTGAGGAGTATGACGGACTGGCTGGTGCGTAGCGATTTGGCTCTGCACAAGCAGACCGTCAGCTTTAGGGCTTATCAGCGGTGGCAAGCAACGTTTCGAAGTGTGGCGCCTCGGGATCGCGGTGGACAATCGCGGTGTGAATATTCCTGAAACTGGTGTTTCTCAAGAAGGCACGCAGTTCTACCTCGGTGAAGCCGAGCCACATATCCGCATACATCTCTCGTGCTTCCTCGAACTGATGACGCCGAAGATCGAGGATGGCAATGCGGCCGCTTGGCTTCAAAATGCGAGCCGCCTCTGCGACGGCGCATTCGGGGCGGAGCGCATGGTGTAGAGACTGACTGAAAAAAGTCAAATCGACCTCACCGTCTCCGATAGGAAGAGCTTCCATGTCCCCCAGCCGAAATTCGAGGTTCCTTACTTTGTGTTTGCGTGCGAGACGAGCACCGACTTCCACCATTCGTTCGGAACTGTCGATGGCAATCACTTGTTTGGCGCGTCGCGCGAGCAGCTGCGAGAAGGTCCCCTCCCCCGCCCCTAAATCGGCAATGACTAAGGGCGGCAGCAAGCTAAGCAAAGCTTCCGCCAGACCTTGCCAGGAGCGCCCTCGAATGTATTCGCGACCGAACCTGCCCGCAAGACCGTCGAAGTAGGCGCGCATCTTATCGCGTCTTTTACTGAGAATCAGTTTCACCGCATCACGGTCGTGAGCAGCTTCGGGGATGCTGGCCGACGCCTGGGACAGCAGTTTCAGCAATTGAGAGAATGCCCTCTCTTCTTGGGCCAACTCGGGCTTCAAGCGATAGAAGATATTCTTACCTGTCCGGCGGTCTTCGACGAGCCCGGCTTGCTTCAGCTGAGACAGGTGAGTTGAAATCTGGCTCTGCCGTTTTGCGACAATCGCCTGCAGCTCTGCCACGGAGAGTTCCTCTTTTTCCAGCAGTAGCAGTAACCGCGCGCGTGTAGAGTCGCTCAGCAGACGCATCGACTGGAGGAAGAGAGACACTATCCATCAACATATCAGGATATTCAGATATAATCATCGTGAGGTAGATGGATGGGTTCTGTAACGCTCAATAAAACCGCAACCGAGTACAAAGTTGCCGATATGGCTCTGGCCGAGTGGGGCCGCAAAGAGATCACAGTGGCCGAGCACGAGATGCCGGGCCTGATGGCGATTCGTCAGAAATACGCGCCCGAAAGACCGCTGGACGGGGTGCGAGTGACTGGTTCATTGCACATGACCATTCAGACGGCAGTGCTCATTGAGACTCTCGTTGACTTAGGCGCGGATGTTCGCTGGGCGAGTTGCAATATCTTCTCGACGCAGGATCACGCTGCTGCTGCCATAGCGGCGGCCGGAGTTCCCGTGTTTGCCTGGAAAGGCGAGAGCCTCGAAGAATACTGGTGGTGCACATACCAGGCGCTTAGTCATCCGGACGGCAACGGTCCTCAACTCGTAGTCGACGACGGCGGCGATGTCACTCTGCTGATTCACAAGGGTCGTGAGCTCGAAGAGGGCAGCGGCTGGGTGAATACGCCCTCTACGAGCCAGGAAGAAGAAGTCATTAAGAACCTGCTGAAGAAAATTTACGCAGAAGATAGCCAGCGCTGGACGAAACTGGCAAAGGAATGGCGCGGTGTTTCCGAAGAGACTACCACAGGTGTTCACCGCCTTTATAAGATGCAGGAAGCCGGCACGTTGCTGATTCCGGCCATCAATGTGAACGACTCAGTGACTAAGTCGAAGTTTGACAACCTGTATGGATGCCGCGAATCGCTGGCGGATGGCATCAAGCGCGCCACGGACGTCATGGTCGCCGGCAAGGTCGCTGTGATCTGTGGGTATGGCGACGTCGGTAAGGGGTCTGCTCACTCTCTGCGCGGCATGGGTGCGCGCGTGATTGTTACCGAGATCGATCCAATCAACGCCTTACAGGCTGCAATGGAAGGCTTCGAGGTCACCACGGTTGAAGATACCCTCGGTCGCGGGGACATTTACGTTACCTGTACGGGAAACCTGGACATTATCACCCTGGAGCATATGCGTTACATGAAGGACCAGGCGATCGTTTGTAATATTGGTCACTTCGATAACGAGATCCAAGTAGACAAGCTAAATGCCGAAGCAGGCGTGAAGCGACTGAACATCAAGCCGCAAGTCGACATGTACACCTTTCCTGACGGGCATAGCATTTTTATGCTTGCCGAAGGACGTCTGGTGAATCTGGGGTGCGCCACTGGTCATTCGAGCTTTGTGATGAGCGCCAGCTTTGCCAATCAGACGCTGGCCCAAATCGATCTGTGGAAAAATCGTGATACTTACGCGATTGGCGTGTACACGCTGTCCAAGAAACTGGATGAAGAGGTAGCTCGTCTTCACCTCGAAAAGATAGGCGTTAAATTAACAACCCTGAGTCCGAAGCAAGCAGAATACCTGGGAGTTGCGCTTGAAGGACCATACAAAGCCGATCATTACCGCTACTAAGTTAACCTAGAAAACTAGGAGGTATTCATGAAACTGACAATCATCACACTGGCTGCCGCGCTGATCACACCAGCTATATTGCCCGCACTGCCTGTTCATGCTGGATTCCAAACGAACGCGACCAAGACACACAAGGCAAAGAAGCATAAAGCCAAAAAACATAAAACCACTTAGTCTTAGATCCATGCCGGGTAGCGTAAGCTGACCCGGCATTTTTTTTTAGTGCGGTTGGGAAAGTCCGGCCACCAAAGAGTCGGAAAGCGAAGCAATGAGCAGACTGCCCCGATTATCTGGGGTCCAGTCAGGTTCCGGCATGTCGTCCACGGTGATTGCCAAAGCAATGGCACCCTTTGCAGAGTAAATGATTCCTACATCGCTCCGCAAACGGTCTAGTGCGCCAGACTTGCTGGCAATAACCGTATCCTTGAAATCTCGTCCGATGCCGTCGCGGTCTCGTTGACGCTTTAGAATGGTCAACATCTCTTCTGAAGCCGACTTGTTAACCAAATCGCCCCGGTTGAGTTGGTCCATAATCGTCACCATTTCGTGGGGACTGCTCCGGCCGATTCCCCATTTTTTGTTTTCCGGTTTTAAGCCTTCTTCGGTGATTCCACCCGGCACCGCTTTCAGGGTATTGCCATCGCCGAGGATTTTCCGCATCACCCTTGTCTGCTCGAATCTCAACTTCTGCATTCGCGCGTTTACTGCATTTCCACCATTTCTATTAAGGATCAGATTGGTAGCGGTGTTATCACTAAGCACGATCATCAAATCGATGAGGTCCCGGACCGGGAGTTCGCTTACGGAGAGCTCCTGAACGATGCCGCTGCCGGAGACTTTCTCGTCGTCGGTGATCCTGATCCGTTCGGACAGATCTAACTTGTTTTCAGCCGCCTCGAAAAAGCATTCGGCCATGATGGCAAGCTTGATTGTGCTGGCGGTTCGCACCGGCTTGTCGGGATCAATTCCATAACTTTCTCCCGTAGTTAGATTCTTTGCGAATAGAGACACCTTGCCCGGGAAGCCCTGCAGCTTGGCACGAACCGTCTTATCGAGCAAGGAACCCGAGTCATTCCCCTGCCCTGAAAGAAAGCACACGTTACCAGCAAACAGAGCGACGGGAATGATCCAAGTAAAACGCAGCATTCTTCGGCTATTCTAGATGCCGCGGCTTACTTTGCTGACGCAGGGATGCTTCGACCAGAGAAACCGCAGAGGCCAGTCGACGCATTTGGAGATGCCGATTCTTGGCGTACTTTCGATCTCGATTAGAGGTCGCTTATGCCAGGCTCTGACTGCGAACCCGGGTGAATCGAGACGCTCCCCATACTGGGAGCGCGTAATCGCAAGCGCCTGCCCCAGTTTTCCGGGGCCATTTGTCAGGCCGACAGGTGAGCCGTTCCACTTTCGGCGCTCATACATCCGGGCCAGACCGCAGAGGGGTTCAAGGGCACGAATAAGGACACATCCCGGAACTCCATTCTGGTCGGCAACAATGTTCAGGCATTCGTGAAGGCCGTAGCTGAGGTAGACGTAAGCTCGACCCGGAGGTCCAAACAGAACCTTGGTGCGTTCGGTAATCCCTCCCGAAGCGTGGGCGGCCAAGTCCTCGCCCCCAAGATACGCCTCGGTCTCAACAATCATGCCCGCGGTTTCGCCATTGAGCAGCACACAACCAAGAATTTCACGCGCGATCAGATCGGCCCGGCGACTGTAGAAGTCGAGCGGCAGCACCTCAGTTTCGCGCAGGAGGCGTTCCAGTGGATACGGGTCCGCGATGTCTTTGACTGTTTCAGCAGTGAGGCTGCTCGATTGTCCTTTACCGAATTTGTAATAATCAGCCAAAGCAGCTAACCTTAGCACGGTTTAGTCCGCATGCGACTTTTCACAGCGATAGAATTGCCGACCCCTCTTCTCTCCAGACTGGAGAGGCTTACGAGCGCACTGCGACCGGAGGCGCTGATCAAATGGAGTCCGCTCGACAATCTTCACATCACAACAAAATTCATTGGTGAATGGCCGGAAGGGCGACTGGAAGAACTGAATGGAGTTCTGTCGCGTGTTGGATCGCCTGAACCAATCAAGCTGGAAATCAGAGGTCTGGGTTGGTATCCAAACGAAAAGTCTCCGCGGGTACTCTGGGCTGGCGTCCACGGTGGTGACGCGTTGCTGAGACATGCCCGCCTAGTAGAAGAGTGCTTGCAGGAGATAGGCATCACCGCAGAAAACCGATCTTTTTCTCCGCATCTGACGCTGGCGCGTATAAAAAATCCGGTTCCGCTCGACGCGTTAAGACGAAAGGTGAACGAGCTCGAACCTGCCTTGATCGGGGAATTCACTGTGGCTCACTTTGCACTATTTAGAAGTCAAGCCGGATCAAATGCCAGCATCTACTCCAAGCTGCGCGAATTCAAGACAGAAGCCGCGTTTGCTGCTTCGTAACATCTCTCAGTGCTAGTAAACCCCAATCTGACAATTCTCATTTCAGCGACCCTGCTTGCCTACTTTATTGGGGGAATGCCGTTTGGTTACTGGCTCGTGCGGTTGTCTACGGGCCAGGACATCCGGAACGTGGGAAGCGGCAACATCGGGGCGACCAACGTACATCGGAGTGTCGGCCGCAAGGCTGGTCTCGCGGTTTTGCTCCTCGACATTCTTAAAGGTTTCCTTGCAGTCTGGATTTCAGCTCTCGTCACCCATAACAATGTTTTGGCGGTTGCACTGGCCGCGATTGCAGTAATGATTGGTCACTGCTACCCCATGTTTCTCGGATTTAAGGGTGGGAAGGCGGTTGCCTGCTTCATCGGTGCGTTTCTCTACCTTGCTCCGGTGGCACTGGCGGCAATCGTGCCGATTTTCTTTGCGATTGTGGCTTTGAGCAAATACATCTCTCTGGGATCGATTCTTGGAGCGCTTCTCTTTCCTGCTCTGGTATGGCTGATCGGTCCTCATTCGCCGGAGGTCTTGAACGCGTCGGTTAGCGCTTCGTTGTTGATCGTGTACCGCCATCGGGCTAACATCGCTCGCTTGCTGAGCGGGCGCGAGAACAAGTTTTCACTTAAGGGCAGATCTGGGCAGTAACAAAGTACCTTCGAACGCATTGGAAAATTCCGGCCGCCTGGCTGTACTCGGTGCGGGAAGCTGGGGCACGGCTCTTGCCATTGCTCTCGCATCGAAGTTCGACCGCATCCAGATCTGGGCGCATCACGGGGGCCGGGCAATGGCCATGGAGGCTGAACGAGAAAACAGCCGCTACTTACCTGGTTTCACGCTGCCAGGCAATTCAACGGTCTCAGCGGACTTGGAAGTGATCCTGAACGGAGCGAGTATAGTGCTGAGCGCTGTTCCGTCGGCCCACCTGCGAGAGGTGATCACAGCTGCCAAGCCTTTCTTCTCCCAGGACGCGCAGATTGTCAGCGCCACGAAGGGCCTCGAAGAACACACGCTGTGCCGGATGTCGCAGGTTATCTCGCAAAGCCTGAACGGAACTGTGCGGCTGCCGGTTGCGGTGTTATCAGGACCGACGTTTGCCAGGGAGGTTGCAGCAGGCGAGCCGGCCGCGCTGGTTGTGGCCTGTGCTGATGATACTGTCTGTGAGCAGATACAGCTTGCGTTTTCGACCGCTAAGCTGCGCCTCTATGCAAGCAATGATGTGATCGGGACGGAGTTAGGGGCAGCGCTGAAGAATGTAATTGCACTGGGGGCAGGCATCTGTTGCGGTCTTGGTCTCGGTAGCAACAGCGTAGCGGCTCTGATTACGCGCGGATTGGCCGAGATCAGCCGCCTTGCTGTGGCTATGGGCGGTAATCCGCGAACTTTGAGCGGACTTGCGGGACTGGGAGATCTTGTCCTAACGGCTACCGGGGCTCTCTCTCGAAATCGTTTCGTTGGTATTCAATTGGGCAAGGGAGCTCGTCTGGACAACGTTCTTCAGGATCTGAATATGGTTGCTGAGGGCGTCGGGACGTGCCGGGCCGCCTATCAGCTAGGTCGGAAACAACATGTAGAATTACCCATCGTTAATCGAATGTACGAAGTTCTCTACCGATCGAAGAATCCTCGCCAAGCGCTCCAGGAGTTAATGGAGCGGCCCTTGCGAACTGAGTGATTCACTAAAGTAAACCTTCTCGAAACCGCACCGTTTGATTGGTGGAGCCGATCCATGGGCACAGCGACGGTGAGCAAACAGCTCGGGCACGAGGGCAGCGGAATGCAAGCTACGTATTTGGCTCTTGAATCCGACATTCAACTGATGTGTCGAGTACGCGGCGGCGATTGGCATTCATACGACATGCTGCTGGAGCGTCATCGAAAGCCGCTTATTAGCTTCCTGTTCCGCATAGTTCGGAACGAAGGAGTTGCGGAGGAACTGTCGCAGGAAGTGTTCCTACGGGTTTACCGCTCCCGTGAACGATACGAACCAACGGCCAAATTCATTACATGGCTATTCCGGATCGCGACTCATGTCGCCATCAACTGGCTTCGCGACAGCCGCCGGGCCGACAATACCGAGCGCCTGGACAAGGATGAGAAGAGCGGTATCTTTCGCCAGTTTCCTGATTGCAAACCGACCGCAGAACAGGCTCTTCTCGCTCTGGCTCAAGCGCGGGAAATAAGAAGAGCAATTCAATGTTTGTCAGCAAACCAGCGGGCAGCCGTAATTATGCATAAGTACAAGGGCTTCGATTACATACAAATAGCTGGAGTTCTTGGGTGCTCCGATTCGGCAGTGAAAAGCTTACTATTTCGGGCTTACGAACGGCTTCGTTCGCTCCTGGCTCACCTCAGCGTGTAAGCGGCGGATTTTACTTGCTCCTCTTAGCTTGCTTTCGCTGGTCACTCCACGAATAGAAGCCGATTAACGTTTTTGCGTCTGCAATGCTCCCGTCTCTGATCAGTTCGCGCAGTTCCTTTCGTTCGAACCAGCGGGCCTCAATTCTTTCGTCATCCATTGGCTCCTGCTTTCCCGCCGTCAGGTCGCGCGCTAGAAAGATCGTCATCTTTTCATCGACGTACCCAGGGCTAGCCCAGAACGAAGCAAGTTTCAACCACTTTTTGGCTTTGTATCCGGTTTCTTCACGGAGTTCCCGTTTCGCCGCCTGAATCGGCGACTCTCCGGGGTCCAGGCGTCCTGCTGGCAGTTCCCAGAGATCCTTTTCCGCCGGTAACCGAAATTGCTTAACGAGTAAGATCCTGTCTTTTTCGTCAACAGCCATCATCACCGCCGATCCCGGATGGCGTACGATTGCGCGCTTAATTTCGAACCCATCGGAATCATGGGCCACTTCTTCTACCACGGTGAACAACTTGTTCTTCAGCAACTCTTCAGACGAAATGACTTTCATGTGTTCAAGGTAACCTCTGCCAAAACCATTAGAGTACGGTGGAGCATTGGATCCTCAAATCAGTCCTGATGCACCGCTTACGATTTCCCGGCCACTGATGCTTCAGCGCTGGCGAAACCTAACCTTTCTCCACTGGCGTTACCCGCCTGATGTGATCCGCCCCCTGATCCCGAAACAACTTGAACTCGACATCTTCGACGGATTCGCCTGGGTTGCACTCACTCCCTTTCAACTGACCAACCTCCGACTGCCGAATCTTCCTCCTGTGCCATGGATCTCTCATTTTGCGGAAACCAACGTGCGGACCTATGTACGCGGAGCGGATGGCGAAAGAGGTGTTTGGTTCTTCACCCTCGAAGCGGACCGCCTAGTAGCCGTATTGGGAGCGCGCTGGTGGTTTCATCTGCCTTATCGGTGGGCTCAGATGCAGGTGATTAGAAGCAGAGATCAGGTCACGTACAGAAGTAAGCGCA
The DNA here is from genome assembly GCA_964245395.1 of uncultured Bryobacteraceae bacterium. Classification (GTDB taxonomy): domain Bacteria; phylum Acidobacteriota; class Terriglobia; order Bryobacterales; family Bryobacteraceae; genus Bog-105. The sequence goes on from CAXTMN010000012.1 coordinate 11,611, forward strand.
GCCGCTGGTTCGGACAAGGCATCAGCAAGATTGTCATCGAACCAGGAGAGCGCTTGCGCGCAGGCGAATTAGATAATTTCCTGACGGCGCGGTACCGACTCTATGCAACCTATCAGCGCCAACTTGCCTATGGCCAGATCGATCATGAACCTTGGTCTTTGCGGGAGGCACGAGTCGCTCGACTGGAGCAGGACCTATTTGTAAATTCGGGCGTGCCTCAGCCAACCGGGGAGCCGCATGTGCTCTACTCAGCAAGCCTCGACGTTCGCATCGGGCCCCTTCAGTGGCTAGCGTAGAGTCCTTTTGGGAGGATCAGGGGTGGTGAGCGACGCGATATCAGCGTCCTCGTCTGCCTCGGACCAGACAATTGGCGGCTGCTCAAGGCGCTCCCGTTCCAACTCGCGTTCCACATCGGAGGCAATCTCATCCCCACGGCCAGACTTGATTTCACGATCCATTCGCTGCAGAGCGACGCTGACCACGTCGCGGTGATGAAGGCGAGTGCCTACGCCGGGACGATCTGAAAGCGTTTGCCACAAGCTGTGAAGCAGAACAATGTCGTTGGGCCACAACCGTGGCGGATGCGGGCCGAGAGAAAACATCTGGGCCTGAGCACCGCTGAAAGGTAGTATTTCCAACGTTAATCCCCGCCTGGGTTCAGGCAGCAGTTCCCATGCTTTGCCTAATTCGCGCGCCTGTTCCTCTGGGGTCAGGTTCGGCCCGGGAGCTGTCACAATCCGAGAGGAATCGAGCTGTTGCGCAGTAAAGAGCAAAGCCGTAGAGTCATCCTTGCTAGGCACAGCGAGAAGCTCAACGTGTTTGCCGGCCTTCTCGGCTATGTTAACGACTTTGCTGAAAAGGTCTATTTCGCGATCACCGCAAACTTGATCGGGCGATAAACGGTACTCGCTGGAGCTGAGATAACCAAGTTTGTGAACAGCAACAACCACGACGTCCTGTTGTTCGGGATGTATCTGCTCGAGCACCAATCTCAGGTGGTCCAAACGATCTGGAGTGACCGCCTCCACCAGAATGTTACCGGGTCGTACTTGAACACCTGTTATGGAGAAGTCGGCGCGTTCGTCCAGGCGGAATTTTTCATGATCGCCCTCTACCTGGGTCCGCTTACGCCGGTTATGACGCTCGGAGAGTGAAAAGGCGGTAAAGAACACAATCGTAAAGATTGAGCCCGAGATCGTGGCCGTTTTCTTAGTGACGACATTGACAAGGGCGAGAAGAAACAGAGCAGCAGTAATCGATATTAGACCGAATGGGACCTCGATGTTCCCAAATTTAAAGTTGAAAGGTACTTTCCACGTGCGAGCCTCGGGACGCTTATGACGCAGGACTAAGACAGCCAAAGCTTTCATGGCGAAACTCCAGATCACACCGAACGCGTAAGCCTCGCCTAAGGTCACAACATCGCCGCGGCTGAGAACAATCGTGACAAGCTGCAGAATGACGACCAGGTTGATCAGCCGATGAGTGGTGCCGTACTTTGAATGAGGATGACGGAACCAATCAGGCAGCACACCATCCTCGGCAACCCGGTTCAGAACGCCGTTCGAGCCGATAATCGCCGTATTGACGGCGCCGGAGAGAATCAGAGTTCCCACAAGCACAACAAAGGCATGAAAAAGAATCTTTATTGGCATCGGCCCCACCAGATACATGGAAAGGCCGCCAATCAGGTTGTCCAGATACTTGGCACGCGCCGTGTCGGGAATCAGCATTACCGCGAAGAAGGAAACAAGCGAAGTAAAAATCAAGCTGTAGAGAATCACCACCATTCCGGTCTTCTGTAGGTTTTTCAGCTTGGGAGCTTCCAGTTCCCGATAGACCTGCGCAAGCGTTTCGAAACCGCTCATCGCAAGTAAAGAATGCCCGAGACCGACGAGAATAGCTACAAAGGTGATAGCCGGAGCCGCAGTGCCTTGGAGCCATCCAAGTGCGTCTCCCCCATAATGAAGGCTGGTTTTGGACGGGAATGGAACAGGTTGGAACCCCTTGACCGCCATAGTCAGGCAGCACCAGCCAATGAGCAGGACGACCATCACGGAAGTGATGTACATGATTTTGAGGGCCTTCTCGCTTGACTCATGTATGCCTCGAATATTCTGCCGCCAAAAGTAGATCGTTGCGAGAACGGCAAAACCAGCCGCGAAAGTAGGTGGAGGCACTTGCAGCTCACCATGATGAAGATATTGCGCCACCTCGTTGATGAGCCCTGCCAGATAAAGACCGGCACTGACTGCGCTTATAGGTCCGGTTAGCACATAATCGAACATCAGTGCGGAGACAGAAAACTTAGCCAAAGTCGCTCCCAAAGCCTCATGTACGACCTTGTAAACTCCACCGCGCACAAACATACTGCAGCTCTCGATGTAGATCGCGCGAATGGCAAAGCCGAACAGCATGATCGCCAGGATGAACCAGGGTGCTGATTTGCCGATCGCGCTTTCAGCTATTCCGCCCGCATAGTAGGCGGAGGAGGCCAGATCACTCAGGACAATTGCAGCCGCTCGCCAAAAGGAGATGAACGACAGCATGACCGTTGTCGCGATGATGACTTTCGTCTTTGTGGTTGAAGGTTGAGTGATTGTAGATGACATTATAGGTAAGCTGCTTGGCTACCCAATCTCTATTACAACAGGACTCGTTCTCAAGATTCGGGTTCTATGCGGGTTAGACAACCAACAGTTACATGTTTGACAATCTGGCGGCGCACAACAATAAGCTAATGCAGACCGAGAACGAACCCCTCTACACGGCGGGCTTCGAGCCTTTCGTGAAATCTTGGCACCTTGGAAGCTGGCGGGCGAGGCCGAGTGACATGTTTTACGCCGGCGTCGACCGCTTGGCTTCAGCGAGGATTGGCGTCACCCACTGCCGCGATCTCGTAACTGAGGAAACTGGCGGCAACACGTGATCTTTACGATTCAATGGAGAACGATTTTCATCAAAGGCGCGCGTTTGTGCTCGAATTGCTGGTAGTGATCTTGATCATAGAAACCGTATTCCTGTTCCGTGGCAAAGGGTGAGTAACGCTTTATCATCCAGGCAATCTGACATAAGGAGACTAGTATGGCGTCCACTGTGTGGAGAGGCTACATCGCATTTGGTCTTATCTCGATTCCCGTGCGCTTATTCAAGGCAGCCCGGCCCGAACGTATTCCACTGCGGCGTGTGGTACGTACGAAGGAAGTGCGAGAGAGCAACAGTGATGAAGAACCTGAGGCCAGGGATGATGGGCCGTTGCTCAACGGTCGCCCCCAGACTCTCGGGAAACAGCCAGCAGCGACGGGACCTTTGTCGGTTGCTGAACCGTTACTCAGCCCTGTTCGTCAGATATTGGTCAGTGCGGCGGCCAACGGCAAACTTAAGGATACAGGCAGTACGCTGCAAGCGTCTTCAGTCTTGAAGGGCTATGAATTCGAGAAGAATCGGTTTGTAGAGATCGACCGGGAAACACTGAAAAACATCGCCCCAAAAACCTCTACGGAGATGCAGATCCAGGAGTTCGTTGGCTTAGGCGAAGTAGATCCTGTATTCCTGGAAACCTCTTATTACGTAGTTCCTGAAGAGGCTGCTGAGAGGTCCTATGCATTGCTGTATACGGCGTTGAAGAAAACCGAGCTGGTCGCCTTAGCTCAATTTGCGATGCACGGTCGCGAACACCTTGTCATGGTCAGGCCGGGGTCTAAAGGGCTGCTTGCTCACACCATGTTCTACGCCTCAGAAGTCCGCGGCGACGAAGAATTTCGGGCTCAACAAGATCTGGTTGTCCAAAAGGAGTTGGATTTGGCAGAGATGCTCGTTCAATCCCTGACTGCCGCCTTTGAGCCAGAAAAATACAAAGATAGCTACCGGGAAAAGCTGGAGGCACTCATTTCGGAGAAGGTTCGCCAATTGGAGGAATCGAAGCCTCATACCGCAGTTCGTAAGCCCGCAGCTGTGGTCGATATAGCAGAGGCGTTGCGCAATAGTCTGAGTATTCTTCAAGCGAAGTCACCCGGGAAACAAGAGTCTCGAAAACCCGCAACTCGTGAACCGAAAGCCGGGCAGGGTCGCCAGAAGGTAAAAGGGGCTACCTAAACCAGATACACGATTGTGACCTGGTTTGAGAGAGCTCTTTGCCCAAGATACTGATTGGATGGTGGCCAGGGACGGAATCGAACCGCCGACGCCAGCCTTTTCAGGGCTGCGCTCTACCGACTGAGCTACCTGGCCATCAGGAAGGAAGTTTCAGCTTAGCAAAAGTCGTTCGCCCCACTAGGACCTGTTCTCTATCACCGCCGCACGCCTGCCAGTGATTCCTTGATATACTCCGGATTGTCAGGTCCCGTCATGAGTGAACAGCGATTAGGCGATATTATTGACGATCACTGCATCAAATGTCGTCGCGTCACCAACCATGCAATTGTGTCTCTACTAGAGGGTCAAGCAGCAAAGGTTAGATGTCGAACCTGCTACCACGATCATGATTACCGGCATGAACAGGCGCCTCCGTCCAAAAAGGAACTGAAGAGGGCCGAGCTAGAAGCACAGGCGGCTCTCGCGGAGGCGAACGGAACTCCTGCCGGGGCGGATTCCGAAGGTGAACCGGAGCTAAAAAGTCATAGCGAACACGCTTAGCACTTTCTTGAACTTGCATTCGGCTACTGTCTGCAGGCAGTCGATGGCTAGAGTTTTGGTTTGGCATGGCTGAGGGACGAAGCGCAAAACTAGAGGTCCTGGCGTTATCGATCATCGAGCAATTACGTACTCAGGGCCATCAAGCGTTCCTTGTTGGCGGGTGCGTTCGGGATAGACTCCTTGGCCTTGCTCCCAGCGATTTCGACATCGGCACAGATGCGCGACCGCAGCAGATCCAATCCTACTTTCGCGACTCGCAGCCGGTTGGAGCACACTTTGGCGTGATCCTGGTCAAAGGGAACGAAGGGTTGCACGTCGAAGTTGCAACCTTTCGCAGCGAAGGTGCTTACCGGGATGGAAGGCACCCGGAACGAGTGCAGTTCGAAATGGATGCAGCGCTGGACGCTAAGCGCCGGGATTTCACCATTAACGCTCTCTTTGAAGATCCGTTTTCCGGCACGATCCTGGATTATGTAGGGGGTCAAGCCGATCTGAAAAAGAGTTGTATTCGCGCCATCGGCGACCCCCACGAACGATTTGCTGAAGATCACTTGCGCATGCTTCGCGCTGTTCGTTTTGCAGCTCGCCTCCATTTCGAGCTGGAAGCAGAAACGAAAGTCGCAATACAGTCCGATCCGGGCGCAATTTGCCGAATCTCGACAGAGCGCATCCGCGATGAACTCGTGAAGATCCTGACTGAGGGAAACGCCCGCAGGGGGTTCGAGCTCTTGGATGAATGTAGGCTGCTAGCTGTTCTCCTTCCCGAGGTGAAAGCTTTTCAAGGTGTGCAGCAACCCCCTGAATACCACCCGGAAGGAGACGTGTGGCAACACGTCCTGATGATGCTGAACTGGCTCTCTCATCCCACGCCCACTTTGGCTCTCGGTGTTTTGCTTCACGATGTCGGTAAGCCCCCGACCTTCTCCGTTGCTGACCGCATTCGCTTCAACGGGCATGCCGAGATCGGCGCAGAAATGGCCAGGAAGCGACTTGTTCAGCTTAAATTCTCGAATAGTGAAGTGGAGCAGGTCACCTGCCTTGTGGCTCAACACATGAAGTTTAAGGATCTTTTGTCGATGCGACAAAGCACGTTAAAACGCTTCTTACGGTTACCTAACTTTGAGGAGCTTCTGGAGCTCCATCGACTGGATTGCCTCGCCAGCAACGGACGTACCGACTCGTATGACTTCGCACAACATAAGCTGGGCGAGTTGAGCGAGGAGGTCCTGAAACCGCCTCGGCTCGTCACGGGTCGCGACTTGATTGAAGCCGGTCATAAGCCTGGTCCGGTTTTCGGAGAAGCTCTTGAGGTCGTTGAGACAGCCCAGTTGGAAGGCAACGTGCAAAATCGCGAGCAGGCATTTGCTCTTGCAGAATCAGTACTAGCCGAACGCACTAGATAAACTGCATGGCAGACTCCCCCGCGCATAATCGGGAGAAAATTTGCCACATTGGCCAGTGAGCCGGCGTCCAATTGCCTGGTACGCTTTGGGCCATTCCAACAATAGGAGATTTATTGCGTGACCATGGTCGACGTAGTTACGGACAACTTACTTCGCAAATTGCAACATGCCCGCAGTGAAAGTGATCGGCTTTTTGAAATACTCACTCCCGAAGCTATCTACGAGAGACCGATTGCTGAGCGTCATCGGGTGATCTTCTACATTGGTCACTTAGATGGATTTGATGCTATTCAGATCTGTCGGGAAGGACTTGGGCTTACCTCTCCTGACCCAGGGCTGGACAGCCTCTTCCAGGCAGGAATCGATCCTGACTCAGGTAACCTTCCGACGGATCAACCGGGGGATTGGCCGCCCTTATCTCAGGTCCTCGCGTACCGTGATCGTTGCCGGCAGCGAGTTGATGACAGTCTTGAGCGGGCGTCAGGCGACGTTGTGGCGATGGCCCTTGAGCATCGATTGATGCACCTGGAGACTTTAACGTATATGTTTCATAACTTCGACCAGCGGCTGAAGATTAAACCTTCCCAGCCTGATTCAGACGTTGTGATGCCTTACTTCGCTAATGATTGGTGCGCCATTCCTGCAGGCGAAGCAGTTTTAGGAAAGCGACACGACGGCTCGTTCGGTTGGGACAACGAGTACGAAGAAAAGCGAGTTACACTGCCTGCTTTTCGAATGCAACGGTTCAGCGTTTCAAACGGCGAGTATCTCCAATATCTAAACAAAACAGGTGCACGACCACCGCACTTCTGGGAGCGCAGCGGCTCTGGTTTCAATCTGAAAGGCATGTTCGACAATGTCCCACTTCCTCTTCACTGGCCGGTGTATGTAACCGAGCTCGAAGCTGAATCGTACGCATGTTGGCTAGACAAGAGCCTGCCTACGGAAGAGCAATTTCACCGAGCTGCGTATGCAGTTTCCGGTACAGCGTCAAGGGGGGACGACCGACTTTATCCATGGGGCAATGAGAAACCTACGCGTGAGCGTGGCAACTTCAACTTTGTACGCTGGGATCCTGAACCCGTCTATGCATCGCCAGCTGGCAACAGTTACTGGGGTGTCAGTCAGTTGGTTGGTAACGGCTGGGAATGGACTCGATCCACCTTTGAAGCGTTTGCAGGATTTAGACCTAGGGAGACTTATCCAGGATATTCTTCTAACTTCTTTGATGGCGAACATTACGTTCTTAAAGGCGGGTCATCCAGGACGTCAGCTGAGTTACTCCGCCGCTCCTTCCGCAACTGGTTTCGACGCGATTATCCCTACGTGTATGCCAAATTTCGCTGTGTAGAGAATTAGTTTGTGTATGCCTACTTCGACCTTAGTAGAGTTATCTCAGTTCGCCCTTGACGTATGCGCAGGATTATCTGTACAAGGGCAAAAGAAGATCTCTCCTCGATACTTATACGACGATCTCGGCAGTGCTCTTTTTGAAGCAATCACACACGTTCCGGAGTATGGACTCAGCCGGGCAGACGAACGTTTGCTCAAGCGCCATTCGGGCGAAATTGGTGATAGCTGCGGTCGCGTATCTGTCCTGGCAGAATTGGGCAGTGGAAGCGGTAAGAAGACTGAGCATGTGCTTAGAAGCCTCGTAGTTAAGAACCGCGATTTGACTTATTGCCCTATTGACGTGTCAGCATCTGCTCTGGCCATCTGTGAACGTGAACTGGGCAGCCTCTGTCGCATCAAACCAGTTTTGAACGATTGGATAGAGGGCCTGGATAATGTGAATCAGGGCCGAATCGGTGGTGAGCGGCTTCTTCTGCTATTTCTGGGCAGCTCAATCGGGAACTTGGAACGAAGCGAATTAGCTACTTTTCTCACGCAGTTGCGACAGCTCCTGCTACCCGGTGATTTCTTCTTACTTGGCGCTGATCTCGTCAAAGACGAGAAGCAGATGCTCTCTGCGTATGACGACGCGACCGGAGTCACGGCGGCTTTCAACCTGAATTTACTTGGGCGCATCAATCGCGAGCTTGAAGCTGATTTTTGCTTAGATTCTTTCGGCCATCAAGCAAGGTGGAATGCCGATGAAAGACGCATTGAGATGCACCTCGTATCCCGTTGCACTCAGGTTGTTCGAATTGCGGCTCTGGAGATTGCGGGATTCGACACCTCCTTTTCGTTCGAAGCTGGCGAAAGTATCTGGACGGAGTCATCGCACAAATTCAGCCAATCAGAGTTGCAGCTATTTGCAAGCCAAAGCGGATTTAGAATTCTTTCTACTTGGGTCGACGAAGTATGGCCGTTTGCTGAAACGTTATGGCAGGTCGAGTGATTCTTTTGAGCGGGCCGTCAGCAGAGGGCCAAGTATTTGCTGTTCGCAGGAAGCCAGAATCGTTCTCCTCCACGATACTTATAGGCATGCCGTGCAATGGTTCGTGCCTCCTCCGGACTGATCTGTGAACGGTAACGTGCCGCTGCTCTCCGTTTTGCTTGCACGTCTGCCGGTCTCCTGATTATGTAGGTGGTTAAGCGAGTTCCAGAGGCACTCTCGACATAGGCCACCCTTTGCTGGACGCACGTCTCTGATTGCCACGTGGTCGACGTGATCCCCAATGGCCAGAGGAGCGAGCACCAAGCCCTTGCTCAAATAGTTCTTGATAACAATACTCAAATCATCGATGAAGTCACTGGTCAACAAAGCCGCAGTTTCGGGACGACACACGGAGTTGAATATAATTGGTGGCCGCAGAGGAGCGTCGGCAAAATGGCAGGATGTCTCGACGACGCGGCCAGAAGGAACGGTGGCAAGCGCATATCTGTCTTCCCGGCAGCGCGACTCTGTAACAAACGCGTGCTCTCCGGTCCCGAGACGTGGGCCGTAATTACTTCGAGTAAAGAAATTCACGACTCTGACGGTAACGCCGCATTCGGACCAGTGGAGAATACTCAGATATAAAGAGAAAACGGCGTCATCGCGGTGCGGCGAGAGAACCGTGACAAGCGGCATCTGCCTGCTACAGGCTAGCGGCAGGCGAAGCAGGAAGCGAGCCACCACCCACCGAAGCAGCAGCAGCGGCAGGCCGGACAACAAAATCCGGAGCAGAAGCAAGCTGTTTACAAAGCGTAAGCGCTTGTGCAACTACCTGATCCATGTTGTAGTAGCGATAGGTAGCAAGCCGACCAACAAAGTGAACGCGCTTTTTAGCAGATGCTAATTCGGCATAGCGTTTGTATAGAACCGCGTTTTCAGGTGTGGGAACTGGATAGTAGGGATCTCCCTCACTTGAGGGATATTCATAAACTACACTGGTAAGCCGGTGAGATTGTCCGGTCAGGTGTTTGAACTCC
>CAXTMN010000012.1:21015-26318 GCA_964245395.1 uncultured Bryobacteraceae bacterium
GTCATGGTCATTGGGATAGTTAATAACACCGACCCGTTGTAGATATGGCTGATTTAACGTTTCGTGTTTAAAGCGCAACGAGCGGTAGGGCAACTCACCGAACCGATGGTCGAAAAATTCATCGACCGGACCTGAATAGATGATTTCGTTGTAATCAATGTCCTTCTTTAGATCGCGAAAGTCGCATCCCAACTGAAGGGAGATATTCTTGTGATCAAGAATGTTTTCGAACATTCTTGTGTAGCCGTGCTTGGGCATGGCCTGGTAACGATCGGTAAAGTAACGATCGTCTCGATTCGTACGAACAGGGATTCTCGCAGTTACAGAAGCGTCTAGCTGTGCAGGATCGATGCCCCACTGCTTGCGCGTGTAGTTTCGGAAAAGCTTCTCATACAGGTCTCGACCCACCTTACTAACCACTGCGTCTTCGGCTGTCTTGATGGCTGTATTATTCTCAGCTCGCGAGGCAAAAAAGTCACTTACTTCCTGCTCTGAGCTTAGATTCAGGGAATAAAGGAGATTCACTGTGTCCTGATTGATGGGTACCGGGACAAGTTTGCCGTCTACCGACGCCAAAACTTTGTGCTCGTACGACCTCCACGATGTAAACTGCGACAAGTAAGTGAAGACTTGTTCTGCGTTGGTATGAAAAATGTGAGGCCCGTATCGATGAACAAGTAATCCGTCTTCATTGTAATGATCGTATGCATTCCCACCGATGTGACTCCGGCGATCTACAACCAGAACCTTCTTGTTGAAGTTACTTGCCATTCTCTCGGCCGCCACTGCGCCAGCAAAGCCGGCTCCGACTACTAAGTAATCAAACATGGGATACCCTTTCTGTTACCGCATCTAAAGTAGTCGTAAAGTCCTGTCCGTCACTAGAACAATTAGAGACTCTTGCATGCATCTTCGAATTGACGAGATGATCCATCTCACTCCAGGTCTTGTCCCATGATGATTGAGACAAGAAGTCAATGATGCGTTCTTTCTCCTGCTCGCTTACCGGATTGGCAAGCTGACGTTCAACACTATGAATAAACTCATCAACATCACTGCCTACAGTTACCAACCCCAATTCCCCGTAAGGCTTAACAACGTCGCGGATCGCGGTCGATACGACCGCGATTCCCGCAGCAAGATACTCAGGGGTCTTAGTTGGACTTATAAAGCGAGTGGATTCATTCAACGCAAAGGGAAGCAAAGCAACATCCCAGCCGGCAAGATAAGCGGGCAGCTCAGAATAGTGCTTCATCCCAAGATAATGGATGTTTGATGCTCTAGGCAGTAGCTCGGGATTTATTTTAACGACCGGCCCAATAAGTACAATCTGCCAACTCGGATGCGAGCTCGCCAACTTATGAATTAAATCTAGATCCATGCGCTCATCGATAACCCCTGCATAACCCAACCTGGGATGCTGAATGACCTGTTGATCCGCAGGCTCTTCGCGGATCGTTCGGGCTGTGGAGAAATGGAGGAGGTCCACACTGCTGGGAAAGAGATGAACTGATCGATGCTGGTTCCGTTTAGATTCGAAAAGGCTTGAGCCGCCCGTGAATACCAGGTCTGCTTGTTGAAATAGCAACTTCTCATTGGCTTGCATGGCCGGCGGAGCCCCAGCGAAGGCAGACAACTCATCCATGCAATCGTAGACCGTCAGTCGCGAAGGCAGCAGGCGGTGTAGATGCATCGCCATTGGCGTGTAAAACCAGGAAACACATGAATCAACGGCGTTTTGTTCAAGAGACAACTTCAAGAGAGCCTGCACTTGCGCCGAGACTTCCTGGCCCTTCAGATCCGCGCTGATCACGGGTGTCAGCACTCGTACTCCAGTCTGCGGACAAAACTTAGATCGACTGTAAGACTCTCCATCCCCGAAGATCGGTTCCTCAACGTAAAACACCCTCCGATTCCTGGCGAACCTGCTCATTAGGTGCTGAGGACGCTGAAACACGAAATCCCATCTGAGATGAGACAAACAGATCAGATCGATGTTGTTCGGAAGCATGTAGGGTTTGATAACTCTTCAGCAGCTTATGCTGTTGATCCTTGATGGCGTTTGCTAAAGGCAAATAGATCTCTCTATTCCCAAACTCATCCGCGTAGTCAAATAATCCGTTATGACAGTGCCGATCATCATCCCAGCCTGGATGGTTCAGAATGGGATATAGACAGATCCCATGAACGGGAATGTCAAAGGAATGCGCTAAAGCAACTTCTTCGGCGACGTACGCAAACCAATCTGCGCGGTCATCATCCTCAGTACCAGTCTCGGACACTAATATCGGCCTCCGATATCGCCTCCAGACCTCGTCGAGAATAAGGTGAAAAGGCCGATATTTCGAATCGCAACGATGGAGGGATGTCAACGAATTATGAACCCACTCGTTTCGTGAGTAAAAATTCGTCCCTATGATGTCCAGATACTCTGCTTTCCCGCCAAGCTCTGGAGCCAATCGTCCTGAGATCATGTCCCATGCCTGAAACTGCGCCAACCTATAACGTTCAGCCTCTTCCTGATCACCTGGAATATTTGGATCGCCTACGATGTGAATTACCGGTTCCGGGGAAAGAAGTCTAACACCGGGAATTTCATTCAGCAGAATTTCGCTTGCCCCGATAGCGGCTCGAACGAGAATCCTTTTCAGTTCATGGCTTCGATTCGCTTCATAAGGATTGATACACTTAACGTCCGCACCAGCCCACGAAAAGAACGATATCTCGTTCACCGGAGCGATGGTCGTACACGTAGTCACTCTTGGCTTAATGAATTTAGCGAAGGCAAAGACATAACGATGGAAAGCACTCAGGAACGCGGGCGAAAAAATTTCGATGTGATCCGGCCAGCCAAAATGAAGGAGGTCGACCAACAACTCAATTCCAACCTCCCTCGCCGCGTCTAAATGAGACTCGAGTGAGGCAAAATCATAATGACCTTCGCTTTGCTCAATTCGAGGCCATCGGGCGCAAGTACGCACCGTTGTAATGCCGAGTTTCTTTAACCTCTGAAAATCCTCCAACGCCCACTGATCGTGCTTAGTCGAACTGAGCAGATCGAGGCGTTTGCCGGTTTGCAATTTATGCGTAGAACACTCAAATCCGGCTTGGATGTAGGAGGAAAAGTGTGTTCCGCGCGTTGACAATAATTACCCTCGTATTCCGTTCTATTGCCGACACGTGCTCGCTCCGGCAATCTATGGACCCTAAATAACGCAATTCCGTTACTTGTCCTGTGAATTGGGAGGGAATAGTCCCTAGGGACAAGGAAGTTAAGTCGGCGTCGTAGCTCGGGCTATTCACTATAATAGAACGTTTCGTCACCGAATGATACTCTAAGATTGTGGTGCCTGAAACGGGCCGGTAGCTCAGTTGGTAGAGCATCGCACTTTTAATGCGGTTGTCGCGGGTTCGAGTCCCGCCCGGCTCACCACCTCACCTGCTCGCTGAATGCTTCCAGCATGCCTGCAAGAAATGCAAAGTAATCTTGAGCGGATCTTCTTTTCAGTGAAAACAATTGATGAGGTAACTGGGGTCGGTCGCCACACAAACGTACTGGTCCTTCAACGAAAATATTGCCTTCTTTAAATCGTGTCGCCGGTGCTTTCAATTGCTGGTTTGGAAACTGGCCGATGTGATGTTCGTGGTCAGGACAGCGCCGTTTCATCAAAACTAATTTCTTTGAACCATTCTTCCAGCGTGTACGCGTGGCACGAGCCCAAAACAACGCATCGGCTCGAGCATCCTCAAGCTACTCTCGATAATCATCGACCACATCGCAGCCGATCACTTTCGAGGCGAATTAACTCTGGATAACAGCAGCTTTGGATCCGTCGTAGTTCAAGACACCACAGGCGGTATCCGCGTCCGACCGTCAGACTATATCGAGATCCGACTCATAAGCCATACCGCTCAAGCTGGGAGCCAGTCGAAGGCCGCGACCTTTGCGGTTCGGTAACGTGATGCCGAAGGGCTGCCACGGAAGTGACGTTAACCGTGACGGAACACTGCGTAAGGCCAACCACGGCGGCGACGGGCTGATCTCGGTAAAAGATGCGCTCATCCTGCAAAGGAAGGAGCTACTGTCCAGCGCCGGAGACGCCGAGTTTGCGAAGGATGACGCGGATGTGATGGAGATTCTCAGGCTTAATTGAGGAACAACAGCGAGGGAGTTCCCACGCTTGTTCGGTCGAGATCTCAGCAAGGCGACTATGGGGCGAGCGCACCGCCGACAAGGACAGCATGTACGAGTCCCAGCGGTGAACTTGCTGAATGAGAGAGCTCTACCGGTAGCCGTCTCACCGGTCTTGTGGGTTGCGAACGCCTCGCGCATTCTATCCATTACAAGTTGGACTCAGTAGAGGAGCGACTCGTATCGGGAGGAATTTACTCAGACGAGAAGCTTTGTTCGGAACGAAATAGAAGCTTTCCTGCATCACATCCCACGTGACTGAGGAACGACCAATGAGCGGTTGGGGCATTGACCTGACCTATGAGGATGCGTTTGGCAAGCGGCATGACACCCCGGAGGAAACGATCCAGGCGATCATTCAGGCCATGGGCGCGGAAGTGGGCGGGATGGCTCCGGCGCATGACGATTCGGTGGTGATCGTGCGGAAGGGTGAGCAGCGTGAGATGCCGAGAAGTGGATTGATCACGCTCGAAGCTGGCGAGGAGCTTTCCTTTCAGCATCGTTTGCCGGCCGATCTTCCGACTGGCTATCACCAGTACATGATCGAGGGCGTTGAGAAGCCAGCGCGCCTGATTGTGAGTCCGGGCAAGTGCTGGCTGCCCGAAGCCTTACGTACGTGGGGCTGGGCGGTCCAACTTTATGCGGCACGTTCACGAGAGAGCTGGGGCATCGGGGACCTCGGCGATCTGAGACGCCTGGCTGTTTGGTCGGCAGATGAGTTGGAGGCAGGCATGATGCTGCTGAACCCGTTAAGCGCAGTGACGCCTATCTTGCCCCAGCAGCAAAGCCCGTATTTCCCGACCTCGCGACGCTTCCTGAATCCCTTGTGGATCCATGTGCCCGGTGTGACAGGCGCGACTGCCGGATTAGGTGCGCACTTTGAAGAGTTCGCTCGTGCAGGACAGGCCCTGAACAAGGAGCGGCAGATCGATCGCGACAAAGTATTCGAGCTGAAGATGGGTGCGCTCGAGGCTCTGTGGATTGGGTTTAAAGGCGACCCCGACTTTGACCGGTTCTGTCAGCAGCAGGGCAGTGACTTGCATCATTTTGCCACATTTTGTGCGCTGGCCGAGCGGCATCAATCGGGATGGCACAGCTGGCCAGCAGCATA
>CAXTMN010000012.1:26328-49550 GCA_964245395.1 uncultured Bryobacteraceae bacterium
CAGCATACCAACATCCTTCGCTGCCGGCAGTTGAACGGTTTGCGATCGAGAATGAAAGCCGCATACAGTTTCACAGCTGGCTGCAGTGGTTGCTCGATCAACAGTTGGCAGGGTGTGCGAGACACCTTGCGCTGGTGCAGGACCTTCCGATAGGCGTTGATCCGGACGGGGCCGATGCGTGGGCGTGGCAAGACGTGATTGCGACCGGCGCAGGAGTCGGGGCGCCACCGGACGAGTTCAACACGCAAGGCCAAAGCTGGGGCTTGCCTCCGTTTGTTCCGCATCGATTACGGGCCGCCGGGTACGAGCCCTTCATTCAAACGATTCGCGCAGGGTTCCGGCATGGCGGAGGGTTGCGAATTGACCATGTGATGGGATTGTTCCGCCTGTTCTGGATCCCTAACGGAATGACCGCATCACAAGGCGCTTACGTTCGTTACGATGCTGACGAGATGCTGGCCATCGTGGCACTGGAGAGTGAAAGGGCCAAAGCATACGTCGTCGGCGAGGACCTGGGCACGGTGGAAAAATCCGCACGGAACAAGCTGGCCGAGCATAACGTGATGTCGTATCGGCTTCTCTGGTTTGAGAAAGAGCATCCGAGGACTTACCCACAAGAAGCGCTAGCCGCTGTGACCACGCATGATCTTCCGACGGTAGCCGGATTGTGGACTGGATCGGATCTGGCGAAACAACGAGAGATTGGGCTGAAGCCGAATGAGGAAAGTACGGCCGAGATCTGCGACCGCCTTCAGGCGTTAACCAACTCGACAGCTGATTTGTCAACAAGCGAAGTAGTTAGGCGGTCTTACGAAGCTCTGGCGGAAGCGCCGTGCCGGATCGTGACGGCAGCGCTGGACGACGCTCTGGAAGTAGAGGAGCGGCCAAATATTCCGGCTACCAGCGGAGACCAAAATCCGAATTGGTCGATTGCGCTCCCCGTTCCGATTGAGGAACTGATGAACAGGGCACTGCCACAGCAGATTGCCTCCGTTTTGAAGCGCTCGGGAAGCAGCAGGCGAGTGGTGCAGCAACCGTGACGATAGCATTCTGACTACGCGCTTCTGCAGTTTCCGCCGCCAAGCACAATGGTGGGCAGGTATAACGCAGGCTAAAATGCGGGATCGTTGTGCTCGGGAATCGCTATTCTGGTTTGGACACCAATGGGTAGCGAAGTGCCTCTAAGTAGACGAGCGTTTGTGGCAATGGCCGCGGCCATTCCAGCGGGAATGGCTGCGGCCGCAACCGACGAGTGGGTGGATCTGTTCGATGGCCGATCCTTGAATGATTGGCGGCCGAGCGAACACAAGAGTTCGTGGAAGATCGTTGATGGAGCGCTCACTGCGGACGGGCCGCGTTCCCACCTGTTTTACTCCGGTGGAGTACGGGGCGCGGACTTTCGAAACTTTGAGCTCGAAGTAGAATTGACCACTCAGCCGGACTGTAATTCGGGAGTGTACTTCCATACGGCTTATCAGGAAAGCGATTTCCCTGAGAAAGGCTTCGAGATCCAAGTCAACAACACGGCGCGCGGCGACGGCGGTTACCTGGAGCGGAAGAAAACCGGTTCGCTCTATGGGCTTCGCAACATGTACAAGCAGCTTGCTGTGGACAGCAAGCCGTTTTCCATGCGTGTGGCAGTACGCGGCAAAAACGTTCAGATTCGTTTGAACAACGATTTGCTGGTTGACTACGTAGAGCCGACACCTCCCGTGATTCCCGCCGGGGGAGAGCGGATGCGCTTCCTCGACCATGGCACCTTTGCGTTGCAGTGCCACAACGAGGGATCGAAAGTATCGTTTCGAAGAGTGCGTGTGCGTCCACTGCCAGACGATCTGCCAGCGTACACGAGTGCACCGCCCATGGTCGATGACGTCTACCGCAAAATCATCAACATTGGACGGCATAATATTCCGATGGTCGACTACCATGTGTTTCTTCGCAATGGGATGACTCTCGAAGATGCATTGCGAAAATCGCGAAAGGATGGAATTCAATACGGAATTACCGCGCTGAGTACCACTATCAAGGATGATAGAGCCGCCCAGCAATGGTTAGGTTCTGTTGCAAGCAAGCCGGTATTCTCGGCACTCTATGCGGCAGACAGTAACTGGATGCGAGCCATCTCCCGGGAAACAGCGCAACGGTTTGACTACGTTGTCGCGGACAGTCGAAGATGGCGTGATGGGAAAGGCCGGGTACTGCGGTTGGGGGTGCCGGAGGACGCTGCTTCGATTACCAATCACCAAGAGTTCGTGGAAAGCCTGGTGGACCAGACTGTCGAGCGGCTGAACACGGAACCGATCGACCTCTATGGGTCTGCGGGATACCTTCCTGCGACGATGAGAGCAGCAGCGGAAGAGTTGTGGACAGAACCTCGGATGAGCAAAGTCATCGATGCTTTGCTGAAAAACCGCGTAGCCGTCGAGATCAACACCCGGGAACAACTGCCAAGCCGGGCGATTCTTGAACGAGCCAAGCAGGCCGGTTGCAAATTTGGATTTGGAACCGCTAATGAAACCGCAGCGGATCTGAGGCGCTGTGAATACGGCTTACAAATGGTCGAGACCTGCAAATTGGATTGGCACAATTTTTTTGTGCCTGGGTCATGGTGGCCCAAAGCAGTGGACCGAAGCTGGCCCGCCTAGAAGGTGGCTCCCTGTGAGAGTAAAAAGCAGCACCCCGAATCTTGCTCTGTTGTTCCTGGTAGCGCTGGCAGGAGGAGCCCACAGCCGCGTACAGGAGACTTCGCAGCCGCCAGACCGCACGGGCAGACAGACGCTACCTGCATTGCCATCCCCGCGCGGAGTGCCACACCCAGGACCAGCGACTAATGTTCCGTATTCGCCGTTACCCATCTTGCAAGGCGGATTGGTTATTCCGATTTATCCGCCCGGCTCGCATTTTCTGAAGATGGACCGAGTTCGGGAGCCCGAGCAATACAACATGAGTGAGTCCGTGTCGGGCCGAATCAACAGTATCGTTAACATTCACAATCCTTCTATCGAGGTGCACAGGGTCGATCGAAGTCTGGATACCGGAGCGGCTGTGATCCTGGTAGCCGGCGGAGGACATAGGACACTGAATGTCGGCAGCGAGGGCGCAGATTTCGTTCCCTTTTTCTATAACTACGGAGTCAACACCATCATTTTGCGCAATCGCCTCCGCCGCGACGGTTACAATCCCCAGACCGACGCGGTAAATGATGTTCTCCAATCCATACGCTTGGTGCGCGCTTACGCGCCGCAATGGAATATTGATCCAAACAAGATCGGCATTATGGGATTCTCCGCGGGTGCAGAGTTAACTGCTTCTGCAGCAGTCCTGTTCAAAGGTTTTGATGACAAAAACGGGAACGGTGATGATGTCCTGTCAGGAATTAGTTCGCGACCCGACTTCGTGGGCATCGTTTATCCTGGCCCATCGCCTTTCGCTCGCGATCGCACTCCGCCTCAGATTCCACGAAACGTGCCGCCGGCGTTTATTGCTTCTGGGGGCTCGGGAGACCAGATACATGCTGTTTGGGCAATGGAATACTTCACCGCTATGCTAGCGATCAATGTGCCGAACATAGAGATGCACATTTACGGCAATGGTCGGCATCCAGGGGACCCACTGCCGGACGGCAGTCATATGAGCGGTGGCTTAACCGATCGCAACAACATACCGTTCGGAACGTGGCAACACCGGTTCATTGATTGGTTTCGCGATCTCGGATTCTTGCAAAGAGCGGGGGTCGAGACCAAAGCGGCCAAGGACATTCGTGTTTTCGTGAGTCAATCTACGATTTCATCGAGCCCGGGCGGTGTATCCGGGCGGGCTACCGTTCCCAGCAAGCCTTAGCCAAGTCGGTTCCGAGAACTCAATGCACGCGAAGGTCAGTGACCGTTGCTCGTTACAATTTTTCTATGGACAGCCCGGGCGCAGAAAAGGATCCGCGTGTTTACTTTGCAGCGGAGAGAACATTTCTCGCTTGGATCCGCACCGGACTTGGATTGATGGGCATTGGATTTGCGGTGAGTCGTTTCGGGCTTTTCCTCCGGCAACTAAGCAGCAGCCAATTGCACTCCGCCGCTCATGCGACCGGTCTTTCGGCGTGGTCAGGAGTGGCGCTGGTGGGATTGGGTGTGGTCGTGAATCTTACCGCAGTGCTGAGGCATTTCCAACTGGTACGCGAGTTGAGCTCAGGAACATGGATACCAGGACGGATCTCACGGGATGCGGTAATTCTTGCGTTGGTGCTTGCCGGGGTGGGCTTGGCCATGGCGGCGTATCTGACCTTCGTGCACTAGAAGTCTGAGGTCACCGGCCAAGATCAGATGGGAGCGTGGCAAGGGTTGGCCTTCCCCTAAGCGACCGGAGCAACCTCCGGAGTAGCAGTGTGGTTCCCAGCAATGAGAGAACTGCAAATAACAGCGACAACGAGACAAAGGAGTCACCGGCATACTCATGTGCGTGCAGTGAAGCATGCTTTACACCCCAGATAGCAAAGTCGGATCCTATCCAGAAGCCCACCTTATTCGGCCAGAGCTCTTTGGCGGCAGCGGCGAAGAGGAACGCGATGGCGCTGCTGTATCCGATTACTCCTGCAATGAAAAGAGCGAGACCCTTAAGGCCAGTAAGGCCGAAACGCCAGGACGCACGGAGGAGGGCCCATGGAGCGAATGCCCTGCTGCTGCGCTGAAGATTCAGCTCGATCATGAATTGACGAGACAGGGCATCCGGATTGCCCATTGCGCCGAGCACCTGTCTCTCAGGAGACATAGCCCCTTGCTGGCGCAACTGTTCCACGCGATCTGAGATGTGACTTTCGATCTCGGCCAGGATGTCTCGTTTGGCAGCTTCGTCGAGACCCCGCAAGCCGGTTGCTACACGCGAAACGTACTCGCTAATTAGTTCGGTGTTTATTACTGACATCGTCATTTCTAACCTCTTTCGATCGGAGCTAACAGGCCGGAAATACTGGCCACGAAATCATCCCAAGCCAACGACATCTCGACGACCCGCTGGCGGCCGAGTCGAGTTAACTTGTAGTATTTGCGAGGATGGCCGGCATCGGCTTCCACCCACGTACCCTCGACTAAAGCTTCTTGCTTCAGCCGGAGAAGGATGGGGTAAAGAGTGCCTTCGGCGATCTCAACCATTGCCCGATCCTCTAGCCGCCTCAGTATTTCCAGTCCATAGAGTCGTTCACCCCAGAGGATGGCTAAAATAGCGAGATCCAAACATCCTTTTCGCAGCTGCGTTCCCCAGCGAACCTGATGAGTTTTGCCGTTCATTGTCCCCACAAGACATTGTATTGCTAGGTATCTTGTAAAAGCAAGCTTTATATTTATGGTGCGAGCCGACTACTCACGCAAAGTGAGCGCGGGATCGATAAGGACAGCGCGCCTGGCAGGATACCAGCAAGCAAGACAGGCGATAGCGGTCAGGAGAAGAAGGGTGACGGCGTATGCCGCCGGGTCATGAGGACTGATGCCGTAGAGGACAGCGGACAGCAGGTGGGCGGCAAAAAAGGCGGCAATGATACCGAGCGAGGCGCCGACAAGGCAGAGCAGCAGCGTCCGCCGGAGCACGGAGAAAAGAACCTGAGCCGGTCGGGCGCCCAAGGCCATCCGAATGCCGATCTCGTGTGTTCGGCGCGAGACTGAATATGCCATCAGAGCGAATAAACCCGTGGCAGCCAGGGTTAGGGCCAGAATTCCGAAGATGCCCAGAATCAGAGCGCAGATGCGGGCGGGACAAAGCGGGAATGCAAGCTGGTCAATGAGCGATCCCGTGTTGAAAAGAGTCAACTGGGGGTCAAGATTGAGAACAGCTTTTCGTAATGATTCTGTGGCCGTTTCGGGATCTAATGAAGAACGCGCAATCAAAGTAGTCAAGCTGGTTTCCGATTGAGCAACCGGCAGGAAGAGAGCGGGTTGTGGGTCCTCACCAATGGAACCATATTTGCCGGTTTCCGCGACGCCGACGATTTCTACACCCCGGTCAGATGAATCTGGATTTGTTCGAAGATGCTTGCCCAAAGCGGGTTCGCTTCTGAAAAGCAAACGAACTAACGCCTGATTCACAATGGCGACAGCCGGCGAGCCCTCGCGATGTTGAGTGTTGATGTCGCGCCCTGCGAGAAGCCGAGTGCCTGCTGCTTTGAAGTAGCCGGGAGAAATGTTGTAGGTGATCGCGGCGTGCCAATCCGAAGGCTTCATTACCGGAAGATCAGCGCGCATTACGGGGCTGTCGTTTTCACCGATACGAAGTGGCAGATTGCTAATAATCCCGACCGATTGCAGGCCGGGAATGACCGATGCTTTCGCCAGCAGATTGGCATCAAAGCGACGGCTTTGCGCGGCCGTGTAGCCTTGCAGATTCAGATCGAAGGACACGGCCACAGCGCCTTTAGGTCGAAAGCCCAAATTTTAGAGTTAACGCGTGTTGCAGACTGTGCACAACCAGCGCAGAGCAGATTACGAGAACGACGGAAATAGCAATTTGTCCCGCGATGATGATGTCGCGAGCACTCCAGCGGCGAAGGCGCTCGGAGCTGGGATCGTTCTCCAAGGCCGGAACCAAGCCGGTGCGAGTGGCTTGCAATGCTGGTAACAAGCCGAACAGAAAGATCGTCGAAACTGTCGACGCAAGAGTAAAGGCAAGCACGAGGAGGTCCGGTTGAACGGACGTAGTGGCTGGTATGTCGAAAGTAGGGGACCAGGAATTAAAGAGACTGCAGGCGACGATGGCGATTGCATATCCGGCGAGACCTCCAGCGGCAGCGAGCAGCAGGCTTTCGACCATAAGTTGACGGAGCAATTGCCTTCGGCTAGCGCCCACGGAAAGCCGAATGGCGAACTCCCAGCGACGGTCTGATGCGCGGGCTAACAGCATTCCAGCCAAGTTGGCGCAGGCGAGCAGAAGCAGTAATCCCGCAATGACCATAAGGACGGAGCCAATCGCGCTAACCGGGCCGCGAAAAGCCTGACCGATCAGGCCGGGTCTCGATAATTGAAAGCGCATGTTGGGGCTGAGTTCATGCGGGTAGGTTCGGGCTAGCTGTTGAGCGATTTGGTTAAGGTTTGATTCTGCTTGGATAGATGAAATACCTGCCTTGAGTCTGCCGAGAGTCCAGACTTGCCGGCTCGAACGGGAGCGAAGCCATTCACGGCCGGGTTCGATTTGGGCTTCCATGTTCATCGGAACCCAATAGTCGGCTGTGACGATCAGCTCTGTTCCGGAGAACGACTGCGGAGCAACTCCGATTATGGTGAATGGAAAGCCGTTGATCTTTACGGACTCTCCGAGCACATTTGGATCGCTAGCGAGATGACTCTGCCACCAACGATGGCTGATGACGACAATAGGATGACAATCCTCGCTCGGGCCGAAGAAGCGGCCGAGGGCAGGCTCAACCCCCAGTGTTTCGAAGTAGTTTCCGGTCACTTCGTAACCCCAGACACGAAAGTTCTGACGGGCGCGAAGACTCATGCTGACAGGATTGAAGCGGGTAGCAATCAGGTCAGAAAAGACCGCATTTCGGTTGCGGAAATCGAGATAGTTCGGGTAGGACATATTGACCGCTCCGTCCCAATTCAGGGCAACTAGGCGATGGGGATCGTGAACGGGCAAGGGACGAAGAACGATGTTGTCTACAAAGGTGAAAATTGTCGTGTTCGCGCCAATGCCGAGGGCCAGAGTGGCCACCGCGATTGCGGTGAACACCGGTGTACGGCGCAAGCTGCGAACCCCAAAGCGAGCATCGCGGGCAACGCTTTCAATCAGGGTGACGCCCCGCACGTCGCGACACTCTTCTTTGTACAGACCGACTGAGCCGATGGTCCGCTGAGCTCGGGAGCGCGCCTCCTCCAGTACCATGCCGGCCGTGAGATTGTTTTGGATCTCCTGTTCGAGATGATATGCCAGTTCGTCGTCGAGATCCGTCTCGACCTGCTGATGCCTGAATATTGATCGGCAGCTAGTTCGCAACTTTGACACAAATTGCATGCTTCTTCTAAGCCGTTTTGAGCACCAAGCCGATGGCTTTCGAAAGGCGCTGCCAAGTGTCGAGCTCAGTCCGGAGTTGCTTCCGACCTGCGGCTGTCAGGGTGTAGAACTTGGCGCGGCGATTGCTTTCAGAACCCTTCCATTCGGCTTTAAGCCAGCCCTGGCGCTCCAGGCGATGCAACGCAGGGTACAACGAACCTTGCTGCGCTTGCAGAACGTCGTTGGAGATCTAGATTATGCGCTTCGCAATGGCCCAGCCGTTCATGGGCTCGATCGAAAGGGTTCTTAGAATCAGCAGATCAAGCGTACCCTGGACCAGGTCGGTGGGTCTACCCAATTGTCACTACTCCTCGACTATCTACAATACTGTGATTTTGTAGATAGTCAAGGGGGAAAGACAAAGATGAAAGGACGTGATCCTCTTAACTCCAAGGCTCCTGCTTCTTCTCTGCCAGACGGCGATCCAGATACGTAGCGGCGCTGATCAAAGCTAAGTGAGTAAGTGCTTGCGGATAATTACCCAAGTGCTCTCCGCTTGCGCTGAGTTCTTCAGCGTATAGCCCAAGGTGGTTTCCATAGCCGAGCATCTTTTCAAAAAGCAGATGAGCTTTCTCTACCTGGTGCGATCGGGCCAGAGCTTCTATAAACCAAAAAGAACAGGCCGTGAAACTACCTTCTTTGCCTTCTAGACCATCTACCTTGCTGTCCGGGCGGTAGCGCCTCACCAGCGTATCTACTGCGAGATCACGTTCAATGACCGCAAGAGTAGAAAGCCAACGTGGATCGGCAGGGCTGATAAAACGCAATAACGGCATTAGCAGTGTGGACGCGTCGACTTCTTTAGCGCCCTTGAACTGCACAAAGGTGCCCAGATCTTGATCCCAGAAGTTCTCGTGGACATCCTGGACGATGTGATCGCGGCATTCTTCCATCCAGCCATATGGCCCCGGTAGAGAGCGCTTGTTTCCGAGACGGATCGCTCGATCGAATGCAACCCAGCACATGAGACGGGAATGTAGGAAAGGCTTACGGCCGCCGCGAACCTCCCAGATACCCTCATCGGGATCACTCCAATGCGCGGCCAACCAGCGCAGTATCTTTTTCATTCGCTCCCATCCTTCGTACGGGATTCCATCGCCGTATTTGTTGGCAAGGTAGATGGCATCGAACGTTTCGCCGTAGATGTCGAGCTGGAGTTGGCTAAAAGCGTTGTTGCCAATGCGAACGGGTTTCGAACCACGATATCCTTCGAGGTGGTCAAGTTCATGTTCCGGCAACTCAGTGCGTCCGTTGATGCCATACATAACTTGGAGGGGACCTCCGTCCGAATCAAATCGGAGCCGGTCTTTTAGCCAGCGGGTGAAACTTTGTCCTTCTTCGACGTAGCCAATCCGCATCATGGCGTACAGCGTAAAAGATGCGTCTCTCAGCCAGGTGTACCGGTAGTCCCAGTTGCGGGCGCCGCCAATCGCTTCAGGTAAACCGAAGGTAGGCGCAGCAATCAAGGATCCGTACTTACTGCTTGTCAATAGCTTGAGAAGTAGTGCAGAGCGGCTTACAGTTTCGCGCCAGCGCCCTGTGTAGCTCGATTTAGCAGCCCATTGACGCCAAAATCCGGACGTCTCTCGAAAATGTTGATCCACGACATCATCGACGGCCGAGGGCGACTCAGTCTGAACGACGGTTCCAAAAAGGAAGCGGGCACACTCGCCCTGTCGCAGCAAGAAGCAAGCGGATGCATCGCCATCGACAGTTTCGAGAGTTACATTGGGCGTGGCATGGAGCGACATTGGCGGACATCCATCTGCGTCAGGCGTGAATAGAATGCCGCCGTCATGGTGTTCCGTGCGATGACCTGAGCGAGCGTAGTCGAAACGTGGACAACATCGAAGGTGAATACGAGCCTCACCACTGATGACAGTGACCGTGCGCATGATGTGATTCATGTTTCCGCTTTCTTCCACGGGCATGAAGTCGGTCAACTCGACGATTCCGTCGTCGGAGAGGAAGCGGGTCAGGAGGATATTTGTTTCGGGTAGGTAGAGCTGCTTAGTGTTGTCCCCTTCCCGCGCAGGATAGATCGCGAAGGATCCGCCTTTTTTTCTGTCCAGCAAAGAAGCAAAGACAGTCGCGCTGTCGAATTCAGGAAAGCAGAAGAAATCAACGGAGCCCCTTGTACTCACAAGCGCCGCAGACCGCATGTTTCCAATCAGACCGTAGTCTTTGATTGCCTGTTCCGGTAATGCCACAGATTCCATTGTCTAGGGTATGGCCTCGTCGAAGCAGAAAGAGCCTTGTTCTAGATTTGTAGCGGTCGTGACGGTCGGCATGGCTAAGGCCATATGCGTCGTATTGCTTTTTCTGTGCCAGTTCAACCGCTTCGATTTCGCCGACATCATAGACTGTCACCAGAATGAACGCATCGACACTTGCGCTAACCATCGCTCTCTCTGTTTCGTCCTCGGCCTTGTTTGCACAAACCGGCATGGCGTCAACGCCGCCTATGGGCTGGAACAGCTGGGACTCTTATGGTCTGAGCGTTACGGAAAAAGAGTTCAATAGCAATGTTGCCGTTCTCGCTAACAAACTGAAGCCTTACGGCTGGATGTACGCCGTTGTCGATGAGGGCTGGTATCTCGAAAACCCGGAAGCGAAACCTGGCTCCTTCAGATTCTCCGTGGATGCTCATGGCCGTTATACTCCTGCTATTGCCCGCTTTCCCTCCGCGCAGAGCGAGGTCGGGTTCAGAGCCCTTTCTGACTCGGTCCATGCGCGCGGTCTCAAGTTCGGGATTCACATAATCCGAGGAATTCCCAGAGAAGCTGTCGAGAGAAACCTGCCTGTTGAGGACTCGAATTTCAGGGCAACCGATGTTGCGGATCAGTCAGATACTTGTGAATGGAACAAGGACAATTACGGGATCAGAGATACGGCTGCCGGCCAGGCCTATTACGACTCGCTCGCGAAGTTATATGCGGGCTGGGGTGTCGATTTCCTGAAGGTCGACTGCATTGCTTCGCATCCTTACAAACCCGACGAGATCCGGATGATCAGCCAAGCATTACGCAAGACAGGCCGTTCAATCGTGCTGAGTCTTTCACCCGGACCCGCTCCTCTCGACAAAGCGGAGGAACTCAGCCGGTACGCTCAAATGTGGCGCATCTCAAACGATGTGTGGGATCACTGGACTTCGCAGCCAGGACTCGCGTGGTCTCAGAGTGTGCTCGGCCAATTTACGACGGCGCGACAGTGGGTCCGGATAGTATCCCCAGGTCACTGGCCCGATGCCGACATGTTGCCCGTCGGGAACTTAGGGCCTCGCCCCGGTGCGGGGAAAAGCAGATCAAGCGCTCTCACTCATGACGAGCAGAGGACACTGCTAACTCTTTGGTCCATGCTCCAGTCGCCCCTGGTGATGGGCGGCAATTTAACCTCTCTTGATGACTGGACCCTCTCGCTCCTGACAAACTCCGAAGTGATCGCTGTCGATCAGAAGTCACAGGGCGCTCACACCCTTACTGTTCCTGAGGGTGCGACGGTGTGGATGTCCCAATCGTCTACAAAAGACGCCTGGTTCCTGGCTGCGTTCAATCTGAACGATAGCCCCAGGAAGTATCAGCTTTCATTGAAGTATCTGGGCCTGCCAGGTGAAATATATCGAGCGAGGGACCTCTGGGCGGAGAAAGATATGGCCGCATCGAATTCCGTGAATATCACTCTTTCGCCCCACGCATCAGTGTTGTACCGCTTGACGGAGACAAAATAGAAGCTCCTGAAGCGACTAGCACATAATGGATCAGGGATCGATGCGCTAATCCAGACTCATCTATATGGCTGCACTCAGTTTCGATGCATTGACAGGCGAGCAGATTGTCCAATCGAACTCGCTAGCCACGATTACCGAAAATTGTGTGGTGATTCGGGCCCTGAGTGGCCGATCAAAGATAATCATTTCGCTTTCACGTTTGTCAGAAGTTAAAACCGTCAAGGTCACGCATCCGAATTTTCTGGTCATTTCCGCGGGACTGGGAGTGTTGGCTGCGGCTGCTTTTTCTTCTAAACAAGGAGAGGGAACGGGTATTCCAATTGCATTGGTTGCACTGGCATTCCTGATTACCTATGTCGTGACCAGAAAGGCCTACCTCCTCCTGCTTGTTGGATACGAGGAAACGCCAACTCAGATCGGAACACTCGCCGAAGCGGCTCTTCTTGCGAAGGAGATCACTTCAGCGCGGAACATTCATAGCCAGGGGATTGGAGACCTGGGCGCACCAGCGACTTCGTAGTGCGCCCATATTCAGTTACTGAGCGAAGAATCCGAAGATATCCATTACTAAATTGGTCGAGTTTGACGCAAAAGCAGAGATCGACCCGTTGGTGGTAGGAACAAGCGCAAGATTGGACACAACAGTTGCGTCCAATGAGTTAAGAGTGGAGACGGTGGGTTGAGTGCCTCCTTGGGCCCACAGTGTGAGATAGCCGAGCGCGGTTGAGGGCACGACTGTCGCATTCAGAATGTATGACTGAGCGGTTGCAGGAACGCTGCAGCTACTGCCGCTTACGCTGATATCGAGTCTGTTGACAAAGGCGTTAGGCCGGGTATCGAGCACACGGCAGGGAGTTACATTGTAAAGCAATAATCCGCCCGTATTCGCCGGTGCGAAGTAACCATTGATATCGATCACCAAATCAGTGTCGTTGCTGGCAAATACGCTAATACTTCCTTGTGTGCCTGTGCGGCTGGCAGGAACTATAGCAGCATTCGCTACGACCACACCCGTTAGTGAGTTCAGAGTCGAAACAGTCGGTTGAGCCTGATCGGAAGGCCAGACGGTGAGGTAGCCAAGGGGGGTTCGAGGTACTGCAGTCAGATTGAGCGAGAAGGCCTGGGCGCTAGACGGCACATTGCAAGCCGCATTGGGAGCTATGGGAAAAGCGCGCGTTGACTGACCGGGCAGGTAGGGACCGCCAAAAGTGCTATCAGGGTTCCGAGTGTCCGCAAGGCGGCATGGAGCAGTCGGGTAAAAGGCTAAGGCAGAACTGTAAGTTGCGTCGCTCGACGCCACAAAGTAGCCGTCGATATCGAGAACGAAGTTAGTGTTGTTGCTTGCAAAGACGTCAATCGCGCCGCCGCTGCCCGCAGGAACAATGGCGGCATTTGCCTTAACACGACCGTCCAGTGAGTTTACGGTGGACACATTTGGCTGTGGCTGCCCCGCAGGCCAGACGGTAAGGTATCCCAGTGGATTCCCGCCCGGTACGACTGTGGCATTCAAAGAGTAGGCAAGCGCACTTGTGGGAATGTTACAAACGTTTGCGATCGGGAAGGCGCGAGTCGCTTGACCGACCAGAGCGGGTCCACCATAAGTACCGGCAGCGTTGCGCGTGTCGGCAATCCGGCACGGCGTGACCGAGACAAAGCGCAGTCCGTTGACCTCAGTCAGAGTTGCACCTGCTTGTGCGCCGGATTGATTCAGAGAGTTTGAAAATACTTGCAGGGTACCTGAAGTATTGCCGCTGGCTGGCGCTATGAAACTGATAACTAGGGTGCACGTTTGACCGCTCGCCAGAGTAGGACTCGTGGAACCACATGTGCCACCAGGCCCTGGAGTGAAATTCGAAGGAAAGATGATGGAGCTTACGTTTAAAGGTTCGTTGCCCGTGTTCGAAATGGTGAGAACAACCGAGGCAGTTTGTCCGGTGGCAGTCAATGGGAAGTTCAGCAGCGAATTCGAAGCAGAGATCCTGCGGACTGCACGATTGCCAGCATCATCAATTACCAGATTGCCGACTTCGTCGAGAACAAGATGCGTTGGGGCACTTAACGTCGCGGCGTTCGCCGGACCGCCATCTCCTGAGTAGCTGATCCGGCTAGCGTCGCCAGCGATCGTCGTAATAATACGCGATGTGTCTCCCGTGACTTTCCTAACAACTGCGTTCCCCTGTTCAGAAAAGTAAAGATTGCCGCCCGCATCAACGGCAACTCCAACAGGATCGAAGATCTCAGCACTTGTGGCTGACCCGCCATCGCCAGAGTAGCCTGCCGTGTGATTCCCGGCTACTGTACTGATTGTCGCCCCGGAGACTTCGCGTACGACCGCATTAAAGTTATCAGCAAAAAACAAGTTACCGGACGCATCAAAAGTCAATCCGATCGGCCGATTCAGCTGGGCACTTGTAGCAGGCCCTCCATCCCCCGAGAACCCAACCGTTGAACCTGCGAACGTGGAGATGAGTCCGTTGCTTACTGTCACTTTACGGATCCGGCTATTACTTGTGTCCGAGATGTAGATATTTCCAGAAACATCGACCGCGACCGCATTCGGATAATTCAACTGGGCGCTTGTCGCTGGTCCGCCATCACCAGACAATCCGGGAGTGCCATTTCCGGCGACTGTCACGATGAGACCGCTTCCTGCAATCACCTCACGCACCTTGGAGTTTCCCGTATCCGCGATGTACACATTCCCCTGAACGTCAACGGCCAGTCCGGAGGGAGAGCTAAGCTGCGCAGCAGTGGCGGCGCCGCCATCTCCTGCCGACCCGTTGAAGCCGGAGCCGGCATAAGCAGTAGCTTGGCCCGTATTGGTGTTTAAGGAATAAACAATGTTGTTTGTTGTGTCGGAGAAGTAAACTATACCGGGTGAACCGATTGCCACCCCGTTGGGAGTGATGGCCGAGAGTCCTGCAGTGGACCGGCTAGCGATAGTAGTGATAACTCCAGGTTCGAGATTTAGCTGGGGCGCCAGTCCAATACCAAAGACGGAAGCATCGAAGAAAGCACCGCCATTGTTGGCTAAGATGCCGGATTTACGGAGGCCTGGGCGGGTAGGCTGAAACGTAACCGGAACTGTGCAAGTGCTCCCCGAACAGGAGGGTGTGCCGACCGAAAAATCACTGGGATTAGTGGCCGAAAAGCTGGTTGCATTCGAGACGCCGCTAAAACTAACCCCCAACGAGGCGGCGGCGCCGACTGCGACCTGTCCAAAGTTAGTGGGAGCCGGGGCTTGAGCAAGACCGGCAAGAGGCAGAATAACAGCCAGGGCAGTCGACGCGAACGGGGGGGCTGACAGCCGAAACATAAGACCTCCGAGAAAAGGAAACCGAGACTACTTGGCTACTATAGCCGCTCCAGCATCCGTAAAACAGAAAACGCGGGAGAATCCTAGGGATAAGGCGTTCAGGTAAACACCGTTTCTCGGAATCTCCCGCGTACGAGTTATGGCCTCGAGTGACGAACTAGCTTTGACCGAACTAACTTTGACCGAACTAACCTCGACCGAACTAGGCCTTGCGGGCAAGACGGCGACGGCCAAGGAAGCCGACACCAAGGAGACCAACACCCATCAACAGCATGGAAGCAGGTTCCGGAACACTAGGAACCGCGGTCAAGCTAAAAGTTGCGCTAAACGGAGTAGTAATCGGCAATGACGAGACCAACTGAGACATAGTGGTTCCGTTGAAAGTCGCCGAAAAAGTTCCGGTGTAATCTGTGACCGCGTTGGAAGTTGAATCAAGAACATAGCCATCTACATTGAAGCTGGCGACGACACCATTCGGTGTATCGGTCAGCGTGAAAGGCGAACCGGGAGCCAAGGTACCTTGCAGAAGAGCCGTAAGGTAAAACTGCTCGTTTGACCCACCGTTGTCAAACGTGAGGAAGGGTGAGGAACTATAAGGGGTGGTGAAATTAGGAGCAGTTACTGGATCGAGCGCGGTGCTCAAGCTCATAATTTTGCCAGTTTCCCCGTTCGTCACACCGGCTGCGCTCAGAACGTTGCCGGATTGGACCTGAGCAACCTGGAAGTTGCCATAACCAGGGGCGGTAGCGTAGCTCGTGTCGGTCGGGAAATCGCTGGCGAAGTAGATGTAGTTAGCACCCACTTGGGCGTCACCGTTAATGCCGAGATCGATCGTGCTGGCAAATGACGAGCCAGCAGCAACCGTACCGATCGCGAGAGTCAGCAGGAAGCGGTTGCCCAGCGTATTCGCTTTAGAAGCGGAATGACTACCCGCTCCCAAAAGATTAGAAAAATTCATGTCTCCTCCGTAGAGATCTTTAGTGCGTGATATAGCGGGTAAGAAATCCCTGAAGGGACCTGTCCCACCAGTTCAGGTTAGCTAATTTCGCCCCGTTATATGATTGAACACCGCTTGGAAAGTACTGGATCTAAATACCTTAGGGATAGTCGATTTGTGGTGATTGCAACATCCGTCTGGACTGCGTGAGTGTTGCCCGTACTATCGCCTAGCTATATGAGATTTGGACATCCGACTACAAAAACATGCAACACCCTGGTAGCGAGCGACTTAGAAATCCTGGATCCGGCTACCATGGAGCATGACCCAGGACCGCTGCGGGCCAGAGCGAGCACTATTCGACTGCTCAGTAACGGTACTACCCTCGGATCAAAGAAACCATCTGATCAATCCTCGATAGAGCTTCAACTGCCTCTGAACAACATTTAGAACTAAAGTAGCCCATGGCTGGACTGTGTCTCACCTCAGGCTTAGCCAAAGGTGACTGGTAAGATTGCCTCCTATGTTTCCTCTATCTACCAAAGGATGTTTGCTTTTACTCCTCGCAATCCCACGGCTCGCATTCAATCAGGGCGTCAGTGCACCAGAACGATCTTTCGTTCTGCGAGCTGCCAGAATGCTGGATGTTGTTGCAGGAACTTCGATCAGCCCTGGCGAGCTTCTGGTGCGAGGAGAGCGAATCGTGGAAGCTGGCGTCTCAGTATCCCATCCTGCGGGCGTTCAGATCATCGACTTAGGTAATCGAACCCTGATGCCCGGGCTGATCGATGCTCATGTCCATCTGTTTTTGCACCCCGGAGCGGAAGATCTGCAAACTGTCGAGGAATCTGTCCCTCAGCGAACCGTGTCGGCTCTCCTGGCAGCAAGGGCGGACCTGATGGCGGGGTTCACAGCCGAGCGCGATATGGGAACCGAGGGGGCTGGATCGGCCGATACAGCTGTGCGCAATGCCATTGACCAGGGGCTGATGCCTGGACCGCGGATGCGCATTAGCGGCAACGCCGTCGATCTGTTAGGCGGGCACGAGGATGCAAACCGATTTAATCCCGATGCGCATGTTCCCTCCAATGCAACTTACGCCAATAATGCTGAAGAGCTAGTAGCAGTGATTCGTCAGCAAGTCAAAGAAGGTTCTGACTTCGTAAAGATCTACGAAACAGGAACCGATTCGCTGAAAGGCGGACAGTTTTCAACGCCCTATCAGTACACTGAAGCGGAACTCGGCGTGGCCATTGCGGAAGCCGCTCGGACGGGCAAACGGGTTGCGGTGCACGCAACGGGAGAACCGGGCACCTTGTTCGCCGCAAAGGCCGGTGTGTCATCGATCGATCACGCGGATTTGCTGAGTGACGAGACCATGCGGCTCATGAGAGAGAAGCAGATTCCTGCAGTCCCGACATTCGCCATCTCGGAGTACTTTGCAGAGCACGCTGCGACCGCCGCCCAGGGTGAACAATTACGCGAGGAACTGGCTTTCCATGCCCAACAGTTTCGCAAGCAACTGCAGGCCAGGGTGCCGATGGCCGTCGGTTCCGATGTGGGCCCCTTCCCGCATGGAACTCAGGCGCATGAGTTAGAACTGATGGTCAAGTATGGAATGAAACCGTCCGAAGTGTTGCGAGCAGACCTGTTAAACGGAGCGAAACTGCTTGGCTGGGAGGAACAGATTGGGCAACTCAAAGCCGGATACCTGGCGGACGTGATTGCAGTTGATGGCGATCCAGCAAAAGACATCAGTGCCGTTCATCACGTGTCATTCGTAATGAAAGGCGGAACGGTATACAGACAGTAATCGTCAGGTGCCTGGGCCAGCGAGGTCAGGCCTATTAAGATCTCTTGATACACGGCGGATGCGGAGAGCGCAACTGTAACCGCCGGCATCCTGAGGCGTCATGCAGAGAGGGAGACACGCTACGTTGGCTCGAGGAAGCACAAAGCTGGGAGAAGCGAGGCTGAGCGGAAACGTGGTCGTGGGCGAACTGATCCGCAACATGGAGCAGGGCCGATTCGAAATGAGCTACACGGTTCTCATGCCGTGCGTATTTACGGTGTATCTGAATCCAGACGATTTCGCGATTTTGAAGGGTGTCTCTGACCACATCGTTGAGGATGCCAGACGGGCTTTGCGGGCTCGAATGACGGATCTAAACAGCGGTTCTAGCATTTTTGGGAGCAAGCGCAAAGGAAAAGAACCGAAAGAACACAAAATTGCGTGCCGGGACTGGACAATCGAACTTCTTCCTCATGCAGAGGTGCCTGCGGGTGATGTGGAGATCCACTCCGAGCTGAACGAGAACGCAGAAGCAGCTTACCGGGGAACGAAAACCACTCTGATTGATCGGGAGCCATCGGTGCCGGACGACCTCCCACTCTCGCCGATGCGCAACGCGACCCGAGCCACACCCGAGAGCGTTTTTGCCGAGATCAGATATGAGGACGATTCAGGTGCGCAGGTGTTTCTGGTTACGCAAAACGAAGTCCGGGTGGGCCGAGGTGGAGATCAAGCGTCAGTCGAGCTTGCTCTTTTCACCACGGACGAGGTATCGCGCGAACATCTGGTGATCCGCCGCAACCCGGCGACCGGTCGATTCACCATTACGGATCTCAGCACAAACGGCACATCGTTAGGGGGGAAGCGGTTGCGTAAAGGGAGCGAAGAACCACTCCCGACCAAGGCCGAGATCAACGTGGGAGATGTGCTGACGCTAACTTTCGAGGTCGTACTTAGAACCATATGAAGCTCCTTTACGGTGCCCACACTCTATTTGCAGTCCTGTTCTTCCTGTTTACACTCCTGTTTACCGTCGCAAACTGGAGGGAAGCAAAACGGCGGGAACGCATGAAATGAACCACCGGGCAGGAGTTGCGACAGATACAGGGCTTCAACGAAGGATAAACGAAGACCGGGTTCTAGCGGATGAAGAACGCGGACTGTACGTGATTGCTGATGGATTAGGAGGGCACCCGGCGGGCGAGCGGGCAGCCGAATTAGCCACGCAGATTATAGCCGAGCAGATGGGCGCGGTCGAGGGCAGCGACGAACCAGAAGAGTTCATTCGGCGTGCTATCACCACTGCAAACAACGAGATCTATCGATTGGGGCAGGCGTACGTCGAGTGCCGCGGGATGGCTTGTGTTCTCACGGCAGCCCTGGTGAACAATGGCCATGTCACGGTGGGGCATGTGGGGGACACCCGTCTGTATGTGGCCTGGAAGGGGCGGCTTACAAAGTTGACACAGGATCATTCGCCTGTGGGCGAACTGGAAGATCGCGGTGAACTAACCGAAGACGCTGCCATGGAACATCCGCGGCGGAATGAAGTTTTCCGGGATGTGGGCTCGCATTGGAGGGAAAACGGAGACCCCGACTTTGTCGATACCAAAACGTTTCCGTTTCGGCAGGATGCGGCTCTGTTGTTGTGCAGTGACGGATTGAGCGATGTCTTAACAGCAGAGCAAATCGGCGCCACTTTGGGCGAGTATCGCGGCGATTCAGCAGAGATCGCCCGGAGCCTGGTGGAAAGTGCGAACGAGGCGGGCGGCAAGGATAATGTGAGCGTAATCTTTATCCCAGGTCCAGAGTTTCAAACGAGCGAGGAGAAATGTCTTGCCGAAGCGCGCGGGCGGCACAGCATCACGCGAATGCGACCGACTCAGTCCCGCTGGAAATCTGCGTCAAAGCCGTTCTTGTGGATGCTTGCCGGGGCAGCGATCGCGATCGTGGCCAGTTCTCTGCTTAGTGAGTTAAACCAGCAAACAATGCGGCGTCAGCCGGTACAGGCGGCCGACGTGCGGAAAATCGAGCTCGGCGGGGCCTCAGAACGTGGAGTTGATCCGGGTCTAGCGCGGGTGATCAAAGTGGAGCCGGCTGATTCGCGTGGCATTATTAATGCATTGTCGCTGGCCAAAGCGGGGGACACGGTCCAGATTCCGCCTGGACAATACCTCGGCCCGCTAGTTCTGAAAGAGCACGTGAATCTGGTGAGCACAGTCCCACACGGAGCGTTGATAAGAAGCGACCCGGCCGCACCTGCCGATGCGGGAGTCGCTATCATTGCGCGGGACTTGCACGGCGTACAGCTGAAAGGTCTTCGCATCTTGGGAGATGAAACACATCCCCTCAAAATCGGTATTCTGGCCGTTAACTCCGGCCTGCAAATGGTAGACATCCAGATCTCGGACGCACTTGAGTCGGATATCCGCATTGAAGCCCCCACGACTCCGCCCAAGCAGCAATAAGGGACGAATAAGCGATGCAGTGGCAGACTTTCGCACATTACGAGATCATCCGGAAGCTGAGCCGGAGCATGACGGACGTCTATCTCGCCAACGAAACACCGCTGCAACGAAACGTTGTGCTAAAGCTGATCGAGCACTCAAATGATGAATTTACCCAGTTGGTTATTGCAGCCGAGAGGCGAGGCGCAGAGCTACAGCGGCAGCTGAAAAAACTCGACGAACGCATTTTGGAGATCTACGAATACGGCGAACAGGACGGCTGCTTCTTCGTCGCAATGGAGTACTTTCCGGGGAAAACCTTGGCAGAGATCCTGAAAGCCGAGCGGATGATTGAACCCGTTCGTGCTGCGAGATATGCGGCGGAGATCTGCAACCAACTACGGATACTGCATGCCTTTGTGTCGGATATGGATGGCCGGAAAACTGCGGTAGTTCATGGCGATATCAAGCCGTCGAACGTACAAGTAGGAGCAAACGACGAACTTAGACTGCTGGATTTCGGAATTGCCAAAGTAGTTACATTTACTCACAATCTCACGCATCATGTTTTAGGCAGCCCAAGTTATTGTTCCCCGGAGCGACTTAGTAAGTCGCAAGTGGACCAGCACTCAGATTTGTGGGCGGTTGGGGTGAGCTTGTACGAGATGGTGGGCGGCACACCGCCATACCAAGCCGAAAACACGCGCAAGCTGGAGCATCTGATTCAATCGCGGAGGCCACCTCGCGAACTACCTGATGGTTGTCCGGGCGCTCTGAAGGCAATAGTCGGAAAGGCACTGGCTGGAGACGTCGTCCAGAGATACCAATCAGCGGAAGCGTTCGAAAACGACCTTTCGGCTTATTTGAAGGGCCAAGTAACCGTGGCAGAGGCAGAGAGGGCGACCGCCGGAGATGCCCATGTGAGATTTCCGGGATCTCCTGAGGCGCCGACCAAGCGAGCACCGGCACGCGCAGAGGCCCAGAACCGGGGGCCGCAGCAGGCAGTACAGAAAAGACGTCCGAACGACCTTAGCAATATTGCGATTGCGTCCCTTGCAGGGGTCCTTGTGGGACTCCTCCTCTTTATTCCAATCGGTTACTACTATCGTTTCCGATCTCTGGCGGGAAAGCTGGAAGGTCCACGCGATTATGCGCACGAGAGTCTGCAATATGTTCGCGGAGATTGGAGCCTTTACCAGCAGATCGTCGAGCGCAATAAATTTCTCCGGAAGTTGTCACCGGCTTTAGCCTTGCGCGGGCCAATGCGAACCAATTTACTAGCGGGAGCTGACAACATACTGGAGAGTTTTCGAAACAGCTCTGATGCGCAGCTTGGAGACTTCGACTGGGTGAAAGCAAGGCAGTGTTTGCGCTACGCGCTGGAGATTGAGCCCTCTGATTTGAAAGCAAAGGGAGAACTGGCGCTCTGTAACGGGTATTTGAAGTTACGGGAAAATACCAGAGGAGCGAAGGCCGCGCTCAGCATCGACGATTTCCGGCAAGCAGGCAGCTACCTTCCGCGTTTACCGGATGCGCATCTTGGACTAGCCCGTGTTTACGTATATACCTTTCACAATATCGGACAAGCGCTGGCAGAATTTCATCAAGCTGAGCAGCTTGGATACAAGTTAGGGCCGCGTGAAACGGAGGAGAAGGCGGACGGCTATCTCTTTCGAGCGCAATGGGCGATCACGAAAGCGAAGAGACTGCCTCTCAGCAACACCGAACAACGCAGTCAATGGCTCGACCTGGCGCACGATGATGCCGAGCGCGCCCGTCGGCTTTACGCCCCCCTCGCCGGCTTTTCAAACGTGAACGCAAGCTTAGAGCAGCTGGGAGAAAACCGGGCGGAACAGGCCGAGCTGAAAGCGGTGAATGACCGCAAAACAAAGCCGCCCAGACGGGTGATGACCCGTTTTGCAGGACTGCGGCGATGGCGGTAACTAAAAGCTGGGAACACGCGGCTGCGGCCGAACTGGCTGCCGATGAGGTCGACGCAAAGCGCAGTGGGCGCTATAGAGAAGCATTCTGGTTATTTGGTGCTTCGGCGCTAATTGCTTCCGGTCTCCTCGCCGTGTTCATTGCGAAAACCGCAGAGTTCGGAGAGGAACAGGGGCGGATTGATCGGGGTGAACTGGTTGATATAAACGCAATCACCGGGCCTAAGCAACTGCTCGGAGCGCTCACTGGTGGTGGCTTCGGAACAGAGGGCGACCATGTTGCGCAGCGAATTTGGAGCTATATCGAACAGGTCCGGCAGGCGGAGTACCCGAACCAACGGGTAATACCAAACGTAGGCGCGCTGGCACGCCTACGTGTGACCCGTGCTGAGGTGGAGAGCGATGCCGCGTGGGGCGAGGCGTGGCGAAAACACTTCCTCACCGACCGGAAAACATCAAGCGTACCGCTTCTTTCTCTGCGCAGAATCAAACCGCAATTGGCGGTGAGGACACCGTCCGAATTTCGAAGGAAGTTTGCAATCTGGTGCGGCATATTTCTCCTGGCATTTTGGATGGTTCATGTAGCCTGGCGATGGCTCAGGTTCAGCGGCGACGAGACGATTTTGCCTGCTCTGCTGCTGCTGAGCGGGATGGGCTTGATTTTAGCCGTAAGCATCCGTGATCCGATCCGCGACACGCTGGAATTTCAGAAGTTCGCCTTAGGGGGCGCAATGGGTTGCGGAACTCTGCTGCTACCACTTTTGCGGCTGTTCGATTACCGGAGGCTGTCAGGGTTGGTGTACACGCCTCTGCTCGTTGCTTTTGGCCTGTTTCTGGCCTTGATGCGTTTTGGCTCCGGCCCAACAGGTAGCGACGCGAAGGTAAACTTGGGGCCATTTCAGCCAGTCGAAGTAGTGAAGGTTCTGCTGGTTTTTTTCATGGCTGGGTACTTGTCGCAAAACTGGGAACGGCTGCGGGACCTGCACCAAAGACGCTTTGTTCCGCGGCCGTTGCGCTTCCTCGAGCTTC
>CAXTMN010000012.1:49560-50935 GCA_964245395.1 uncultured Bryobacteraceae bacterium
GTTTTTTGTGCTGAAGGATTTGGGCCCGGCACTCGTCATGGGTTTCTTATTTCTGCTGCTGTTTGCAGTGGCACGGGGCAAGGGGGGTTTGGCTGTGCTGGGCGTGGGAGTGCTCATTGCCGGAGTCATCATCGGTTACCGATTAGGGATGCCTCATACGGTGGTTGACCGAGTGTCCATGTGGTTATCCCCATGGAATAACGATGTACGAGGCGGGGATCAGCTTGCGCATTCGTTATGGGCTTTTGCAACCGGAGGGTTGTGGGGAAGCGGCCTGGGATTGGGCGACCCAGGTTTGATTCCAGCCGGTCATACCGATCTGGTGCTGCCGTCCTTGGCCGAGGAGTGGGGCGTCCCGGGAGTCGCTGCCGTGTTTCTGCTATTCGCACTGCTGGTGAGAAAGGCTTTCTCCGTAGCGGTCAGCGCGCGCGACGAGTACGGGATGTTTCTGGCAGCCGGGCTGGGTGCGCTGCTCGGCTTAGAGATGTTACTTATTTCGGGTGGAGCGCTCGGTGCCATACCGTTATCAGGTGTGGTATCTCCGTTTTTGAGTTCCGGCAATACGGCGATGCTCGTCAACTTTGGAATATTCGCGATTTTGCTGGCGATCTCGAATCAAGCAGCACGGGGGCCAAACACGACTGGGGCACTGGTGAAAACCCGGCGGCTACTGGATGCCGATATGGATATCGCACGACCGTTTCGCGGACCGCTCCAAGTAGCAGCAACTCTAATGGGTATTTGCGCATTGGTGTTACTCGGACGCGCCGCGCAGCTCCAAATTTTCCAGGACCAGGATCTGATGATGAGGAGCACGCTGGTTTTCGCAGGGGACGGAGTAAAACGGCCTCAACGCAATCCACGGCTGAATCTGCTAGAAGCCTCAATCCCGCGAGGAAGCATTTACGATCGAAACGGATTGTTGCTGGCGACCAGCAGGTGGACCGAACTGGAGCGGCATCGTCGCGAGTACGAAGATCTGGGGATTCCGATCGAAAAGACTTGCTCCCGGTCGGACGACCGTTATTATCCGTTTGGGCCAGCGACGGCGCATTTGTTAGGCGATCTCAGAACTCAGGAAAACTTTCATGCAACGAACGCCTCGCTTGTGGAACGGGACTCAAACCAGCGTCTGCAGGGGTACAGCAACCTTCAGGAGCTCGCCGCGGCCATGCGATACCGGCACCTGAGAGGCAGCCCGCCGATGCTGGCCTTGTTAGGGCGGGATCGGGACGTGCAGACGACGCTTAATCTACGGCTGCAACTGAAAGCGACAGAAATCCTTCAAAGACATCTCACGCCTGCTGGCAAGAAGGGCGCGCTGGTCGTGATGGACGCAACGAGCGGCGACGTGTTGGCGCTTGCTAGTTGGCCT
>CAXTMN010000012.1:50945-62044 GCA_964245395.1 uncultured Bryobacteraceae bacterium
GCTGGATTGGCAACGCCCGACGAACTTCTGGATCGTGCGCGATACGGAGAGTATCCGCCTGGCTCTACATTTAAACTGGTGACGGCCATGGCTGCGCTTCGAGC
Source organism: uncultured Bryobacteraceae bacterium (assembly GCA_964245395.1). GTDB lineage: Bacteria > Acidobacteriota > Terriglobia > Bryobacterales > Bryobacteraceae > Bog-105. The sequence goes on from CAXTMN010000012.1 coordinate 51,050, forward strand.
CGATCCGCACGCTGCGGAAAAGACCTATCTGTGCCGCAGATTAGAAGACGGACGCGCTGGAACGGTAGTTGCGGGATGGCGACGTCCCATTCGCGACGACATTGGAGACCATCCGCATGGCCTTATGACCATGGCGGGAGCGATCGCAGTGTCTTGCAATGCATACTTTGCCCAGCTCGGAGTGCATGACGTGGGTTCACGCTCTTTGCAAGAGACAGCGGAGATCCTGGGAATTCAAAGCGGCTCACCTGAAGAATTGAGAAAGATGTTGCCTTTCGCGGCTTATGGCCAGGGACCTGTGGTGACCACACCGTTTAAGCTAGCTCGCGCGGTAGCAGCAATTGCCGCTGGCGGATTGATGCCCGAGGGACGGTGGGTGAGCGATAGCAGTAATGCCCGAACATCGGTTCCACGCACGATTGTGTCTCCCGCTGCAGCGGCGTTTCTGGCAAAGGCAATGCATTCGGTAGTGGTCAGCGGAACGGCACGTGCGGCAATGAGCGGAATGGCAATTAGCATGGGCGGGAAGACCGGTACAGCGCAGGTAAACGAAGGCGAGCCGCACTCCTGGTTTGCTGGCTTCGCTCCGTTTGAGGGAGACACAAAATCCAGGGTCGCTTTCGCGGTTGTCGTGGAACACGGCGGCTACGGGTCGCAATTTGCGGCCCCTGTTGCACGGGAGTTGGTTGAAGCAGCAGCACAGTTAGGTTTGGTCGGCAGCCCTGCGAGAAAGGAACAATAAGAGATGGCAAGGTCGAACGTACTGGAGAAAATAGGCCGCGCAGTGTTCGAGTCTCCTTTCGCAGCCAAGAGGCTGACTCCTGATGGGCCGGAGATCGCGGAAATCAGACTGGCGCTGCTGGATGAGGTGAAGGCCAAAAGCCACCGAGTTAGCGGGAAGTTCGTCTTTCCTTTTAATGTTGTGCGGATGCAGTTGAGCGGCATCTCCGAAGAGCAGGCAGCGGTACTTACCGGTGAGTTTCTGCAGACCTACTTCACCAATGAAATGAAAGCAGGGCTTGTGAAGGCTGATTATCGCTTCCCGCAGGATCTGCGAATAGAGATACGAAGTACGCCGGCGCTTCCGGGTATCGGAGAAGACTGGTTTGCAGTAGAGACAACTTCAGAACGGAACGCCAAAGAACGTGCGGCCATCGATCGGGATGCACGTCTGATCGTTGTTAGCGGGACGGCAAATTGTCAGGTGCTTTCCATCAAGAAAACACGAATTAACATCGGCAGGACAGCGGAGACTTTCCGCGGTAATGGACCATCCCGGCAGAATGATCTTGCCTTTATCGGGGAAGGCGACCTAAATTGCAGTGTGTCCCGAGAGCACGCGCATATTCTGTATTCCAAAAAGTCAGGTGAGTACCGGTTATTTAACGATCGGATCTATAAGGGCGATACAAACTGCGGATTATGGATTCTCCGAGATGGCCTGAGCCAGCCGGTGCACCGCGGTAGTCGCGGGACCAGCCTTTATGACGGAGATGAAATCCATCTGGGGCGGGCAGTATTGCGACTCGAGTTAGAGGAAGCAGCACCGGCTACATAGACTACAGGAACTGACGACTGACTGAACATCCTCGGCATTATTGCTGCGCCCTGATCCTGTTCCAACCTGCCGGGCATATGGATCTAGTAGCCTACTCGTTGAAGGGGATCAAAGAGGACCTATCGTTCATGGATGATGATATTTACCGGCAGCCGTTCGCAGCAAAACTCTTCGGCACGCGACGCGAGTGGCTGGCCAGGGCAGGTTCTTTGCTGGTCGTCAGTTCTCTTGAAGGGCAAGAAGGGCCGACGTTTTCGGCCGATGTCAAGGTTGTAAATATTCTGGCGACGGTTAGGGAGAAAAACGGCCGCATCATCCGGGATCTCAACAAAGAAGACTTTACGATCTTCGAAGACGGCCGGCCGCAGTTGATCCGATACTTCTCGCGAGAGACAGACCTGGCCTTGACTGTGGGCCTGATGGTGGATACGAGTCTGAGTCAAACGCGTGTTCTCGAAGACGAGCGGGGGGCGAGTTTCCGCTTTCTCGACCAGGTTCTGCGACCGGGCAAGGACAGCGCGGTAGTGGTTCAATTCGACCAAGCAGTGATCATACGGCAGGAGCTGACATCTTCGCACAAGGATCTGCAAGATACCTTGGCCCTGCTGGATTCCCCCAACGCTCAGCAGGCAAAGTATGGAAGCGGCACCCTGTTGTACGACGCTGTGAGGACGGCAGCAATCCGGGTGATGCGAACGCAGCAGGGCCGAAAGGCATTCGTCGTTCTGACCGACGGTGTGGATGAGGGAAGTACGGTGACATTGAGCGAAGCCATCGAAGCCGCTCAACGAGCGGATACCATCGTCTACTGCATTCTCTTTTCCGATGCGTCTTATTACGGCGGAGCGTCGGTTTTCGGACCGGGAGGCAAGGGTGTCTTGGAGCGGCTTTCGAAAGAGACAGGAGGGCGGTTTTTCGCAGTCAGTGCGAAACAGACGCTGGAACAGATATTTAGCGCAATCGAGGAGGATCTGCGGAGCGAGTACAGCCTCGGGTTTGTATCTAATAAACCGGTTAAAGCTTCAGGGTTCCGCAAAATCCGGCTGATCACTACGCAAAAGACTTTGACCGTGCAGTCGACTGACCGTTACTACGCCAGCACGTGATTTGAGACGATCTCAAGAAGATGGAACAAACTCCGTTTGACACGATCGAGAGCGCAGAGGAATTTCTCGCGCTGTTGGAGGTGGAGACGGAGAAGACATCGCGGGAGATTGAGAGTCTGCTGGGTAGAGACGATAGTCAATCTTCGAGACGCGTGGAAGCAATTCGATTAGTGCTGCACAAGCTGGCAAAGCTGCAGGCTAATACCGAGTCAAGCCGACGTTTGCTTCATGATCTGAAAACACTGCGTAATCTCCTTTTGAAATAGAGGTAAGTGGTTCCAAGCTAACTACTTAGTACGCGACAACCTTGCTCCCTTCCTAGGAATCAGCCATGCTCACAGCAGATGAAACTCTCTCGATTTCTAGTTTTGCTTGGGTTCGCGGCTGGTCTGACCAACGCGGTTTCGGTTGCTCTGGTAGCTGATCCGCTGGTCGACTATAAGTACGCGTCAGACGCGCTGGCTGCGGGGCCGTCCAGCCAAGTGGGTTATACGCAGAACAACCATTATTATCTCGATTTTTCGCAGCAGGCTTTTGTGTCTGGCGCGGTCGGAAGCACAATCGAAGCGGCAGGGGCAAACTGTTTTCTGCAGGATGGAGGCCGCTGTCACTCTGGCGAGCTGATTCAAACGGCGCAAGGTGTCGCGGTTGACTTTGATTACGATTACGCGGTGTTCAACAACGGCCAATACTATGGACCCACTCACATCGAGACAAGTGGCTTCGAACAGGTGGATTTTTTTGAAGGCGCGTCGCTTGGCTCAAACGGAACCTATACGGATGGGCGGAGTGGATATCTCGACATTACCGCCGCGCCTGAGCCTGCCAGTTGGGGCGTTGCTGGAATCGGAATCATTGCCCTGATGACGTGGCATGGCGTCGCCAAGCTACGGCTCCCTCAAGAGCCTGAGTTCGTCTTCAAGTTCGTAGAGGCGGTCCTGAATCGGCTTAGTTGACTTTCCGGTAGCTTGGGCAGCGGTAAGCTTCGCCTTGTACCGCTCGATTTGTTTCTGCGTGGAGATTAGTTTGGGTGAAGAATCAACTGGCTTGGCAGCCACAATCTTGGGCTCGCGATTAGAAGTCTTTGCAGACCGAGCCTTTGGTTTTGCCGGGATCGCGACCTTCTCGCCAAAGTCTTCGAGCAACTCACGCTGAACGCGGTAGAGTTCGGATGCCAACTCATGGAACCGGGCCATCAGTTCTTTCTTAGCGTGAGTCTTTAAACTTAGGTACTGACTTTTCGCCTCGCGATATTGATCGATGGTGCTGGACATGCCTCTGAGTGAGCCAATCGCCTACAAGGTAAGCGAGCTCAGTCAGCTTCTAGAAAGCGAGGAAAATCGACGTACCCGCAAAGCAGCACTTTTGCCGTAGCATCGGATTGCTCCGGATTTCGTTTGGACGTGCGCGGGGTAAATGCTCGCCGGGTCCACTTATTCTTACTCAGGTTTGTAATCAGGCGATTCCCGCTGCGCACCTCCCCCAAGTAAGCTCCATTACAGGCGTAAACCTCGTCCCCCTCTGCAAAGTACCCGATTTGCCGACCACTTGAGGAGAACAAATCATCGCAGACACGTTGCCCTACATAGCGTCCAGCCCAATTCCAGAATGTGTTGATGTCACTCATGACCATCGGCTCCTTACTCTTCCAGGAGGTTAGATGGTGACGACATCACTAAAGTCCTAAGAGATTGTACAAGAGTATACTAGAGATCACCATGTCATCGCGACGTGGAGATCGGGCTCGCGCCAATAAGCAGAAAACGAAGCGGCGTTTACGCAGAAGCGAAATCAGGCTATTACGGCCAGCTACTGCACCCCAGCAAGAGCAGAGCAGCACTGGGCAGGGTTCTGCGCAAGAGGCTACTGTGTCAAGGGAGAGTTGAAATTCACCTGGTCAGCTGCGAGAAGCCCAGGAGTTCAGAACCCGCCGAAGTTCCTCAAACTGCAGCGGCTTAGTGATGTAGTCGTCCATACCGGCAGCCAGACAACGGTCACGATCGCCTGGAAGCGCATGAGCGGTGAGGGCTACAATTGGCGTTCTTTCAGCGCCGCTCTGGTGCTCTTAGTTGCGAATAGCGGCGGTAGTCTCGTATCCGTCAAGTTCGGGCATCTGACCGTCCATAAGGATAAGGTCAAATGAAGCTGACTTCCACGAGGATATCGCTTCAGTACCGTTCGTTGCGAGTTGCACCTGACATCCGAGTTTTTCGAGCATCTTCTGCGCCACGAGCTGATTCACGCGGTTGTCTTCCGCCAGTAAAACCCGACATCCGTTAGCATTCGCGTCGAGCTTAGGCGTTGAGACGGCGGCGGGAATGAGCGGCTCTTGAAATTTGACTGGGGAAAAAGGCAGCTCAACCCAGAATGTACTCCCTTTTCCCTCTATGCTACGGTGACCGACTGAGCCGCCCATTAGCTCGCTTACTTGTTTTGCAATGAAGAGACCGAGGCCGGTTCCGCCAAAGCGGCGTCGAGTCGAGCTATCGCCCTGAGTGAAGGGTTGAAAGAGACGGGCTTGAATCTCGGCAGGTATGCCGATTCCCGTGTCGGCAACCTCAATGCGCAGGGACGAGGCTGGGGGGGTTGGCAGCCTGACGGTGATGGAAATTCGACCTTCCGCCGTAAACTTGAGGGCGTTCGCGAGGTAGTTGAGAATAATCTGACGAACGCGAGAGGGATCGCCCAGAATATGGGACGGAAACTCAGGCGGAAAGCTGGTCGTAAGAGAGAGATTTTTTGCGGCGATTTGGGGCAGCAAGAGTTCGGTACATTGCCTGATGACTTTGCGAACGTCAAACGGCACCTGTTCGATGGCTAGCTTGCCGGCCTCCGCTTTGCTCAGATCGAGAACGTCGTTCAGGAGTGCTAACAGCGATTCTCCCGAGCTTTGAGCAGTTTCGGTCCAGCTTCGCTGTTCCTGGTTTAGAGGGCTATCCAGCAGAAGAGACACCATACCAAGCACACCGTTAAGCGGTGTGCGTATCTCATGGCTCATGTTGGCAAGAAACTCACCTTTAGCGCGAGCTGCGGATTCGGCGGCGTCTTTTGCGCGGCGTAGCTCTTCCTTGGCGGACTTCTCCAAGGTGATGTCGTCGAAAGTGCCAAGAACTCCCACCGCTTGACCTGCGTGATCATGGATCGGGATCTTGCTTGTGCGGAACCAGCCAACGCTTCCGTCCGGGCGTCGCCTCGATATCTCAACATCGCGCATCCCGACGCCACTCCGCATCATTTCCAAGTCGTCTGCCCGGAACCGCTCGGCCTCGCGGGCATTATGCAAAAGGTAGTCATTTTTGCCAATGACTTCATTGGGGCTCAACAACCCAAGATCCAGGGCGTAGGCACGATTACAGCCTAGATAGGTGCCGTTCAGATCCTTCCAGAAAATCCGGTGCGGCATCGTTTCTATGGCAAGATGCATGACACTGCGAAGGCTCTCCAGCTCTTTCAGTGTCCGGTTGCGATCGGTTGTGTCATCGACAGTTCCTACGGATCCGATGAGTTGACCTAAGCTATCCCGAACGAAAGCCGATCGACTGACGATCCAGCGGATCGAACCATCAGGGAAAAGAAGGCGGTACTCAGCTTCTAGTTCGCGGGATTCAGCAGCGGCTGCAGTCCATTCTGCATTCAGGCGCGGTTTGTCTTCAGGATGAATGCGAGACCTCCAACCGGTTCCCACAATCTCCGTTTCGCTAAGCCCCCAGATTTGTAGCATACGGGAGTTTACGGAGGTGACATTGCCCTCAAGGTCGGCTTGAAAGACTCCGACAGGGGTGGCTTCGCTGAGTGCACGGGAGATCTCCTCGTTTCGCTTCAGGTCTTCGCGGCGTCGAACGAGATCAGCGTTAACTACCGTAAGTGCTTGCTGAGAGCGGATGAGCTCTAGCTGATCAATTACTTGCGCGGCCAGATCCTGGAGGCACTCGATTCTGTGCTCCTCCAGGAAGGGTCGGGGAACAACGTCGAGAATGCAAAGAGTACCGAGGCGAAAGCCATCAGAAGTGATGAGTGGTGCGCCGGCGTAGAAACGCAGATAGGGTTCACCAAGCACAAACGGATTATCCCGGAAGCGCAGATCGGTTCTAGCGTCGGGAACGATCAAGACTCCTTCGCCAAGGATGGCGTGCGCACAGAACGTTACCTCTCGGGGCACTTCCCGAACACTTAGCCCTATGCAGCTCTTAACCCACTGGGTGTTTTGACCAGTGAAGGAAATTGCCGCCATTGGCGCTGAGAAAAGCTTGGCAGCGATCCGGGTCAGCCGATCAAAAGAGTTCTCCGGACTCGTTCCGAAAATGCGGTACCTATTCAGGGCAGCGAGACGGCCCAGTTCGTTGTCCGGTGTGAGAGGGCAGATCACGATACGAAGTCACCGGGAGCGGATCTCCCCTAATAAGACAAGTAGCCGCTAAGGCTTGTCTTTCTCCCGATACGGAGAAGAATTCAGTCCTGATTGAAGTCGAGCATGACCTCGCCGCGCGTTCTACCAGAAATCGAATCCGCTATAAGAAGAAGGTGCGAGACGACCTTACGTGAAGTGGCTGATCCGGTCAGGAATTCTCCTTCTTCTCGCTGTGTCGGGGAATTCTTTAGTGGGGCAAGGCAATTACGAAATTCAAGTGTACGGGTCGGATACCGTGGCGCCGGGCCGGACCATGGTCGAACTCCACAGCAACTTCACGGTTGAGGGATCGACGCTCTCGTCGTCTAGTTCGCCGACGGTAGTCAGACCTGCGGTGCAGGCGGGATTTCCAACGAACCATCAACTGCACGAAACAGTGGAGATTACTCAGGGGTGGACGAATTGGTTCGAGACAGGGTTTTATATCTTCACCAGTGCTGGGCCGAATCAGGGTTACAAGTGGGTAGGTGATCACGTTCGTCCTCGGGTGCGGGTTCCTGATTCGTGGCGTTGGCCCGTAGGCGTGAGCCTGTCGACGGAAATTGGCTATCAGCGCGCTTTGTTTTCGCCCGACACCTGGACCTGGGAAATCCGGCCGATCGTCGACAAGCAAATTGGCAGGTTGTACCTCGCGTTTAATCCAGCGCTGGAGCGTTCCTGGCACGGTCCGAGTGTGGGACAGGGATTCGCGTTCTCTCCTAACTTCAAAGCGGCTTTCAACATGACAAAAAAGCTACAAGCGGGCGTTGAATATTACGGGGATATGGGTGACATCACTGGCTTCGATCCGCTCTACCAGCAGCAGCAGCAAATTGTTCCTTCCATCGATTACGATTTCGGTCCGAACTGGGAATTCAACTTTGGGGTAGGGGTTGGTGCGACACGCACGACTGATCACCTGTTGGTAAAAGCGATCCTGGGAAGACGGTTTCGTTTTGTCACTCCCCGGGCTCCAGAAGTGGCGAAGTTATTTGTTCGCTGATGTAGTCGAGGTCAACCCGCACGGCAGATTGGAATGCATTTGGGGAGTGAAGTTCTGCCGCGCGGGCGCTCACTTGCTTTGACAGAAAAGACGGACTGGTTTTTTCGATTAGTACAGGGGAAGTGTGAACTTTTGTGAATGTCGAGCCACGACCCGGTCTCGTCAAGGTGAAGCACTATGCGGCGGTAAGAAAGCCCGCAAATAGACGAGGCATTCATCGGCGATCGACAGAGGTCAGCGTGACCGGGCCGATCAGGCCGGACTCCAGCAGAGGCGAATTTTTCGTGTAGGGCAGATAGTCAGTCCACGTGTAGGTTCTCTGAGCTCCCGGCTGCTGATCGCCGATGAGACGATTGGGCCAGAGATTCGTGACTTTGACCTCGATTCGATTTGCGCCGGGATTCAGCATGCCCGTTAGGTCCGCCTGGAAGGGTGGCTTCCAGAGAACACCTCCAACTGGCTTCCCATTGACGGAGAGCTCGGCGATCTCTTTCACCGATCCAAGATCGAGAATCAGTTCACAGCCTGGACGGATCCACTCGCGTTCCACATTGACGTTCTTGCTATAGGTAGCCGTTCCCGAGAAATACCTGACGCCGTCTTCGGAGTATGCCGTCCAGGAAACAAGTTTGTCGAGAGTAATTTGTCGAGGAGCGCCCAGGTTGGGAGGAAAATTTATGTTCCACGGTCCATTGATGCTGGCGAGCCGAGTGGCAATCAGCGGAGGAGAAGTTTGAGCCGGCTCAGCAGTAGCGTGACGGAAGACAACAAAGACGGATCCGTCCGGGTCAAGATGAAGCGGCACAATGGTGCGCCCGCGTTCGAACCGATAATCGACAGCCTGAGTTAAGCCCGTATCAGGATGCCAGAGTTCTGGTTGCTTTCCTCTCACACGGAATCGAGTCTCGAAGTCCTCCGTACGTTCTTTCTGATTCGATATGAAGTAGATATCGGAGTCGTTCAGTTTGCGATGAATCCAGACGAGCTCTGAATCGATATGAGGGCGGTTGTACTCGAAGTCGGGTGGGATCCGCTCGTAGTCAAAGATCTCCTGAACCGTTCGACCCCAGTAGATTGTTCCATTGCCAAATGAGTGCTCGGTAACGCTTTTTCCGTCAATTCCGCCCCACAGTTCAGTAATGATTTGCTGCACCTCTATGTCGGAAGCAGGATAGCCGGACAGACTCGGAGACTTGACCGGTCTGGGTGCGATCACAATTGCGCCGGCGAAGACAAGGTCGCGTAATTTGCGTAGAACAGGCAACGTTAGCTGGTCTGCATCGTCGGGGAGAATGAGCGCCCGGTACGTCATCCCACTAGGTAACGTAAGCCTACCCTCCGCGACAGACATGCCGCTAAGCAAGACGTCGGAGTTCACATAATCGTAGCTATAGCCGGCTGGAGGCGCGGGCCGAATGTCTTTCCAGAAAGGCACCGTGGCGGGAGCTCCCTCGCCGTAGAAATAAGCGAGGTCGGCTGAAAAGTGACCTTGCTGGAGGAGATACGAGATTCGGGCCAAATAGGTATTCCAGGCAATAGCCTGTTCGGCCCACGTGATGTTGCGCGTGTAGTGCTGCCCAAATTTCCAAAGAGTGATGCCGGGTTTGTGATTTCCATCAACAAAGGGTTGATGGTCGGAAGTATGGAAAACAATTCGGTTAACCCCCATGGCAAAGTGGCGGTCAGCCAGCGGTTTCAAATAAAAGGGCGACTGACCCCACCCCGGGATGGAAGGCCTGGAGGTAAACGACTCGGTGGCGACGATGGGCTTGCCATAAATGTGGGCTGCCGAAGCCGCTTCGCGAACGTCGGCGTCGTGGTCGGGTGAATCATTACGGCCGGGCAATGGTGTCCAGAATTCACCCATGGGGATATCGACCTGGCCTTTGTTCAACAATCCATCCCCGCTTGTCGGAAGGCCTGTCCCCATGGCTTCAGCATAAAGACCGACGCCGCGCTTATGGAAATATTCAGCCGCTGCCCGGTAGTGATTATCAGCGAGCATATCGGCGAGCGTTCGACGGAAATCCCACAAGAAGCGGTCGCTCAGATCTGCGCTCCCCACAATGCGACCGGTGAGCACGGGCAGGTACAGGGTGAGATCATAGCCGCGGCGTTTGCGGAACTCGCTCATCATGTCTTCAGTCCAGTTTTCTTCGCCGGCCTCCCAGCTATCCATCAAGAAATACTTGAAGCTCTTGCCAAAGTAAGGACCGACGGCGTCGGAGATCATGTCGGCATAGGTGTGGACATACGAGGTGACGTCCTTCCGGCTCAGTTTGTCTACTTCAAAGCCGGTTGCTTCGGGAGTGGCGGGATGGTTCTTTTCGCCAGTAAGCGAGTAACCCATGCGAAGAATAATCCAGTTGCCGGCGGGAACGTTCCAGTAGAGGGTACCGTTCCGCATCCTCGAAGAAAGATCGACGACGTTCTTGAGGGCAACGGTGTCACTTGCAGGCACAGGGGCCGTTGGTGCCGTGTCGGAACCTAGCAGCGTGCCGAAGTCGGCCTTGTCTTCCCAAAAGTTCACGCGAGGACTGCTGAGAAGCTCAATCTCCGCGATATTGAAGAGATCGCGAAATCCGCTAGCAAACGTGCTCGACCACTCGCCCGGCCAAGAAGGAAGAAAAATCAGGGTAAAACTTGGCAGTGGTCTCCGGGAAGGAATAGGTGCGCACGGGGAAGCTCCCATAGGCGGGACCAGGAAGATTCACGAGGGTTCGCCATTGATGGCCGTCGTCGCTGGCCTGTAGTTCGCCGTCGGGCATTCCGGCCCCCGTGATGTTTCCTGATTCGCCCGCTAGCGAGAAGGCCTGCGCGCGAAAGGGTTGTATGAATTCGAGTTGGATCCAGGCATCCTTTGCCTCGCGCGAGTACTGAAGCGGGATCAGTTTGGCAAGGTCACCATCCATCAGACCGGCTCCGTCGATCGCAACAGCAC
>CAXTMN010000013.1:0-61836 GCA_964245395.1 uncultured Bryobacteraceae bacterium
TTCCAAGAGTCTAGAAAAATCCGGGCCCTCTTGTGACTGATCACTGTCCCCTGTCCCCTGATCACTCCCAATCGTTCGTTTCGCAAAAATCAATCCCCCGTTTTCCCCCTTGCTAAAATGGACAATTCGTCCCTAATTGCCCACCGCTCTCTTGCTAAATCGAAGGAGTTCCGCAGCTTTCATGAAATACATCTTTACGTCTGAGTCGGTCACCGAAGGCCATCCCGATAAAATTGCTGACCAGGTCTCTGACGCCATTCTCGATGCCGTTCTCGCCGACGATCCCGCCGGCCGGGTAGCCTGCGAAACGCTCGTCACCACCGGAATCTGCATCGTCGCCGGCGAGATTACCACCAGCACCTACGTCGACGTCCCCAAGCTGGTCCGCGGTGTCATCAGCCAGATCGGTTATACCGATGCGTCTATGGGCTTCGACAGCAAAACCTGCGCCGTCGTCAACATGATTCAGGCGCAGTCTCCCGATATCGCCATGGGCGTCGATACGGGCGGCGCTGGCGATCAGGGGCTTATGTTCGGCTTTGCCTGCGACGAAACTCCGGAGCTGATGCCGCTTCCGATTATGCTCGCTCACCGCCTCGTTCGCCGTCTCAGCGAGGTTCGCCGCGAAGGTCTGCTTCCCTACCTGCGTCCCGACGGAAAAAGCCAGGTCAGTGTTGAGTACGTCGACGGTAAGCCTAAACGCATCGATGCCGTTGTCTTATCCACTCAGCACGACGACGATGTCACCACCGACGACCTTCGGGCCGACATCCGTAAGGAGGTCATCGACCCCATCATCTCGGCCGATATGTGCGACAGCTCCACTAAATTTCATATCAATCCAACTGGCCGCTTCGTCATCGGCGGCCCGCACGGTGACACCGGCCTTACCGGCCGCAAAATCATTGTTGACACCTACGGCGGCATGGGCCGTCATGGCGGGGGAGCCTTCTCCGGGAAAGATCCCACGAAGGTCGATCGCTCGGCCTGCTACATGGCCCGTTATGTTGCCAAGAATCTTGTCGCCTCCGGTCTCGCCTCCCGCGCCGAAGTGCAGCTTGCTTACGCCATCGGTGTTGCCGAGCCCGTCTCGGTCATGGTCAACACCTTCGGCACCGGCAAAGTCGAAGATCAGCGCCTTGCTGAAATCGTCCGGGAGAACTTCTCTCTTACGCCAGCCGGTATGATCGAACAATTAAAGCTCCGCCGTCCTATCTACCGCAAAACGGCTGCGTTTGGCCACTTCGGCCGCTCGGAAGACACCTTCACCTGGGAAGCCATCGACAAAGTCGAGGCTCTTCGCGAAGCGGCTCAGTTAACCGCAACAACTGTCTGAAGGAAACCTCGTGTCATTAGCAGCCGCCGATTGTAAGCGCTCAGTTGAAATTGAGATCCCGCTCGACGAAGTCGAACGGGCTCGGGAGCGTGTTACCAACTCCATCAAAGGCCGTGTCCGCCTGCCCGGGTTTCGCCCCGGCAAAGCGCCCGTCAACCTCATCCAGTCTCGCTTTGAAAGCGACATCCGCAACGAGGTATTGGAGCTTCTTCTCCCGCAAGCCTTTCGCGATCGCGTCCAGAAAGACGATCTCAAGGTCGTCGGCACTCCCGATATTTCTGACCTGCAATTTGTCGCTGGTCAGCCTATTCGCTTCAAAGCCGAGTTCGAAATCGCACCCGAGTTCGAGCTTGCCGATTACCGTGGTCTCCCCGTTAAGTATGCAGAGCCGGTCATCACTGACGAAGAGATCGATACCCGCCTCGCATCCATGCGCGAGAGTAAAGCTGAGTACCCGAATCTCGACCCGCGCCCAATCGAGAGCGGAGACTACGTGCTCCTTCACCTCAAGTCTCTCTCCGGTCTGGCCGAGCCGATTGACCAGGATGTTCAAATCCAGGTAGGTGGCGAAGACACCCTTCCTGCGTTTAACGAAGCCTTGATCGGTATCTCGCCCGAGGAAGTCCGCACCGTCGATGTAACTTATCCGGATGATTACGGGCAGGAACGTCTCGCCGGGAAAACCGTCCGCTTTGAGCTCGTACCCAAGTTCGTTCGCGGCAAAGAACTCCCCAATCTCGATGACGAGTTCGCTCGAGACCTGGGCGACTATCAGAATCTGGGCGAGCTTCGTGACTCCGTCCGCAAGTCGATCTTTGGCGAGAAGCAGTACACCGCTCAGCAGGCTGCCAAAGAAGAGCTAATCGATCGTCTCGTTGATGGCAATGACTTCCCCATCCCCGAAGCCTACGTCGACCGTCAGCTCGAAAATCAGGTCCGTATGCAACTCCGCAGTTTGGCCGGTCAGGGCATCGATCCCGATAGCATCAAGCTTGATTGGGAGAAGGTGAAGGAAAGCGGACGCGAGAAGGCCGTCCGCAACGTCAAAGCCTCGCTGCTGCTCGAAAAGATCTCCGACCGCGAAGGCATTAAGGCCGCCGGGGAAGAAGTCGACGCCGAAATCGGTCGCATCGCCCGCCAGGAGCGCGAGGCCATTCCTGTCACGCGTGCCCGGCTCGACAAAGAAGGCACTCTCGCCCGTATCGCCGGCCACATCCAAACCGAGAAGACGCTTCAGTTCCTCTTTGAGAACGCCCGCAAAGAAGCTTGAAAGTTCTGTGCTACGCTCCTGAGTTAATCCGCAGTTAAAATTCATACAGGCGCTCGGTGACCCTGTCGCTTCACTGAAACCCAATAAAGGGGACTTATCAGTGCTGCACTCTCGCATAGCGGTTTTTCTGTTAGCCGCTCTTCTTCCTGCTTCTCTTCCCGCTCAAACTTTTCGCGGTGGCATCTCTGGTACCGTTACCGACCCCACCGGAGCGCAAGTCGCCGGCGCCTCTGTCAAGCTGCTCAGCACCGATACTGGCCTTGCGCGCACCGCTCAATCCTCCAGTGCGGGCGACTTCACCTTTCAGGATCTTCCTCTCGGTAAGTATTCGGTCTCCGTCATCGAAACAGGCTTTCAGACTCTCGACATCCGCGACATCAACGTCGAGGCCGGCCGCACTTTCGATCTCCAGGCAAAGCTCTCCGTGGCCAGCCAGGCCACCTCCGTAGAAGTCGCCGCCAGCACCGTGGCCATCGAGACCACTTCCTCCACGCTCACCAGCGTCATTCCCACCAAAACCATCTCCGATGTCCCGCTGAACGGGCGCGATTTCACCCAGCTGCTCAAACTGAATCCGGGCGTCAATGGAGCCGGATCGCTTAATGGAACTCGCACCAACTCCATCAACTGGCAGATCGACGGCGCTGATAACAACGATCAGTGGCATAACAGCGCAGCGGTCAACCAGGGCGGCGTCTCCGGAATCGCTGGCACTATCCTGCCCATCGATGCCATTGACGAGTTCTCCATTCAAAGCAGCAGCGACGCCGAGAACGGACGCAACGGCGGCGGTGTCCTGAATGTCGTTATCAAATCCGGCACGAACGCGCTTCACGGGTCGCTCTATTACTTCAATCGCAACGAGTTCCTGGCCTCCCGTAACTGGTTCGACGCTCCCGGCACGCCCACGCAAAAGCTGCGTAATAGCCAGCCCGGTGGTTCGTTAGGCGGCCCGATCTGGAGAAACCATACTTTCTTCTTTGTCACCTACGAACAGCAGAACTACATCGCCGGGAACACCGCGCAAGGCACCACTCCTTCGCCTGCCTGGGTCTCCGCCGCTGAAGGTGTTCTCGGGCATTACGGCGTGCCGGTCAACCCTGTTTCACTCAACCTGATCAATGCTCTGTGGCCTGCCAACAGCCTCACCGGTCCTGCAACCCAGAACAACTTCTTCAGCACCGCCAATAACATCTCCGACAGCTACAACGGCATCGTCAAACTCGATCACATCTTCAACGAGCGCCACAACATCGCCATTCGCTACTTCGGCGGTACAGGCAAGCAAACCGAGTACGTCGGTTCCGTGCTGCCGTACTACTACCAGACTGCGCCCAGCCGGATGCACAACTTCTCGTTCGTCTACAACGCGGTCATCTCGCCGCGCTTCGTTGCCCAGACTCTCGCGGGCGTCAACTACTTTAAGCAGGTCTTCGGCGACGCCTCTACCGGTTTCAATATTCCCGCCCTCGGATTGAATACCGGAGTCACCAACCCGTCCCTGTTTGGTGCACCGCACATCACCATCAGCGGCTTCGACCAGACTGGGTTGACGCCGCCGCTCGGGCGCATTGATACCACCGGTCATCTCGATCAAACCTTCACCTATACGGTCGGTTCCCACCAGATCCGCTTTGGCGGCGAATACCGGCGGTCGCGTCTCGACGTGTTCTATGAGCGGAATGCCCGAGGCAAATTCAATTTCAACGGGTCGGCCGGTCCGTGGGCCAACGACACCACTCTCGGTGCTTCGTTGAAGTCCCTTTCTGATTTCCTCGCCGGCGACGTGGCGCCGAATCAGGCCACCATCACGTACGGCAATTTGCAGCGCAACTATTACCTCAATAGCGTCACCGGATTTGCTCAGGACAGTTGGAAAGCGACCTCGAACCTCACTCTCAATTACGGGTTGAACTGGGTCTTTCAAAGTCCCATTAGTGACCCCACCAACCGCATCTCGACCTTTATTCCAGCCGATGGCGGAATCACCTACGTCGGGCAGGGAATCACCACCCTGTGGCCGCGCGACTGGCATGACTTCGGCCCCCGCTTCGGCTTTGCCTACTCACCTGGTTTCAACAAGAAGCTGGTCGTGCGCGGCGGCTACGGAATCTACTATCAGGTGCCGAACGTCAACTACTTCGGTGACAACAACCCCGGCAATGGCGGTGCAACCGGCATTCTCGCCAATCCCGGCGGCAACTCACCCGTTTACACCCTCAGTAATCAAACTCCTTTGACCGTCCAGAGCGGAGTGCCCGTCTTCGGAAGCTCCTCCTTTCCCACCGGTCCCTTTGGCGCTTTCTCCGTCAGCCGTCATTTCGAGACTGCCTCTGTCCAGAACAGCAACCTGAACATCCAATACCAGATCAACTCGGCTTCGGTTCTCGAAGTCGGCTATACGGGCAGCCTCAGCCGCCATCTGCCGGAGACGCTCGACATCAATCAGATTCCGGTTGGCGGAAACGACAACACCACTCTTCGTCCGTTTTATGCGCAGTTTCCGAATCTGGCTACCATCAACGAGGTGCAGTCGGTGGGGAACGGTTACTACAACGGCCTCATTGCCTCACTGCGGACGTCAAACTATCACGGCTTTAGTATGAAGCTGAACTATACTTACGGCCACTCACGCGACGATCTCTCCTCCACACGCAATGTCATCCCCCAGAACAGCTACAACCTGAAAGGTGACTGGGGCAACTCCGACTATGACGTGCGTCACTCTTTTGTCACCTATCTCGGCTATAACTTGCCCTCTCCTTCGTCGGGATTGAAGTGGCTGCTCGGTGGCTGGCAGCTCAATTCACTGCTCACCTTCTATACCGGCCTCCCCTTTACCGTTCTCAGTGGCCAGGACACCAGTGGTACGGGCGAGAACAGCGATCGTGCCGAGGTAGTCGGCAATCCGTATATGGGCACACCTGCTTCGGCTGCACACAACTACGTACAGTGGTTCAACCCGGCGGCCTTTGCACTTCCTGCGACCGGAACCTATTCCAACCAGTCCCGAAACGCTTTCTACGGGCCGCCCACGTATCAGGTCGACTTCTCGGTGTTTAAAAACACCCACATCACCGAACGGGTGAACGCCCAGCTGCGCCTGGAGATCTTTAATATCTTCAATACCCGCGACCTCGCGCCGCCCAACAATTCTGTTTCGGGCAGCGGCCTCGGACAGATCACGCAAACCCTTGATGTCTACAACGGCGCTCCCGGAATCGGGACAGGCGCACCCCGGAATATTCAGCTGGCATTAAAGCTTCTGTTCTAAATGAGGTTTCAGCTTGGTCTATAGGGTAAGTGACTCAGTATTTTCGGATTATGTGGGTCAAGCAACGAAAGTCACTTAACATTGATATACTTGAGAAGAAATTACCGATCAGGGCAACTGATTCCTTGATCGCTTTCTATGTAGGGGAGCCAGCTTGAAGCGCGCCGGATCTGACGATTCCCTTCGCTGTTCTTTTTGTCACAAAAGCCAGGACGTTGTAGGCAAGCTTATCTCTTCGCCGAGCGACTATCCGCGAGCCTATATTTGTGACGAGTGTATTGCTGTCTGTAACTCGATCATCGAGGACGACCGGCACGAGCAAAGTTATGGAACGCCGGGCAAACTCCCGCGTCCGCTGGAATTGAAAGAGTACCTCGATCAGTACGTAATCGGGCAGGAATCCACCAAGAAAAAGCTGGCCGTCGCTGTCTATAACCATTACAAGCGCATCCAGATGAATAAGCAGCGCGGCGGAGAAGTCGAGCTGTCAAAGTCGAATATCCTGCTGATTGGGCCAACAGGGACC
Source organism: uncultured Bryobacteraceae bacterium (assembly GCA_964245395.1). Taxonomy (GTDB): domain Bacteria; phylum Acidobacteriota; class Terriglobia; order Bryobacterales; family Bryobacteraceae; genus Bog-105. The sequence goes on from CAXTMN010000013.1 coordinate 6,407, forward strand.
GGCAAAACGTTGCTCGCCCAAACGCTCGCGCGCATCCTCGATGTGCCGTTTGCCATTGTGGACGCAACCACGCTCACTGAGGCCGGTTATGTCGGCGAGGACGTCGAGAATATCATTCTCCGTTTGCTCCAGAACGCCGATTGGGATGTGCAGCGCGCTCAGACCGGAATTATCTACATCGACGAGATTGACAAAATCGGGCGTAAGGACGAGAATCCCTCAATCACTCGCGATGTGTCCGGCGAAGGCGTTCAGCAGGCCTTGCTGAAGATCCTGGAGGGCACTGTCGCCAACGTTCCCCCTCAGGGTGGCCGCAAACATCCGCACCAGGAGTTTACTCCGGTCGATACCACCAACATCTTATTCATCTGTGGCGGAGCTTTTATCGGTCTCGAAAAGGTGATCGCTCATCGCGTGGGCACCAAGTCGATCGGTTTCGTTGCGCCGGATGAAAAAGAAGGCGTACGCCGTGGTCTGAGTTCGGTACGGCGCGATGCCGACCTGTTGTCTCGCTGCCAGCCGGTCGATCTGATCAAGTATGGCTTTATTCCTGAGTTCATCGGGCGCATGCCGGTAACGGCTGTACTCGAAGATCTCTCCAAGGATGCGCTTGTCCAAATCCTGACGAAGCCGAAAAACGCCATCATTCGTCAGTATCAAAAGTTATTCGAGTTTGAGAATGTTAAGCTCAAATTTAGCGAAGATGCCCTGGATGCAGTCGCTCAGCTGGCGATGGAGCGGAAAGTTGGGGCACGCGGATTGCGGATGATCTTGGAAGATCTGATGCTGGATCTGATGTACTATCTTCCGACTTTCAAAAAAGTTCGCGAGTTCGTGGTTACCAAGGATATGGTGATCACGCAAAAGATCAACATGGCTGTGCTCGAAAAGGCGGGCTAGCCAGTAACGATTTAACTGTAGAGAGTTTTCCGCTGCTGCGCCTTCTACGATGGAGGTTGCTGTCCAATTTGTTTCCCGGCCGAAAAGATGCCACGGAACTGCCTGCCTAGAAAGTCAAATGGTCACGACAAAAGATAAAACGGATACCAAACGATTACCCATGATGCCCATACGGGACGTGGTGATCTTTCCATTTATGATGACCCCCTTTGTAGTAGGGAGGGAATCGAGTGTGCGTGCCCTCGAAGAGGCTCTCATGGGCGACAAGAAGATTTTTCTTGCGACCCAGCACGATGCTTCAGTAGATGAGCCCCGCCCCGATGAGATTTACTCGGTCGGCACGGTCGCAAACATTGTTCAAAGCCTCAAGCAACCCGACGGCAACATCAAAGTTCTCGTCGAGGGTGTCGAGCGTGGCAAAACTATCTCCGTCAGTGAGGAAGAAGGTTACTTCCGCGCTGTGGTCAAAACGACGAGCTATAAAGTCGAGCAGGGCAGCCAGCTCGAAGCTTTAACCAGCCGTGTGACCACGCTCTTCGAGCAATACGTCAAACTCAGCCAGAATCTCAACTACGAGACGATGATTGCCGCGATCCGCGTTGATGACGCCGGGAAGCTGGCCGATACCGTTGGCGCAAATCTGCAGCTGACGATTGAAGAAAAGCAGGAACTTCTCGAGATTTTCGATCCCGTAGACCGGCTGACTCGTGTAGCCGATTTGCTCGATATTGAGATCGAAAAGTTGAATGTCGACCGTACCATCCAAGGTCGCGTAAAGCGCCAGATGGAGCGGGCCCAAAAAGAGTATTACCTCAACGAGAAGATTAAAGCCATTCAAAAGGAACTCGGTCGCGGCGAAAAGAGCGAGTACGACGAGTTGAAAAAGAAGATCGATGCGGCTGGAATGACCAAGGACGCGCACGAGAAGGCGATTGCCGAACTCAAGCGTCTCGAAGGCATGCCACCCATGTCTGCCGAATCGACGGTCTCGCGTAATTACCTGGACTGGCTGCTGGCCGTCCCGTGGAAGAAGAAGACAAAGGAAATTCGCGACCTCCGCTACGCCCGTCAGGTGCTTGAAGGCGACCACTACGGGCTCGAAAAGATCAAAGAGCGCATTCTCGAGTTCTTGTCAGTTCGTCGTCTGGTCCAGAATCCGAAGGGGTCGATTTTATGCTTTGTGGGACCTCCCGGCGTCGGTAAGACCTCGTTGGGAATGTCCATCGCCAAGGCGACGGGTCGGAAGTTCGTGCGCTTGTCCCTAGGCGGCGTGCGAGACGAAGCTGAAATCCGCGGCCATCGCCGTACCTATATCGGCGCTCTTCCTGGACAGCTGATCCAGATGATGAAGAAGGCCGGTACGAAAAATCCGGTAGTCATGCTGGACGAAATTGACAAAATGGCCATGGATTTCCGCGGCGATCCCTCGGCGGCTCTGCTCGAAGTTCTCGATCCTGAACAGAACTACATGTTCATGGATCACTATCTGGACGTCGAGTACGACTTAAGCCAGGTATTCTTTATCGCTACGGCTAACGTTCTTCACACGATCCCAGCAGCTTTGCAGGATCGCATGGAAGTGATCCGGCTTTCAGGTTATACAGAACTCGAAAAGTTGGAAATCGCCAAGCGATTCTTAGTGAACAAGCAGCGTAAAGACACCGGTGTCAGTGACGAACAGGTGGAGTTTACTGATGCGGGACTGCAAACACTGATTCAGTCGTATACACGGGAAGCCGGTGTGCGCAATCTGGAACGTGAAGTTGGAAATCTCTGCCGCAAGGTGGCCCGCAAGATTGTGGATGCCCAGGTGCCCGGTAGCGACGAAGCCGCTCCCGAGTCAGTAGAAGCTGTCGAAGTTATTGAAGAAGAGGCTCAAGGGGACGAGCAAACAGCAGAAGTGTCCACCAAAAAGAGCAAAAAGAAGCTGAAGAAGGAAGAGGCCCCGCTGATTCCGATCGAGAAGATTGTTCTTTCTCCCGAGAAGATCACCGAGATGCTTGGCGCTGCCAAGTTCAGAGACCTGGACGTAGAGAAGAGCAATGAGGTGGGGACGACCACGGGCTTGGCCTGGACGGAAGTGGGTGGAACCATCCTCACAACGGAAGCGGCCGTGATGGAAGGCCGGGGTAAGATGACGACAACCGGCAAACTAGGGGAAGTGATGCAGGAGTCGGCACAAGCCGCTATGAGCTATGTCCGTTCCCGCGCTCAGTATCTTGGTCTTCCGAAGGACTTCTATCGCCATCTCGATATTCACGTGCACGTGCCAGAAGGCGCCATTCCAAAGGACGGCCCCTCAGCTGGCATCACGATTGCGACGAGCATTTGCAGTTCGCTGACCGGTATTCCGGTGCGTGGCGACATCGCAATGACTGGGGAAATTACCGTGCGAGGAAGAGTGCTTCCGATCGGCGGCTTAAAAGAAAAGATGCTGGCTGCACATCGCCAGGGGATCTTTGAGTTGGTTTTACCGAAGGACAATGAGAGGGATCTGGCCGATATTCCAGAAAGTATCCGGAAAGAGATGAAGCTGCACTTCACCACATCAATGGACGAAGTGCTGAAAATTGCCTTGGAGCGGGAAATTGTGGCGTTGCCTCTGGCACCGGCAGCGACTGCAGCTGAGTTGACCGGGCGACCGGAAGATGGTTTGACCCACTAGACAGTGGACCAATACTTCCCGCGTTGATAAACGTCGGAGCCGTAGTGAGAACTGACGCAGCAACGGGCGTTGTTAAACAGGTAAGTCGATCGGGCGAAGCCGCTGGAAAAAGTGGACGGAAGGGGGCGAGACCTCCTGCCGAATTGATTATCAGTGCGGCTTCGCCCGCGCAGTTTCCGTCGGATACGGCGGATGGTGCGATTGAGTTCGCATTTCTGGGCCGAAGTAATGTAGGCAAATCTAGCCTGCTCAACCAAATCGTCCGGCAGCCCGGATTGGCGTTTACCAGCGCTCGTCCAGGATGTACACAGCTGATTAATTTTTTCCGCATTGACGAGGGGATCCGCTTTGTGGATCTGCCTGGTTACGGGTATGCGCAGGTTTCTCTGGAAGAACGTGACAGCTGGAAGTCACTGATTGAGAGTTATTTATTAGGGCGGCAGAATCTAGCGCTGTCGCTCCTCCTCATCGATGCCAGGCGGGGATGGATGGAAAAGGACCTGGAACTAAAGGCCTGGCTCGAGTTTCATAACCGTCGATATCAAGTGGTTGTCACTAAGATCGACAAACTGAAAAGCGCTAATCAATTGAAAGCTGCACTAGATCTGATCCGGCAAAAATCGCCGCATGAAGAGCTAGTGCCGTTCTCGGCCGTGGATGGCCGGGGAGTGAGGGAACTTTGGCAAATCATCTCGAAGATCAAGAACAGGCAGTAACCCCCGCGGCCGCCACCGAAGGTGCGCCCACCGAGAAGCCAGCAGAGACGAATGGCGAGGGGAGGCTTGTTACTGAAACAAGCGAGACCAAGCCTCCGATAGTCGACAAGCCGTCGGAGAAGACATATGGAGCAGCGGCGCCCGAGCCAGTAGCTCCGACGACGAGAGCCGCTGAGCCTCCTCCGGCCAAATCTCCAGACAGCAAACCGGAGCGGACAACGGCATCGCGTCCCCGAGCGGCAGGCGCAGCTAATGGGACTCGCCATGCTGAGGGCAGCCCTCGACGGGCATCGGAGCGAACCTCCGAGTCTCTGAAGCCTCCCATCGAAGCTAAACCTGCTGTCACCGAAGTGAAGTCCGGTGCGGAAAACAGTTCAGCAGCGGTGGTGTCCGGTGCAGCGCCACCAATCGCCACAGAATCAATGGCGGCCACAACAGGCGCGCAGCAGAATGCGCCGGCACAACCGCCGGCTCCGGCTCCGGTTGCTGTCCAAACCACACCTGCGGCTGCAGCCCAGACGACAACGCCGGTTGCTACTCAAGCGATCAACCCGTCAACCAGCCAGGCAATCAGCCCGTCAACCAGCCCGGCAACGGTGGTTCCAGCAGCAGCAACTCAGGCACCGGCGCAGCAGAATGCGGTGATCCAGCCCGGACCCCAGGGCTTTCAACGGCGCGGACGTCATTCGATCGGCAATACAGGCGCGCAGGGCCAGAAGAATGGCACGACGACGCTGGACCTGGTCGAATTGAAGGACATGAGCATCCAGGCACTGAACCAGATCGCCAAAGATTTGGGAGTACCGGGCGCTGCCGGATTGCGCAAGCAGGAGCTGATCTTCAAGATTCTGCAAACCCAGGCTGAGAAAAGTGGGCTGATTTTCTCGGAAGGCGTTCTGGAGTGTTTACCGGATGGTTTCGGATTCCTACGCGCTCCCGAGTACAATTATCTGCCCGGTCCCGATGATGTGTATGTTTCGCCTTCACAGATTCGCCGCTTTGATCTGCGAACCGGTGATACCGTATCCGGACAGATCCGTCCTCCCAAAGAAGGCGAACGCTATTTCGCGCTGATCAAAGTAGATGCGATCAACTTTGAACCACCAGAGGAATCGCGTAATAAGATTTTCTTCGATAATCTGACGCCGCTTTATCCCGACCAAAGGCTGAAATTGGAAATCAGCCGGGACAACTTCTCCGGTCGCGTGATGGATTTGCTAACGCCGCTCGGCAAGGGACAACGCGGCCTGATTGTTGCTCCGCCACGCACCGGCAAAACGATGCTGTTGCAGAGCATCGCCAATTCGATCACGACGAGCCACCCCGAAGTGAATCTGATTGTTCTGCTGATTGATGAACGTCCGGAAGAAGTAACCGACATGCAGCGCTCGGTGCGCGGCGAAGTGATCAGCTCTACTTTCGACGAACCAGCCGCCCGTCACGTGCAGGTGGCGGAGATGGTTATCGAGAAGGCGAAGCGCTTAGTGGAGCATAAGCGCGATGTAGTGATTCTGCTTGACTCGATCACGCGCCTGGCTCGGGCTTACAATACCGTCGTTCCCCCGTCAGGTAAAGTTCTTTCTGGCGGCGTTGATTCAAATGCATTGCAGCGCCCGAAGCGGTTCTTCGGTGCGGCTCGCAATATCGAAGAGGGCGGATCGCTCACGATTGTAGCAACGGCGCTCATTGATACGGGTAGCCGTATGGACGATGTGATTTTCGAAGAGTTCAAGGGTACCGGCAACGCTGAAATTCATCTCGATCGCAAGCTGGTCGACAAGCGCGTGTTCCCGGCCATTGATATCAACAAGAGTGGAACGCGAAAGGAAGAACTGCTGATGCCGCGCGAAGAACTGAATCGCGTCTGGATTTTGCGAAAGGTTCTCAATCCGCTTTCACCCGTGGAATCGATGGAACTGTTGCTGGACAAATTAGGCAAGACTCGCAGCAATGCCGAGTTTCTTGCTGCCATGAGCGGCTGATTTTCTTTCTCACAGCCTCTATTACTCGGTAATGGGCCGCATTCGCATACTCTCCGACAATGTTGCAAACAAGATTGCAGCCGGAGAAGTGGTGGAGCGGCCCGCGTCGGTCGTAAAGGAATTGCTGGAGAATTCACTCGACTCAGGGGCGAGCGACATCAGGATCAACGTTGAAAACGCTGGGCGTCGATTGATTCGCATTCAGGATGACGGATGCGGAATGATGCGCGACGACGCGCTGCTGGCCTTTGAGCGTCATGCAACCAGCAAGCTGAGCGATGTCAAAGACCTGCTGGCAATCGCGACGCTCGGATTCCGCGGAGAAGCGCTTCCTTCTATCGCATCGGTGAGCCGACTGCTGCTGGAGACGAGATCGGAGCAGGAGCAGACCGGCACAGCAGTCGAGATTGCGGGTGGCAAGCTTCTGCGATGCGACGAAGTAGCGCGACCGCAGGGAACCACCATCACCGTTCGCGATTTGTTCTACAACCTGCCGGCGCGCAAGAAGTTTCTGCGATCGGATGCGACAGAGCTGGCTCACATTGGATCGCTGGTAACGCATTACAGTCTCGGGCACGCAAACAAGCGTTTTGAACTTTACCACGAGGGACGCGAACTGCTGGGAGTGACCCCGGTCTCGAATCTGCGTGACCGCGCTTTTCAAGTGTTTGGCTCGGACGTCGTGGAGAATCTGACCGACCTCGGTCCGCGTACCTTTGAGGTGCGATTGCCGCTCCCGTATCAACCGCCAGGCACCCGCGGTTGGGAGGAGCGTGTGAACGAGCCTGAAGTCGCGCAGTTTGTTCTAGAAGGACTGGTCTCCGGGCCGCACATTCAGAAGCTAAATCGGAACTCGGTGTTCCTATTTGTAAATGGCAGGCTAATTCGCGATAAAGTTTTGCTGCATGCCATCTCTGCGGCGTATTACAACCTGATGCCGCCTGGTTGTTACCCGTTCGCTTTGCTCTTTCTGAATTGCGATGCAGGCGAAGTGGACGTGAACGTTCATCCGTCCAAGACCGAGGTGCGATTCCGCCACAGCTCACCCGTTCATGACTTTGTGCGGGATGCGATTCGGGAAGTGTTGACAGCGCAGCGACCCGTTTCAAGCTTCCCCAGTCTGCCGAGTTCGCCGCTAATCCGAGACCTGCACAGTCGAACCGCGGCCGCGCCGCCGAGCCCTGTCCAAAGAGCGGCTGAGCTGCCTTTTTCAGAGTTCACTGCGCTGATGGAAGCTGCCGGGACAGAGCCTGCCACCGGCGAAATCGTGACCGAAGCAAGTCAGGAGGATGAGGATCGCTTTGCGCCCGAAATACGGGTAAGCTCTCCACCGCCACAGGCACGATCTTACGAAGAGCCGGGGGCCTCCGCAGCAGCAAAAGCAGTCATCCCGCGAGTTCCCGATACGCACGGCGCACTTGGCCAACTTGGGCCTGACTGGGAACGGGTGGATACTCTACATGCATTGGGCGACCTTCGTCCGCTCGGCCAACTGCATGACAGCTTCATCATCGCCGCGGGCCGGGATGGATTGTGGATTATCGATCAGCATGTAGCGCATGAGCGCATCCTGTTTGAGCAGGTGCTTCAAGCCAGGGCTGCAGGCACTGTGGAGGTGCAGCAGCTACTAATGCCGCTGGTGCTGCAGTTGACGCCGGCCCAACAACTCGAGTATGCCCGGATTGCTGACGAACTTAACGCGCATGGCTTTGAAACCGAGCCGTTTGGGCAGCGGACCATTGCGATTCAGTCGGCACCGGCGGGTGTTGGTCCTGGAGACATCGAAAAGATCGTATACGAGATTCTGGAGATCGCGGAAACTGAGCTGCGATCTGCCACTCCTGACGAGATAAGGCGAAATGTCTGTGCAACGATCGCCTGCCGTGCGGCAATCAAGGTCAACATGAAACTCGAGCCAAAGAAGATCGACTGGCTACTGCGAACGCTCTCCGATTGCGAGTATCCGATGACGTGTCCGCACGGCAGGCCGATTGCGTTGCGGTATAGCACCCGAGATATCCTGAAGAGCTTTCACCGAATCTAGGCGGCTAACTACTCCCACTCGATCGTTCCGGGAGGCTTGTGTGTGAGGTCGTAAAACACGGCCACGATTTCAGGAAGGCAGAGCAGGCGAGCGGTAAGACGCTCCAGCGTAGCCGCTGGCATCAACACGACATCCGCGGTCATTCCGTCCACCGAATTAACAGGTCGAAGAACCACTGACTCGGGCGCCTCATCGGTGCCGAGCGGAAGCAAAACGACAGGAAATTGCCAGACCTGCTCTTCAAAACCGGATTCGAGGCACAGAGCGCGAACGGTTGCGTCAGCATCGCGCAAGATATCCAGACGTCTTTTGGAGATGGCCGCCCGGTGCACTTTCATCTCCTCGATAGGGCCTTTCGTACCGCAAACAGCCACCACGCGATTGATGTCTGCCCGGCTGTTGGTCAGAGAGGGCGCAGTGTTGGCGATCAGGTCGAGAGAGGGTTGCTCATTGATCGCGAGCACATGGCGATAACTGCGGCAGTCACCCTGCACACCGACAGAGCGAATGGGTAGCAGGAAACCGGCGTCTGTGCGGGTGATCGGTTGCTCACTCGCTGAGCAGAGGCAGCGAATGGCCAGACCAGGACCGGGGAAGGGATGACGCCCCAGGAATTTGGAAGGCACCCCAATGGCGCGACCAATCTCTCGAACTTCGTCCTTATAAAACGAGGTGAGCGGCTCAACGATGCGGCCCGTGTCGATCAGAGCCTGAATTCCAGCGACTCGGTTGTGATGTGTCTTGATGATCTCTGCTTTTGCCGTTCCGCCCGACTCAATCGTGTCCGGGTATATGGTGCCTTGCCCTAAAACCCAGTGCCCGTCAAGGAAGTGTTCGGTGGTTAGAATCCGCTCCTGAACTCGAACGAACTCTTCTCCAATTGCGCAGCGCTTCTCCTCCGGATCCGACAATCCTTCTAATGCGGCGAGGAACTGCGGTTCGGCGTACTCAACGAGAAAATGTTTCGCCCCCAGTTCAGCGAAGATGCTCTGGACGAAATCCGTTTCGGACTTGCGCATCAATCCGGTGTCGACATAGATCGCGTGCACGCGGTCAGGACCGAGGACACGAAGGCACAAGGTGTAAGCGACCGTTGAATCAACCCCTCCGCTTACGAAGAAGAACACATTTCGATTCTTAGCGGCAACTCGAATCTGCTCTTCAACGACCGGAACGCGCTGACTGACGTCCCAATCCTTTTGAGCACCACAGATGTCGAAGAGGAAGTTTTCGAGAATGCGTGTTCCCGCGTGCGTATGGACAACCTCGGGGTGAAACTGAAGCCCGAACAGCTTGCGATTGAGGTCGGACATCGCGGCGATGCCAGAAGTCTCAGTGGAGGCAGTAACGCGAAAACCGGGCGGCATAGCCTCCACGATGTCGCGATGACTCATCCAGATTTGAGTTCCCGAAATTCCATTCCAGAGTGGATCCTGGAGGGTAACGGTCAGGCGCGCGATGCCGTACTCCCCCCTTGCGCCTTTCTGGACAACGCCGCCCAGATGGTGAGCAAGGAGTTGGTGACCGTAACAGATTCCGAGCACGGGGACATTGGCGTTGAGAAGCCGGGGATCGATATGAGGGTCGTCAGGTTCGTAGACGCTTCCGGGTCCACCGGAGATGATGACACCTTTACGGGATCGCAATTCCGAGGCGGAGGTGTCACTAGGCTGTACATCAGCGTAGACACCCAATTCCCGGACCCTGCGAGCGATGAGATGCGTGTACTGGCCGCCGGTATCAAGCACTGTGATCTGTGGCGCCGTAACGACAGCGCCGTGACTAAAGTGTTTATGAACGGTGCTGGACAGAACTAACGACTCGCCCGCTGTTTCTCAAAATGCGTTTTGGACTCGGCGAGCAGACGCGCTGCTTTGGGCATAGCGTCGATGGCCTTGGCGACTTCAGGGTCCTGTTCATATTGGACCTTTTGAGAATCTTCATAGCTGAAAGCGGTGATGTACATCTCCTGGCGCAACCCGTCTCGCAACCAGCTGTGATCTTTGGTCCAGTCGGCCTCGGTGAAGGTTACGTCCTGCTTCATCAGATAGTCGTGAAAGTCGTTCAGGACCTCCTCGGCAGGAACCCAGCCTTTGGCAAGCTTGACATCGTGTCCAGCGAAGTAATGAGCGGAATAGTTAAAGAAGGCGTTTTTTCGAATAACATTCAGTTCGAAAGCATCCAGCTTAGGCGCATCGAATTTCTCGTCAGGAGTGATGCCGCCGCCGCCGTAAACCACGCGTCCCAGATCGGTTTGTTTTACGTCCGTGGGATTGCGCGTTTCTTTGCGCTTACCGTAGTAATAGTCGAGAAACGACATCTTTGAGTAGTCACGCTGTATCAGCCGGCCGCTTGGGGTGTAGTAGTGCTGAGTGGTAAGCGCAAGGCCGGTATTATCACTCAACGGATAAACGGTCTGCACAAGACCCTTGCCAAACGTGGTGTCGCCAAGAACCCAGGCGCGATCATGGTCCTGGAGAGCGCCCGCGACGATCTCGGCAGCAGAGGCAGAGTAACGATTGACGAGAACGACGACCGGATACGTCTCGCCGAATTTGCTTCCGCGTGCAAGATACGGCTTTTCGGTGTAGGCGCGGCCTCGATGAGAGACAACAACCTGGCCCTGATCGAGCCAGTGTCCGGCAACTGCGACACCTTCCTGGAGGAGTCCACCGGGATTTTCGCGAAGGTCAAGAACCAAGCCCTTGATGTTGTTCTCACCCAGGCGGTCAAGGTTCTCTTCCACCTCTTTACCGGTCGTTTCGGTAAATTGCTGGATGCGCATAAAGGCGATACCCGGCTTGACCCAGAACGCCTCGTCCACGCTGTTTCGAGGAATTTCGCCACGAAGAAGGTTAAAGGCGATCGGTTTTTGTAAGCCTTCGCGAGTAACAATAACAGTCACCTTGGTATCTTTGGGGCCGCGGAGCATATCGGCAACTTCAGTTGTGGTGGCATTGTCTACCCGTTTGCCATTGACTTCGAAAAGCAAATCGCCAGGACGAAGGCCCGCTTTGTAAGCAGGAGAACCGCCAAAAGGATGAACCACCATCGGCTTGCCGGTGCGCGGTTGAGGACCGAGGAGCATACCGATCCCGTAGTACTTGCCATGTTGCTCTTCCCGCAGGCCGGCGTACTCTTTAGGATCGAAAAAGTTCGAATGGGGATCGAGCGTGCGCAACATGCCCGGGATCGCGCCCTTATAGATTCCCTTGTCAGCCGAGAGTTTGTCCGCGTAATTATCGCCGACGATGTCATAGACCTTCGTGAATGACTCTATGCTGGCTTTGAGGTCGTCGTCGGAAGTGGTGCTGATATTCCGCTGAGCCGCGGAGACGGAACGGGTTCCGGGACCGAACAAGCCGCCCAAAATGGCGCAAGCCGCTAAGAAAAGGGGGACTAAGAGAAATTGACGCCGCTGAAACGACAAACAGACCTCCGGGGACTACCTAAAGTATAGACGCTTTGAGCAAGGCTCCGCCCCTAAGTCTGGTTGAGAAGCTTAGACCGCTGCGCGCAGACGCTTGGCCAACGCAGCTTCGCCACGAGCGCTTTTCCTGGGAATTTCGTCGAGACGCTTGACCTGGTCGCTGACCGAAACCAAGAACATGGGCTGACGAGCGTTCTTTAACAGGTCGATGATGCGGTCCTGCTGATCTTCAAGAAAGATCGATTTGCCGTCGGTGAGCAAATGAAGCTTTGAGTCGGAGGAAAACACGTCAGCGAGACGCCGTCCCATTTCACGTTGCAGGAAGCGAAGCACACGGCGGATCTTCTGGAGAGAAAAGCCCTTGCGCCGAAGTTCCGCGATCATGGTGATTTCGATCACCTCTTCCGGCAAATAGATGCGCTTGTGTCCTTCGTGCCGAGGGGACACAACCTTACGCTCGTCCCACCACTGCAGTTGCCGGAGGCTGACATCGGCAATTCGGGAGACGTCGGTACTGGTGTAAGTACGCTGGCCCGCCGGTAAATCAGGACGAACTTTTCGTGTTTTGAACATACCGCCCCGTTTCCGTTTTAGGTTGGTTCGCTCCCCAGATTGTACTAGACCGGCGAGTGGAGTCAAGCAGATTCGCTAGTTATCTCGGCCCGCATCGTAGCCCTGCATCTTAGCCGCCCCCTACAAACTCAACCACTTCGAGTTGTGAACCAGGGGACACGGTCGTGCGATCCCAATCGCGCCTGCGCACGATGGACTTGTTCAACTCCACAGCGACACGATCAAGACCGACGCCGATAAACGCGAGTAGTTCCGATAAGGACTGCTGGGAAGGAACGTCACGTCCTTCTCCATTTACAAATACCTGGATAAGTTCGGGTCCCACAGCTCTAGTCACCTTTTGTAATTATATGATCGAAACGGTTGGTACTCTATGTAGCAGTAGTTAACCTAACAAAGTCCCAAAACAAAGAGTATGCCGACTACTTACGCCGAAACCTGGTTTCCGGTTCTGATTCAGATTCTGATTGCGGTTGGTGTGGCGACGGCCATGATCGGACTGTCAGCACTAATCGGACGCCGGGTCATTGATTCCGTGAAGAGTTCGCCGTACGAATCGGGAATGAACCCGGTAGGGAACGCCCGGGAAAGATTTAGCGTTAAGTTCTACCTCGTGGGCATGGTTTTCATCCTCTTTGATATAGAGGCAATTTTTCTGTATCCCTGGGCCGTTGTTTTTCGCCAGCTGAAGCTTTTCGGCTTTTTTGAAATGCTGCTGTTCATCGTGCTGGTGCTTTGCGGGTTCTATTACATCTGGAAGAAGGGCGTTTTGAACTGGTCGGTGGACGAGCAACGGACGGAGCTGGAAGGAGAGCAGAAGCGTGCTGCCTGAGGCGCTGGCTGCGAATCCAGCGGCGCTGGTCTTGAACGAGCGCGTTCCGGGGGCCATTGCTGATGTGGGGACCGCTCCTGATGGCCTGATTCTGCAGATCGAGCGCGACCATATAGAAACCGTGTGCCGCGTCCTGCGGCAAGAAGCGGGATTTGAGCGGGTCAGTGGAATTACGGCTGTGGACTGGTGGCCGCTGGAGCCGAGGTTCGAAGTCGTGTACTTGCTCCACTCGATGAAGCACAACGCCCGGCTGCGTTTGACCGTGAAGCTGGGTGAGGAAGATGAGATTGAATCGGTTTGTTCGGTTTGGAAAGGTGCGAACTGGTACGAGCGGGAAATCTTCGATCTATTCGGTATCCGATTTCGCAACCATCCGAACTTGGAACGCATTATGATGCCGCCCGACTGGGAAGGGCACCCGCTTCGGAAAGATTACCCGAAGGATGGCCACAAATATTCCTATCAGGACGAGTAAGGATTCCGATGATTGAGGGGAAGTCACATACAGCGTCGCTTGACGCGCAGCACGAATTGAAGATAGAGGATCCGTCAGGGTTTCCAGCTGCAGAAGAAGGTCACAAAACCGGACGGCGGATGACCCTGAACATGGGTCCGCAGCACCCGTCGACGCACGGCGTTTTACGGGTGGTCCTGGAACTCGATGGCGAGACAATTCTAAAGGCTCGTCCGGAGATTGGTTACCTGCATACGGGAATCGAGAAAGAGTTCGAGGCGAAGAGGTATCAGCAAGGTGTCCCGTTGACCGACCGGGTTGATTACCTTTCGAACCTGAACAATAACCTGTGCTATGCGCTTGCAGTAGAACGATTGCTGGGCTTGGAGATTCCTCCCAAGGCCCAGTGGATGCGGGTGATGTTGTGTGAGCTGACGCGGGTATCGAGCCACCTGGTATGGCTGGGAACGCACGCGCTGGACATTGGCGCGATGTCGGTTTATTTCTACTGCTTCCGCGAACGCGAAGAGATTATGAAGCTGTTCGAGAAGTTTTCCGGACAGCGTATGATGACTAGCTACATTCGCATCGGTGGGCTGGCGCTGGAGCCTCCTCGTGGATGGGAGAAGGATGTGGCTGTCCTGGTGGAACGTCTGGCGAAGGGTATCGAAGAGTATCGCAATCTTCTGTCGGCCAATCCTATCTGGATGAATCGGACCAAGGGCGTGGGTCAGTTCCCGGTGGACATGATGCTGGAGCTGGGAGTTACTGGGCCCATGATTCGCGCGGCGGGTGTGAAGATGGACGTTCGGAAAGACTGTCCGCACTCCAGCTACGAACAATTCAACTTTGAGGTGGTAACCCGAACGACTAATGACGTTTATGCGCGGTATGAAGTGCGCATGGATGAAATGGTGGAGAGCCTGCGCATTGTGAGGCAGGCCTTAGCGGGAATGCCCGAAGGGCGGTGGCGTGCAGATGCGCCGCATGTGCTTCTCCCGGATCGGGAGCAGATGAAAACGCAGATGGAGTCGCTGATCTATCATTTCAAAATCGTGACGGATGGCTTTCCGGTGCCCGCGGGTTCGGTGTATCAGGTAGTGGAGTCGCCGCGTGGCGAGCTGGGGTACTACATCGTGAGCGACGGAACGGCAAAGCCACATCGGGTTTTCATGCGGACGCCGAGCTATGGAAACCTGCAAGCGTTGGGAGCGATGCTGGAAGGCATATTGATTGCCGATTCGATTGCCGTGATGGGCAGTATGGATTTCGTTCTCGGAGATGTTGACCGGTAATTCACATGACCTTTTCACCAGCTTTGGAAGAGCGATTCGCGAAACTGCTGAACAGCTATCCACCGGGACGGCAGCGCTCTGCTGTGGTGCCGATGTTGATGTATGGTCAGGACGAATTGGGATCGGTAACGCAGGAGTTGGTGGAAGAGATCGCGCGCCGGTGCAATATAACGCCCCTCCAAGTGGACGAAGTGATCGGCTATTATTCGATGCTTCACCGCAAACCGCTGGGTAAGTTTCACGTACAGGTCTGCACCAACATCGCCTGCCAAGCGGTAGGAGGAGAAGAGTTGTTCGAGCACGCAACACACAGTCTGGGTCTCAAGAATAAGGAAGTGTCCAAGGACGGGCTGATCTCGCTCGAAGAGGTGGAATGTATGGGTGCGTGTTCCTGGGCGCCAGCAATTCAGGTGAATTATGATTTCCATCATGCGGTGACGCCAGCCCGCTTCGACCAACTGATGCAGGCCCTGCGAGACGGGTCTTATACACAGAAGGCTTCCTAGGTTTCGCATGGTTTATAACGAAGCAAGTCCGCTCGAGACAAAAGTGATCTCGCAACGTTTCGATCTGCCGAATTCGGCATCGATCAAGACGTATCTGGCGACCGAGGGCTATGTCGCAATTAAGAAGTGCGTCGGGATGACGCCTGAAGCGATCATCGACGAGTTGAAGATTTCCTCGCTGCGCGGACGGGGTGGAGCCGGATTCCCGACGGGTATGAAGTGGAGCTTTGTGCCACGCACCACGGGTAAACCGACGTATGTCATCTGTAACTCCGACGAGAGCGAACCGGGCACTTGCAAGGATCGTTTGCTGATGGAGAATGATCCGCATCAGCTGATTGAGGGCATGCTGATCGCGGGTTGGACGATCAAGTCAAACAAGGGCTACATTTTTATTCGCGGCGAGTACCGGTATTTGATCCCCATCGTGGATCGTGCCATTGGGGAGGCGTATGAGCGCGGCTATCTCGGAAAGAACATTCTGGGATCCGGTTGGGACTTCGACCTGTATACGCATACGGGTGCGGGTGCTTACGAGTGTGGAGAGGAATCGGCGCTGCTGGAGTCTCTCGAGGGCAAGCGCGGCATTCCCAGGTTAAAGCCTCCATTTCCGGCCGTAGTGGGCGCGTTTCAGTCACCAACAATCTTGAACAACTGTGAAACATTTGCTTCCATCCCCGTGATCTTTCGCAACGGAGGGCAGTGGTATGCGGAGTTGGGAACTCCGAAAAATGGCGGGACACGGTTGACCTGCGTCTCCGGACATGTGAATAAGCCCGGCGTGTACGAATTGAAGATGGGGTTCCCGCTGATGCAGCTGATTAACGAAGTTTGCGGCGGAATGCGCAACGGGAATAAGCTGAAGGCGGTTATCCCGGGCTTATCTTCGTCGCCGGTGCTGAGAGCAGACGAATGCGACATCCTTCTTGACTTCGATTCGCTGGCAAAAGCGAAAACGATGGCAGGTTCGGGCGGCCTGGTCATTCTAGACGAGGACACGGACATAGTGGCTGTCGCGCTGAGGACGATTAAGTTTTACGCGCACGAAAGCTGCGGCTTGTGCATTCCCTGCCGTGAAGGCACTACCTGGTTGAAGAAGTTGTTGACGCGCTTCCATGAGGGCGGCGGCGTAAAGAGCGATATCGATCTGATCGGTGAACTTTCGAGTAACATGCTGGGGCGGACCTTTTGCGCTCTGGGTGATGCGGCCGCTATGCCGACCACCGGGTTCATTGAGAAATTTCGCGGTGAGTTTGAGGAGTATCTGGAGAAGTCACAGAAGAGGGCGAAGAAGCTGGACGTTCCAGAGCTTGTCGTTGTTTAGAAGCGGATTGACGTAAATCAAATTATGGCTGACCTAGTTAGTTTTACTCTCGACGGCCAACAGGTGCAGGCAGAGAAGGGGACTCTGCTGATTAATGCGGCCAAAGAAGCTGGGGTTTCGATCCCGGCCTTCTGTTATTACGACGGCCTGGCTTTACAGGCTGCCTGCCGCATGTGTCTTGTGGAAGTGGAGAAAACGCCGAAGCTGCAGGTGGCGTGCACGTTGCCAGATGCTGAGGGCATGGCGGTGCGCACAGATTCAGATCAGCTGCGCCAGGCTCGAAAGGGCGTGCTTGAATTTCTGTTGACGAATCATCCGCTTGATTGCCCAGTTTGCGACAAGGGTGGCGAGTGCGAACTGCAGGACATGGTGTTTCGCTACGGCGCAGGCGAGAGCCGTTACCGCGAGACCAAGATCCATGTGGATGAAAAGCAGTGGTCACCCATCGTTTTCTACGATGCGCCGCGATGCATTCTTTGCTACCGGTGTGTACGGATCTGCGGTGAAGGATTGGGTGTCAATGCGCTTGGCATTGGCAATCGCGGGTCAGCGGCAGAGATCGTTCCGAACAAGGGCGATCATCTGGAGTGCGACGAGTGCGGCGCCTGTATTGATATCTGCCCGGTAGGAGCGCTGACCAGCGGTACATATCGTTATAAGACGCGGCCGTGGGAGATGGATCATGTGGGCACCATCTGCACCCACTGTTCGAATGGTTGCAAGACGACGCTGGGCGTGCGCAACGGCGAGATTATGCGCGCTAATAACCGGGACCGTTCAGGGGTCAATGGCGAGTTCCTGTGCGTGAAGGGCCGGTATGCGTTCGACTTCAACGAGCATCCGGACCGGCTGACGGCGCCGCTGGTGCGGACCAATGGCGAACTACGGCCGGTATCGTGGGCGCAGGCAATTGCGACCGTCGCGAAGAAGTTTAGCGAACTGAAAGCGAAGAACGGGAAATTCGGCGTGATCGGTTCGAATCACACGAGCAACGAAGAGAACTTCATCCTGCAACGATTCGCGCGCAGGATACTGCAAACGGCAAATATCGATCACCACCGGACCGGCGATATTCCGGCGTTGTTCGACGCGCTACATGGGCGAACGGGCGCATTGGGAACGACGGCGGATGTATACACGACCAAAGCTGCCGTGGTGATCGATAGCGATCTGGCGCAAGAGCATCCTTTGCTCGCATTTCAGTTGCGCGCGAACTGGCGGCATCATAAAGCGCATGTGTACGCTGTGACGCCAGGGGCGGTGCGCGAAGACAGCTATGCGATGACGGCCCGCGTCAAGCCGGGGCAAGAGCTGGAAGCGCTCGAGCAGATTCGGGAAAAGCTAAGTGGGGAAGCGGAACTGCTGATTCTATTTGGTGACGCCATCAAGGGCGAGACTGTCCGGCAGCTGGTGGCGTTTGGCGATTCGCTCGGGATACCGGTGAAGTATATCTGCCTGGTCGATTATTCGAATTCGCGAGGCGCGTCCGATATGGGCCTGCTTCCCGATTTGATGCCGGGCTATCACAGCGTGCGTGATGCTGGGCTGGACCCCGGTCTTAACCTGGACCAGATGCTGGCGGCTACGGATCTGGACGCACTTTGGGTAGTGGGCGCTAACCCCCTTTCGCGGCAGCCGCTAGCGACGACGGGCGCGTTTGTTGTGGTGCAGGATTTGTTTCTGACCGAGACGGCGAGCAGGGCTGATGTGGTTTTGCCGGCAGCCTCGGCGTACGAGAAGAACGGAACAGTGACCAACGTTTGCGGCGAAGTGCAGAAGTTGAGCCGTGGCCCGAAGACGATGGGGGCCAAGACGGATTTGGAGATTTTCGCGCTGATTGCAAGGGAGTTGCGGGAAGACATTGGTCCCTCCAAGCCGGAAGCGATCTTCGAAGAGATCCGAAAGGCGGTCCATGGATACGGAGTGTCACGGGCTGTGGTCGAAACCGGCGGCGCTGCACCGACCTCACCACTGAACGGCACTGTGGAGTACAGTCATCAGCCGGAGCAGGTGCGGTCCGCGCGAAACACGCTGTTTACATCAGGAACGTTGGGCCGGTTCTCGCACATGCTGAACGCGGTGATTGAGTCGCCGGGTGAGATTTACGATGACCCGGTGAAGAAGATTGCCATCCGCGAGGGCAGCGTGCAGACGGAAGAAGCGGGACGGGAGTAATGAACTTCTTCATCGTCAGTCTGATCAAGATTGCCGTTGTGTTTGGGGCTTTCATGACTACGCTCGCCTATCTGCAGTGGGTTGAGCGTAAGGTTTTAGCGCACATTCAGTCGCGGACGGGCCCGCTGCGGGTAGGTCCCCACGGACTGATGCAACCGATGGCTGATGTGTTTAAGCTGCTGACGAAAGAAGATCTGCTGCCCCCCTATGTGAACAGGTTTTTCTATCTGCTCGCGCCTTTTATCGCTGTGTCCTTAGCCCTGATTTCGATCTCCATCATCCCCTTTGGGCCAGAGGTGAACATCCTCGGTATTCGGACGTTTCTGCAGGTAACAGACCTGAATGTCGGAATCCTGTTTGTGCTGGCGATATCGGCGGTGAGCGTGTACGGTGTGGCGCTGGCCGGTTGGTCTTCGAATAACAAGTACTCTCTGATGGGAGGGCTGCGCAGTAGTGCACAGTTAATCAGCTACGAGCTTCCGTTCACGCTCGTGATTGTTTCGCCGCTGCTGTTGGCCAATCATTTGAGTTTTCGAGGGATCGTAGACAGCCAGGCGGGTTACTATCTGGGGTTCATTCCCCGCTGGAGTATCTTTCAGATGCCCTTCCCGCAGATTTTTGCCTTTATCATCTTCATGATTGCGGGTTTCGCCGAGACAAACCGTATTCCGTTCGATTTGCCGGAAGCAGAGAATGAGCTGGTGGCCGGGTTTCACACCGAGTACAGCAGCATGAAGTTCGCCTGCTTTTTCATGTCTGAGTACGCCAATATGGTGACAATCACCTGCGTGGCCACGCTGCTGTTTTTGGGTGGATGGCACCCATTGTTTCCTTCTCCGTATTCCGACTGGGTGCCGATGCTGGTCTTCCTGTTTGCGGCTCTGCTCGCCTTTGGACAATCGATCAACCCGGCGCGGAAAGGCGACCGGATCAGCTTCCCCCTCTTCGGGCTTGCCGCAGTGTTCCTTGCCGTTGTTTTCGCGATCCCGCTGTTCCACCCTGTGCTGATACCTGTATTCTGGTTCCTGGCCAAAGTAGGAATGCTGCTGTTTCTGTATATATGGATTCGAGGGACACTGCCGAGATTCCGTTACGACCAGCTGATGCATTTTGCCTGGACGTTCTTGTTTCCTTGCGCGTTGGCTAACCTTCTCCTGACGGCACTTTGCGTGTCGTTATTCTAGGGCAACATCGACCATGGATAGCGTTCTCTTCATTATTTTTGCTGTGGTCGCGATTGTATGCGCCTTCAATCTGGTGATGCAAAAGCATCCGATTACTAGCGCGCTGTCGCTGATTGGAGTAATGGGCTCGCTGGCGGTGCTGTATCTGCTGCTGGGCGCCGAGTTCATCGCCATGGCGCAAATGATCGTCTATGGTGGGGCTGTGATGGTGCTGTTCATCTTTGTCATTATGCTGCTGAATGCAGGTACGGAGAAGTCGAGCAACAAATCGTGGTTCGCGCAGATTGCTGGCCTGCCCCTTCTTCTTGCCTTTGTGGCACTGATGGGTTTTTTAATTCGAGGCGTTTTGCCGCCCATGCGCTCGGTTGTTTTCGGGAGTTGGGTTGGCGGAACTGCTGAGCATATCGGGCAGATGCTGTTTACCGAATACTTACTCCCGTTCGAGGTCATTTCTGTGCTGATTCTGATTGCTCTTCTGGGCGCTGTTGTTTTGGCGCAAAAGGAAATCGAGTAGACGTGCCGACTTTGCCGTCTGTTCCGGTGTCCTGGTATCTGGTGCTATCGGCTATCCTTTTTACTTTGGGAGTGGCGGGCTTTCTTTACAGAAAGTCAGTGATCACCGTGTTCATGTCGATTGAGTTGATGCTGAACGCGGTGAACTTGAGTTTTGTTTCCTTCTCTTACGAACTGCACCGTATCGATGGACACATTTATTCGTTCTTCGTGATGGTTGTGGCGGCGGCAGAAGCTGCGGTAGGGCTCGCCATCATTCTGACGATCTTTAAGAATCGCGGAACGCTGCAGATCGATGAAGTTGACTCGTTGAAGCTGTAAGCGAAAACCCCCAATGAATCTTTGGCTTATCCCTTTCTTCCCGCTACTCGGCTTTCTGCTGAACGGAGTCTTTGGAAGGCGCCTGCCTAAAGCGGCAATCAACTCGATCGCTGCCGGTTCTGTCGCGCTATCGTTCCTGCTGGTAGTCGCTCTCTTGTTCAGAGAATATCCGCTGGCGGCCGCGCACTCAGAGCACTATTTCACCTGGATTCAGAGCGGCTTCCTTCAGATTGGCTTTGATTTGTTTGTAGACCGTTTGACGGCCGTCATGCTGATGGTGGTGACCGGGGTTGGTTTGCTCATTCATATTTATGCGATCGGCTACATGGATCACGAAGGTGGCTACTACCGTTTCTTCAGCTACCTGAATTTGTTCATGTTCTTCATGCTGATTCTGGTGCTTGCTTCGAACCTGCTGCTCCTCTTTGTGGGATGGGAAGGCGTTGGACTGGCGAGCTACCTGCTTGTCGGGTTTTACTTCACCGAAGAGTACGCAACCAGCGCGGGAAACAAGGCGTTCATTGTAAACCGGATCGGCGATTTCGGATTTTTGTTGGGGATTCTACTAACGGTCGCTACCTTCAAGTCGCTCGATTTTGGAAGGCTGGCGGCACTGATGGCGACTCAGCCGGTTGAAGCGTCGTTGGGGGTCGTGACGGCGATCACGTTGCTTTTCTTTGTGGGGGCAACGGGAAAATCTGCACAGATCCCGCTGTATGTCTGGCTGCCGGATGCCATGGCCGGACCCACTCCGGTATCGGCATTGATACACGCGGCGACGATGGTCACAGCTGGTGTTTATATGATCGCGCGCGTTTCGTTCATGTACAATCACGCGCCGATTGCAATGGGCGTGGTGGCGGTTATCGGGCTGGCGACCGCAGTGATGGCCGCTACGATCGGTGTGACCCAGACAGATATCAAGCGCGTCTTTGCGTACTCGACAGTCTCGCAACTGGGCTACATGTTTTTGGGAGTTGGTCTCGGTGCGTATTCTGCCGGAGTTTTTCACTTGATGACTCATGCGTTCTTCAAAGCGCTCTTGTTTCTGGGCGCAGGCGCTGTCATTCACGGCTTAGGGGGAGAGCAGGACTTACGCAACATGGGCGGCCTGAGAAAGAGCATGCCGATTGCGGCGGTGACTCTGCTGTGCGCGAGCCTGGCCATCTCCGGCTTTCCGTTTACGTCGGGCTTCTTCAGTAAGGACGCTATTCTGTCGGCTGCCTACGTGCATGCGCCCTGGATGTTCTGGGTGGGCGCGCTGACCGCTGGGCTGACTGCTTTTTACGTATTCCGCGCTTACTTCATGGCATTTTTCGGTGAGTATCGCGGGCATCACCATCCACACGAATCGCCTCTGGTGATGACGGTACCGTTGATGATCCTTGCTGTGCTTTCCATTGGGGGTGGCTTTATCAACATACCCGGCTGGCTCTCGCCGAACTTTACGCTCGCGGAGAACGAGAACATCATACCGATGATCATTTCGTCCTCGCTCGGGCTTCTCGGAATTGCTGCTGCTTACTTCGTATATGTTGCGCGACCAGCAATGGCGCAGACATTACGGACGAATGCT
Organism: uncultured Bryobacteraceae bacterium; assembly: GCA_964245395.1. Classification (GTDB taxonomy): domain Bacteria; phylum Acidobacteriota; class Terriglobia; order Bryobacterales; family Bryobacteraceae; genus Bog-105. The sequence continues at coordinate 28,897 of CAXTMN010000013.1, forward strand.
GGTCCGGTTTATAACCTGGTCGCGAATAAATACTACGTGGATGAAATCTATGCCGCCTTGATTGTGAAGCCGCTGAAGAGTGTGTCGCGGCTCGTTTTGTGGCATGGCGTAGACGAGGCTCTGATCGATGTTTCTCTGGTAAACGGATTAGGGCGCATTGTACGCGGGTGGGGTTCGCTGCTGCGGCAGTTGCAATCGGGCAGCATCCGGAATTATGCAACCTGGATACTAGCAGGATCGCTGCTGGTCATCTTTGTTCTGGGCCTGGCGGGAGGTGCTCGATGAGTTTGCTCGCTATTACGCTGGCCGTGCCGCTGTTGGGATTCTTCGCGGTGCTATTTACGGGTCGTAACTCCAAGGCGCCTTTTTTGATTGCGCTGACAACCACAGTACTGACATTTTTGTGCTCACTCGGGTTGATCGGACCTGCACTGGCCGATCCGGTGCCCTTCACTTCAGTGGTAAATGCCGGGTGGATTGACAGTCCGGGCATGCAGATCCGCTTTCATCTCGGCATCGACGGGATTAATTTATGGCTGATCATGCTTACGACGCTGCTGGTGCCGATCGCTGTCTGGATTTCTGAAACCATGATTCCGGAACGGCGCAAGGGATTTTTTGCGCTGCTCCTGCTGTTCGAATTCGGGTTGATCGGCGTGTTCAGTGCTGTCGACCTCTTTGTGTTTTACGTGTTCTGGGAAGTGGCGCTGGTGCCCATGTACCTGATGGTGGGCGGCTGGGGTGGAGCACGGCGCGGACCAGCGGCGGTTAAGTTTTTCGTGTATACGTTTTTCGGCTCGGTGTTCATGCTGGGCTCGGTCCTGTATCTGCATAGCGTCGCGGGAACATTCGATTACGCGGAGATCATGAACGCAGTGGGCGCAGGCCGCGTGGTGTTGAACTCGAGTCAGCAGCTGGGCTTGTTTCTGGGCTTCTTTCTCGCCTTTGCGGTGAAGGTTCCGATATTCCCGCTTCACACATGGCTTCCGGAGACGTACACGCAGGCACCCACACCTGCTACGTTTTTGCTGGCTGCCGTGATGTCAAAGATGGGTGCCTATGGATTGATTCGCTACGCGATTACACTTGCGCCAAATGGAGCGCACCGGAGCGCGAGCTGGATTATCGTTCTGGCAATCATCGGGATTGTGTATGGCGCTCTCGTGGCTCTGATTCAGCCGAACATTAAGCGTTTAATCGCGTATTCGTCCGTCAGCCATCTGGGCTTCATTGTCTTGGGCATTTTTACCTTCAGCCAGCAGGGCGCGGACGGCGCTGTCTATCAGATGGTGGCGCATGGACTTTCAACTGGAGCTCTCTTCCTTTTGGCGGGCTACCTGGAGCAGCGGCGCGGTTCGCTCGAGATCTCCGATTTTGGTGGCATTGCCACACCCGCCCCGGGGCTCGCAACCGCTTTCATGATCGCTATGCTGGCGAGCATCGGGCTGCCGGTCCTTTGCAACTTTATCGGCGAGTATCTGGTGTTGCAGGGAGCAGCGCTTACGCACTTCTCCTGGGCGGCATGGGCGGCAATCGGGGTGATTTTGTCAGCGGCTTACATGCTGTGGATGTACCAGCGCACCTTCCTGGGCAAGATGAACGGCAACACGCAAAGCTTCCGTGATCTGCGCCTGGGAGAATGGGCTCCGCTGCTTCCGCTCATTCTGTTCATGGTGTGGCTCGGCAGCTATACGCAATCCTTTATGCCTCCTATCACGGCTGCAACTTCCCATCTTTTGGATCAGACCAGCATGAGTAACGAATATAGAGTGACGCTGCCACCGCCGGCTCCTGGCACGCAAGTGGCGGAGGTCGCGCATGCTCGGTAATTTCCAGCCGCATACTATTGAATACCTGCGCTTCCTTCCCGAAATCGTCCTGACGATCTTCGGCATTTTGATCATGATGCTGGAAGCGGGGGCCAGAAATGAGAAGCGCACTTGGTTAGGTGTGATCTCGTTGGGCGGCATTGCGATGGCGTTCCTAGCGAATATCTGGGCTTACGGAGAGCGCGGGCCGGCCTTTCAAAACATGATCATGATTGATGGTTATGGCACATTCTTTCGGGGCGTAGTCCTGGTCGTCGGATTTCTTTGCATTCTGGCCTCGCTGAGCTACATGGAGCGGGAGAGGTCGCAATCGGGCGAGTATTACGCTCTGATTCTGTTTTCACTGGTTGGACAGTGCATTCTGGCAACGTCGAGCGACTTGATCATGGTCTTCATCGGGCTGGAGATTTCGTCCATTGCTACCTACATTCTTGCCGGATTTCAGCGCGATGACCGGCGTAACAACGAATCGGCTCTGAAATACTTTCTTCTGGGCTCGTTTGCGACCGCTTTTTTGCTGTACGGGATTGCCTGGATCTATGGACTGATTGGTTCGACAAACCTGCAGGAAATCAGGCGTGTACTGGACCAAGGGAACCAACCCACGGTGTTGATTGGGCTTGCTATGGCTCTGCTGTTTGTCGGATTCGGCTTCAAAGTTTCCATTGCGCCGTTTCAGATGTGGGCGCCCGACGTATATCAAGGGGCAGCCGCACCCGTCAGCGCCTTCATGTCTGCGGGCCCCAAGGCAGCGGCATTTGCAATCTTTTTTCGGGTATTCATGACGTCGTTCAGAAGCATGAACGAGCGGTGGATACCACTCGTTTGGGGCTGTGCGCTGCTGACGATGATCATCGGTAACTTTGCCGCTCTTTTGCAGACGAACGTGAAGCGATTACTGGGCTACAGTTCTATCGCACACGCCGGTTACGTGCTTGTAGCGCTCACGGCGAGCTCGCAAGTCGGTGTTGCTGCAGCCATGTTTTATCTGGCATCTTACGCGCTGATGAATATCGGTGCGTTTGCAGTAATCAGCCATGTGGCGGCGCGTAACGAGCGGCACGTAAGGATCGATGATCTGGCGGGACTTGGACGGCGCGAGCCCGTTACAGCGGCGCTGCTCGCCATCTTTGTTTTCTCACTGATCGGAGTTCCGTTAACGGGTGGATTCTTCGGAAAGTTTTATGTTTTTCAGGCGGCGCTTAATTCACACCTGGTGTGGCTGACAGTTCTCGGATTGGTAAACAGTGCGATTGCTGCTTATTACTATTTAAAAATCATTGTTGCCATTTACATGCGTGAACCGGACGGAGACATGGCCCAGTTGCCGGCTCCTTCACCGAGTTTGCAGATTGCGCTTTGGGCCAGTGCTGTGGGTGTGTTGGTGCTCGGGATCTTTCCTTCGACTCTGCTTTCGTTCGCTTCCCTATCGGCGGGCGCGCTCCGCTAGAAGATCAACGTCAGCTCGGAGAGTTGCCCGATGCGGAGTAGCTTCGGATGGCTGTCTGGAATCTCTTCTCTTTCGAGAGTCCAGGTGCGCGGGTGAGGTACATAGACAGCGTTCAGACCAGCAGCAAGGGCGGGGTTGATGTCTGACTTCGGAGAGTTGCCTATCATCCAGGTATGGTCGGGATGAAGGCTTCGCTCCGCCGCCAGTTGCCGGTACGCTTTTGAGTCTTTCTCTTTAACCACGGCCGTATGTTTGAAGAACGGCATGAGACCGGAGCGATCGATTTTCATACGCTGCTCGTCAGCATCACCCTTGGTAAAGATGGTCAGTTCGTGGCGTGCCGAAAGCTCGGCAACAGTGCTCTCTACGCCGGGCAACAGCTCAATCGGTTTCTCGAGAATGGCGTAGGCAAACTCTTTGACGATTTCCAGGTCGGCAGGGGAGATGTTGCGCTCAGACAGATGCTGCAGGCAGACCGCCAGATTGCGAGCGAAATTGCGCGATCCATATCCGTGAATGCGGGCGTTTGCCGTTTCGATCTCATCGAGAACGGAACGGATCTCATCAGGCGACATAGACGAGTGAGACAGGAAGTCGCAGAACTGATCGAAAGCAGCCTCGAAGTAGATGTTGTTTTCCCACAGCGTGTCATCAGCATCGAAGATGAGCTGCTTAGGTTCCGCCACTCGGCCATTGTCTCAAGAAGTGACCACGTGCCGGGCGTGTCCGTTAAGAGGTCCGACGCGTTTGGCGATGGAAATCCGTTCCTGTCTGGCAATGTACTCAGGAACAGCACGAATCAGAAGCTCAAGCCGCTCGACTTCCGAGCGCAGTGCGAGCATGACTTGACGCTTTTCCAGATCCATCATGTATTGAGCTAACTGGAAGCTCAGGCGAGGACTGTTGAACTTAGGTTCGAGTGCTATACCGGGCTTTTCGAGTTTTGAGAGCTGCTCGTAGGCATCGATGGCTCTCTGGCGAAGGTCCAGGGAGATCTCGGTCGTGTCGTCGTCATCGAAGTACTCGACTTCGGCGCGCAGATAGGCCTTCTCGTCGTCGACGGATTCAACACGAAAGCGGCGCTGACCCATGGTAAGCAGATCAAGCTTACCGTCGGGGTACCGTTGAATCACACGTTCCACCACAGCGGAACAGCCGATGTTAACGATTCCGTTGTCTTTAGCAAAAACTACGCCGAATTCGCCTGAAACGGGGATGATGTCGGCCATCATTTCCTTATAACGCTGTTCGAAGATATGCAAAGGCAGAGGCGAACCGGGCATGAGCACAAGCGACAAAGGAAACAACGGAATCAGCTGCGTGCTCATACGCGATTAGATTCCGGACAGAGATCCGCAGGGACAAGAAATCTGAGAACTGGACGGCAGCGGACGCGTGAGTAAATCATGATGGAGATACGTGACGATTAGGATTATAAAGATGACCCTTCAATTGAAGCGTACTCCCGGGCTTTACTTTGTCGGCTTCATGGCAAGCGGTAAGACGACCGTGGGCCGTGCGGTTGCCGAAAGGCTGGGGTGGGACTTCATCGATATCGATGCCGAGGTAGAGGCGGAGGAAGGGCAGAGTATCGCCAGCATCTTTGGAGAGCGCGGTGAGGCGGCATTCCGGGAGTTGGAGGCGAAAGCCGTTCGCCGGTGCGTAACAAAGATCGAGCGGGGACTACCCCATGTGGTCGCCTTGGGCGGAGGCGCTGCGGTACAGCCTCACAACTGGGACCTGATTGCCTGCAATGGAATAACGGTGTGGTTGGATTGTCCTCTGGCGACGGTGCACCGCAGGCTGGGGGATGATGCGACGCGGCCGCTCGCTGCCGATCGGGCAAGGCTCGAACAGCTGTTTGACGACCGGCGGCCGCTGTATGCGAAGGCGCATTACCGTGTAGAAGTCGATTGCGATGATGTGGTGGCTATGGTCACGCGGGTTGTGAATCTGCCGATTTTTTGAAAAACTTGGACGCCTCTTCCAGCCTTCTGCGCCGTGATGCTCTGGCCATCTTCGGCGCTGCGTTGAAAGCGGCTGATGCAGGCGAGGCGGTGAGAAGAAGCCTGCACATTCGCTCAGGAGAGATCCGTGCAGGTAATGCAAGGCTACGTGCTGTCGACTTCGATCGTGTTTTCCTTTTGGCTGTCGGGAAGGCCAGCGTGCCTATGGCGTTGGCAGTTGAAGCTAAATTGGGCACCCGGCTCAGTGGCGGGCTAATCATCACCAAGCATGGCCACCAGACGAGGCAATTGCCAGGCTTGCGGGTGCACGAGGCGGGCCATCCGGTTCCAGACGAAGCCGGGATAAGGGCGTCACGGGCCGCGATGGAACTACTGCGCAAATTGAACGCGCGCGATCTCCTTCTGCTGGCCATTTCAGGAGGCGCGTCGGCATTGCTGACCGCGCCCGAAGAACCGGTTACGTTGCGCGATAAGCAAAGCACTACGCAACTGCTTTTGCGGGCAGGCGCAGACATTGCTCAGCTCAATTGTGTGCGCAAGCATCTGTCAGCTTTGAAAGGCGGACGGCTTGCGCAACTGGCCCATCCGGCCACGGTGGTCAGCCTTATTCTGTCGGATGTGATCGGCGATCCGCCTGATGTGATTGGTTCAGGGCCGACCGCTCCAGACCCATCGACTTTTGCAGATGCTCTTGCTGTTCTGGACCAATTCGATCTGGCCGGACGCGTGCCGAAGGTGGTGAGGGAACATCTGAAACAAGGCTCAGCCGGAGAGCGCCCGGACACTCCGAAGGCCGATAACCGGATTTTCAAAGCCGTCCACAACGTAGTAATTGGGAGCAACCGCTTGGCCCTAAAGGCAGCAAAGCAGGAGGCAAGGCGACGCGGCTATCGAACAATCGTATTGTCGAGTACGATGGCAGGCGAGACGCGAGAGGTGGCCGCAGTGCATGCACACATTCTGCGTGAAATACGAGAGTCGGGTAATCCGCTTCCCGCACCGGCGTGCGTGCTTTCGGGAGGCGAAACGACGGTCACCGTTACGGGGAGCGGGAAGGGTGGACGCAATCAGGAGTTCGCGCTTGCCGGGGCGATGGGAATTCAGGGCGTCAGGGACGTTCTCATCCTGAGCGGAGGAACGGACGGAACTGACGGGCCGACTGATGCCGCGGGTGCAATTGCGACTGCTGACACCGTGAACCGTGCGAAAAAAAAAGGGCTGCAAGCGGCAGATTACCTCAAGCGGAACGACGCTTATCCGTTCTTCGAGGCCCTGGGCGATTTGGTGAAGACTGGGCCGACCGGAACGAACGTCATGGACATTCACATCTTACTCGCGCGGTAGAGATTGGGGTACGCTGCGCTGGAAAAAGCTGAGTAGATTGTCACCTTGGCGGAGAATACGGTAAAGCTGCAAGCTGCCGTAAGTTTCCTCCAAAGTGAGCCGTGACGAGTGCTGTGCAATGACGAGTGTGCAGCCAGTCTTACCAAGGGCTCGCAGAGACGCACTGTACTCTTGCTCGCGATCGTACGGAGGATCGATAAAAACGATGTCGGCCGTTTGCGTGGGCAGCAGAACTGCGGCGCTGCCGCGAAGAATGGTCGCTTCGTTCTCAATACCGAGCGTGCGGGCGTTCTCGCGGATGACGGAGAGAGCTTCCGGGTTCTTCTCGATGAGGATGACTCGGGTGGCTCCGCGGCTCAACGCCTCTATCCCCACAGAGCCGCTTCCGGCATAAGCGTCGATGAAAGTCGCTCCTGCGATGCGAGGTGCAAGCACATTGAAGAGCGCTTCCCGAAGACGATCGGGGGTGGGTCGAACATTGAGCCCGGGCACCGACTTCAAAGCGCGACTGCGGAAGCGCCCGGCGATGACCCTCATGCGTCAACCGACTTGGACGAAGCCATAACGGCGCTGCCAGTTTTCCTGGATATAACGCACGACCGCGCGAAGTTCATCGCTCGACCCTTCGCCTCCCACCAGCCGCTGAGCTTCGTTGCGGGCAAGCGCCAGGATATCGCCGTCTCGCATCAGGTCGGCCAGGCGAAGGCCGGGAATGCCGGATTGTTTGGTACCGAAAAACTCGCCGGGGCCGCGCAGCCTCATGTCCATTTCAGCGATATGGAAGCCGTCGTTCGATTCGACAAGTGTGCGGATGCGCTCCTGGGAGATTTCATTGAGCTTCCCGGTAACGAGAACGCAATAGCTCTGATGCGGGCCTCGACCGACGCGGCCTCGAAGCTGGTGAATTTGGGCGAGACCGAAGCGTTCTGCTCCTTCGATCACCATGACCGAGGCATTGGGAACGTCGACACCGACTTCAATCACCGTGGTCGCGACGAGTATCTTGATCTCACCCGATTGAAAGCGAGCCATGGTGGATTCCTTGACATCTTGTGGCATTTTGCCATGCAGAAGCCCGACACGAAGACGGGAAAAGATTTTCTTTGAAAGCTGTTCGTACATCTTCTCGGCTGCTTTCACGGCCGCTGTTTCACTTTCCTCCACGACCGGGTAGACGACGTAGGCCTGCCGCCCGGCTGCGATCTCCTGCGATACGAAACTGTAAACGCCTTCGACATTCGATTCGGGAACATGCCTGGTCACGATGGGACGGCGCCCGGGCGGAAGTTCGTTGATGGTGGACACGTCGAGGTCGCCGTAAACGGTCAGCGCGAGCGTGCGCGGAATGGGCGTGGCCGTCATGACGAGCATGTCTGGCTGCTTGCCCTTTTTGAAAAGCTCCAAACGCTGGCGTACTCCGAAACGATGCTGTTCGTCGATAATGGCTAAGCCGAGTCTGCCGAACGAGACATCTTCCTGAATGAGAGCGTGCGTGCCGACAGCAACGTGGATGTTGCCGCCAGCAATCAAATTTTTGATTTGGGATTTCTCCCGGGCAGAAGCGGATCCGGTCAGGAGAGCGACGGCATAGCCAAGAGGTTCCAGCAGGCGCTTGAAGCTGCGGTAATGCTGAGTAGCCAGAATCTCGGTGGGAGCCAGCACGGCCACCTGATAACCATTGTCTGCCGCAATGAGACCGGCTTGCGCGGCCACAATGGTCTTGCCACTGCCGACATCGCCCTGCAGAAGACGGTTCATGGGATGAGGCCGCTTCATGTCGTCAGCGATCTCCTGAACCACTTTCCGTTGAGCGCCGGTGGGCTTAAAGGGGAGCATGGCTTTGATGTCGGCGCGCGCTTTTTCGCTCACAGTGAAAGGGATACCCTCAGCCGCTTTGGCTTTTGATTTCTTGAGGGTCAGGCCGCACTCAAGCCAGAAAAATTCATCGAAAATAAGGCGGACCTGGGCGGGCGTGCGGAACTCGTTCAAAAGCCGGAGATCGGTACCGGGTGGTGGATTATGCACCTGGTAAATCGCGTCGCCGAGCAGAGGAAGGCTTACCTGGGCACGCACGCTTTCGGGCAGGGCGTCATCAGGCATATCGGTCTCTCGCAACACCCGGTTGATGAGAATGCGGAAAATGCGTGCGGAAACTTTAGAAGCCGCTTCGTAGACAGCCACGATCCGGCCGGTGTGAAGGATCTCGTCTTCGTCCTCATCGTCGGAGAGAATCTCGATTTCCGGCTGCACCATCAGGCGATCGCCTCGGACGCCATCGAGCTCAACCTTGCCGAACAGGGCAACGCGAGTTTCGGGCAGAAGACTATCAGCGTATCGTTCACCGTGGAACCAGCGTGCTTGCAGACTGCGCCCGCTTCCGTCCTGAAGCGTGGCTTCGAAGAGTCCCGGCACGCGACGGCGGAATCCCGAAATCTTTGTGGAACTGACGCGAGCGATCACCGCGGCCTTCTCTCCGGGAGCAAGCTCGGCAATTGCTTTGACGTTCGTACGGTCTTCGTAGCGAAAGGGTGCGTAGTAGAGTAGGTCGCTGACGGTCAACAGGCTTTTCGCTGCCAGCATTTCCCCGCGCACCGGGCCGATCCCTTTGACATACTGCAGCGGAGTAGAAAGATCCAAATCCCTAGACTAACGTTTTGCGTTTGCTGCCCTCACGCGTTGAGCGACAGGTCGGAACGCCTGCGGTCCAGAAACTACTGTCTTGTGACGGCGCAGCAGGCTATCTCACTCGTGTTCGCTTTCAGAGATCGACGAGAGCACCCGGTCCGTGTGTCAGCGCGCTCTCGGGTTTCCCAGCCTCGACCTCGTCGCGTCGTCTCCAAAAGTACAAGGCCATCAAGATCGAGAGGAAGAGAATTCCCGCACCGAACTCGTTCGCCACATAGTTCGTCCGGCTACTGTGCACGGTGAGCGGGTCGAAGAACGCCTGAAAAAACGTGTTATGGGATGCGTGCAGTATGACGCAGGGCCATATGCTTCCAGACTTCAATCGCATCCAGGTCCACACAAAACTGATGAAAGGGAGCATGATCGTCAGCAAGGGAAGGTAATACCAGACCGGCGTGTCGCTTTTGTAGTCGGCAAAGAGGACGACAGGATAGTGCCAGATCGCCCAGATGAAGCCGGTTATCAGGGCAGTCGCCGGGAACCCGTGTGCCTTCGCTAATTCAGGAACCAGGAATCCGCGCCAGCCGATCTCTTCGCCGATGACCGTCGCACAATCCCGTATAACGCTGAATGTTGCCGTGAAGACGAAATAAAGGGCGATGCTGGCCCATGCAGGCATCGGGCCCAAGCCAAAGGACTCAGTAATCTTCTCAACAAATCCCTTGCTGTACACCCCGCCCAAACCCGTCAGCCAAACGAAAGCGTATATGACTGTTGCGTACGCGAGAGGGATGAAATAGCAGACCACCTCATAGCGTGTTTGGCCCCACTTCCACCCGAGACTCGCCAGATCACGACCGAGATATTTGCATGTCAGCAAGGCGGCAAAGCCGGGGGACCACATCAGACCAGCGACATACGCGCCCCAGCCTCCGCCCATATGTCCGGACTTGATGATGAGGAAATAGAACACCGAACTGATCAGGACGGTCGTCAGCAGGAATACAGGAATAGGGTGGCGATTTGGACGAGCAATCTTGTTCTGCATCCGTCCGAAGTGGATGTCTGGTAATGGTTCAGCCATTGATTTTTGTCGTGCTTTCTAGCTTAGCTAGCCAGCTAGCGCTAATAGCGAAGCAGGCTGCGGTTCCAGTATTTGTGGGTCTTGGAGTAGGTCTTGCAGCCTCGCCTGGATTGATGTGCCTTAAGCGAGTCTCCTCGACGGTGTGTGTCCACTTGATCCCGCTGTGTTATCGCCGTGGCGGCCTTGCTTGCCGGTCGCGCGGCACTGGCATCTTCATGCCAGCTCGAAGCGCTGCCAGTCCGGCGTAGGTCGTCAGAACGTCTCGACAGATATAAAGCCACTTGGCTTCACGTCGTTGATTGCGGCAGCGATCCTGAGGACATTCCGCGTGGCGATTCGCGCTCATTGTTGCTCAAGACGACGAGCGCGATCTTCCGGCCTTGCAGGTCCTGTTGATGCTGGATGTTCTTGTCCACTGTCACCATCACGCCCAACTTGGCATCTGATCGGCGACCGTGCGTACATCATGGCCGGTGATCAGCGAGGAGCGCAAGCGATGTGGCAGTTTTCGTCGGGCAGGACAAGCATCTAGCTCGGTGTCAGTGGATCGGCGCTGCGCGCGACGAAATCGAGGACGCTGCGAACCTCCTCCTCCGTCACGGACGGAAATTCCTGCACAACTTCGCTAACATCGAGATTTTTCAGATTTTGAAAACAGCTGACACCGGCACCCGCATCCCGCGAAATACCCATGCGCCGCTGACTTTCCCTGGCACGCTTTCAAGCGCCGGACATTGCGACCAGTCAAGCATGAGTGGCGTCTCCTTCCTTTCCGATACTAGCGGGAATCTCGGAATCGCGATAGCGGACACAAAAGTCCTTTGAGACACGGCTCTCACTGGCGCGTTTCCCTTGGCGTGACGTCACAGTCTGAAGCATGGTAAAGGCTACGATGAAAGAACGGTACAAACATGGCGACTTTTGATTGGTCCGACTGCCCCTTGGTTGAAGTCATTCCCGGCAAAGTCAGCGGCACAACGCTGCTCAAAAACACCCGCTTGCCGGTAGAGGCCATCACGGGCAACTATGACGCCTTCCTCGATGAGGGATTATCGCCGGACGTGGCCATCGCCGAGACGTTAGACTGCTACCCGGAAGCTGGCCTTGCTACGATCAGGGCCATCCTCGACTATCGCACCGCGCACGAATCTCGGGCAAAGCTTTGAAGGTTCTCTTCGATGAGGACGTACCGCGCAAGCTGGCGCAGTCACTGCCCCGGCATGAAGTTCATACGCTTGTCAGCATGCGATGGGGCGGTATCAAAAACGGTGAGCTGCTCAAGCTGATCGAATGCGAAGCCTTTGGGGTATTTCTTACTGGCGACAAGAACATGGACAACCAGCAGCAGCTTGCAGGCCGTCCCTTTGCCGTGCTGGTGATGTCCGCTATCAACTGGCCCGTGATCAGGCCGCATATTCATAAAATTTCCGTGGCCATCGACGCAGCGCGGCCCGGCACGGTCGGGACGATTGATTGCGGCGCGTTCAATGCGAGGAAACGCGCAAGCAAATAGAAACCGAATCAGTTCTACGAAGGGTAAGTTTCGCCCGTACCCTGTGGCTAACTTTTCACCCTCTTAGCGGCCATAACTCACGGCTACATCAGTGCTCACCCAAAACTCGCACGACCTTCGGCTCCTCCTCCTACTTCAATCCCAAGCGCTTCCGATGGTGCTTAACTCTTTTGCTAACGCCGTATACCGTGGTGACGTTGCTAAAGGCGATCAGGTCAACCTTTTTTCGATAGCCACCCGAGCAGTCCTATGGCAGGGGTACCGAAAGTCACAATGTCGCGGAGGACCGCGACTTGGTAATCGGTCACTAGTCAGTCAATCTCCTTTTCGGAAATTGTTTGTACGACATTGCCCGGGACACGCCGAGCGCGGCGGCAATCTTGCGCACGGTGAGTGCCGGGTTTGCAGCATAATTTCCGCTATTGCCCGCACGGCGGACGTCACTGAGTAGCTCGCAGAGGCTCTCCTTTTTCAAGCCTTTCGAGGATTGTTCTCAATTGCTTAGCATTCGTACTTCGACGTTTGGTGTAGTAAAGACACAGGGCTATGAGGAAGGTGACATATCGCGAACTGGCGCCACCAGCGGAGTTGAAGCGGCTGGCGGAGGGTTTCTGGATAACCGAAGCTCTCCACAACGTGAGCCATTCAGTGCCGCCGGACGGATGTGTCGATATCGTTTACTCGCCAGAGATGGGGCTGCGAGCTGTTGGAGCAATGACTGTGGCGCAGAGTTTCGCGATGCATGGGGGAACGCGCACCGTTGGCGTGCGCTTCCGTCCGGGGATGGCCCGGCAAATACTCAGGTTGCCTCTGGTAAACCTGAGCGATTCCTCGGTGCTGCTTGAACAATTATGGGGAAGGCGAGGTCGTGAGTTGTCGGATCAACTTGCGGGCGCCGATTCCGCTGCGGAAAGCCTGGCCGTCATGCGTCAGGCGGTAGATCGATCCGACGCGGAAGCGAACTCCGTTCAGCGCGCGATCGGGTATATGGCTTCCGTGCAAGGGCGGGTCAATCTGGATCATCTTGCCTGTGAGGCCAACCTGAGTTCGCGGCAGTTTCGGAGGCGATGTTTAGAAGAAAGCGGGTTGACTCCGAAACGCCTGAGCCGCATTCTGCGACTTCGTCATGCGGAGATGCTTGCGCGGAGAGAACCGCATCCAAACTGGGCGGAGATCGCCGCAGAGGCGGGATACTTCGATCAGGCCCACCTGATCCGGGACTTTCGAGAGTTCCTCCGTCAGACACCCGTGTCCGTTCTGTCCAATCCTGCATTCTGAAAGTCGCGTAAACTGCGCCCATGAAGATTGTTCCGGTTTTGATTGTCGAAGAGATCGAGAAATCCATGCCGTTTTGGGTGGATCGCATGGGGTTTGAAAAGGTGGCTGAAGTTCCCGAAGGCGATCGCCTCGGCTTTTTGATGCTGCTGCGGGACGGGGCCGAACTGATGCTGCAATCGGCGGCAAGCGTGGTGAAAGACGCCCCTCAATTCGCGCCGAAACACGGTATCAGCGCTGCTTCCTTGTTCGTAGTGGTCGAGGATTTTGCAGACGTACTCAAAAGGCTGGAAGGATACCCGATAGCGCTGGAGGAGCGTACGACCTTTTATGGGATGCGCGAGGTCGGGGTCATAGAACCCAGCGGGCACATTGTTGTATTCGCAGTGCAGGTCTAGGACTACAGAAACTCCTGAACGAAGATTAACGGGCTGAAAAGTCAACGAGCCTGCTCCTTGGCCGTTAAGACAGATGTAACGACCGGAAGAGTTCGGCGGTACCCAAAAGGCAGGAGGAGATCATGCGAAGACTTACAGTGACATCAATTTTGGCAGGAGTACTGGCGGCGTCCAGTTTTGCGCAAGTAGCGGCGAGGAAAGAAAATCAGCAGGACCGGGTTGCCCAGGGCGTGAAATCGGGCGAGTTGACCCCGGGAGAAACGGCCAACCTGGAAAAGCGGGAGAGTGGCATCAACCGCGAGACACGAGCCGACCGGCAGGCTAACGGAGGCCATCTTACGGCTGCCGAGAAGGCGAAAGTTAATCGTCAGCAAAACAGGGTCAGCCGAAAGATCTACGCCGACAAGCACAACGCGCAAACAGCGCCGAAGTAGTTGGTGATCACTCGGGCGATGACTAAAAAGTCAGCGTTGCCACGGGTGTGAGCTGCCGATGAGCTCGCACCTGTTGTGCTGCAGCAACTTTGGAGGGGATCGACTCACCGGTGGACTTACGGACGGTGATGCTTCCCCGGTCGGTGATAAGGCTAACAGCGGGGCCACTCCCAACCGACCCGGCGAGTCGTGCTCCACGGCCGGAGGTCTGTTCTTTGAGAGCGTCTCCGAATTCATTGTCGACGTCACCGCGATCGGTGCTCGCTGAAAGAGCGAAGTTTGCGGTCTGAGGCAAGGCTAGCTCAATGTTTCCCGAGTGAGTATGGATCAACATCTTGCCGAGTGGCAAGTGTCCGGGACGAATGTCGACGTCGCCCTTATCCACCGACAGATCCAGCGTGTCGGTGAAGCCGTCCAGGCTGACGTCGGTGACGTGAGTTGTTAAGCGCAAAGGACCGACGACGTTTTCCAGGTTCAGGCTGCCGCGATCCAGATGCAGTTCGCCGGGAATTCTCTGCACACTCAGCGCAGTTCTCATGCTCTTCACTTCAACCGGCTGTGCCAGTTCGCGCAGAGACACGCTGCCATTGTAATCGCCGCTCACGGTCACCTGGCCTGCGATCTTCGTTAGCTCAACATCCGTGCCGTGTCCACGCAAATCAATCGCCCCCTGAACACCCGTGCACCTCACCAGGTCGCTCCGTCGAGTATCAATGCGTACGTTGCCACCGATGTCCTGGATACGAACACCCGCATTCTCACTGCTGATATCGACGTTGCCGGCGAGAGAAGAGATATCGAAGTCCCCAGCAATTCCTGAAGCCTCGATCGTTGCCGCTTTGGGAAGCGTAATTTCCAGATCGGTGGTCACAGGGGTACGCGAACTGGCTTTCTCCTGATTGGAGCGTATGATGACGGTTTCGCCACGAAGCACGATTTCTACAGGCGTTTGCGCATTGGCGCGATCGGCTTCGTGACTATCGAACGAGCGGATCGTCTTGTGTCCGCTGACGGTAATCTGATCGCCATCGCCGCCGGTGACTTTGGCATCACCGCGGAAATTCTCAAGCACCAGGTGAGGAGCTTTGCCCGTTGATCTCTGAATGGGGTCTATGGAATATTGGTGCTCTTCACCAAAAGCCTGTACGCCGCGTTCAAAGCCGATCTGCCGCCACCAGGTATTGGGCCGGTGTACTTCGAAAGACGCAAGGCCGAAGAGGCAGATGAAGATAACAAAGATCCAGGCGCCGCCAGAAATGCCGTTCACGGGAATAGGGCCGTTCCGGGAAAAAGCGACGATCACCTCCAGAAGCCCGACGACTCCCCAGACAATCAGAATAAAAGGCCAATAGAGCGCGAGCAAATCGAAGATACGGAAGTCCGGCGAAATGGCGTGGATCAGGAAAACGACGCCTATCAGGATCAGGATCAGCGGACCGGTAATGGATGCGCGCGCTCTCATCGGACAGATCCTCCATACGGCGGAACCGGAGAGGAAGGAAGGCTCATTCGCTCGGCCAGCTTGATGAGGCCGACAACGATGATCAGAAGCGGCCAGGTGCGCGTCACCGAGATGGTGCCGGCCTGGTGCAGGGCAAACAGAATGCCCAGCATCATCAACAGGATGGGACCCCGGATGGCCTGGAAGAAGAGCGGAAGCCGGCTATTCATGACGGGTCTCCGCAAATGGGGCAGTGGCCGGGCCTGAGGGAGAAGGATCGCCCGGGCCAGCCGGATATCCTGCACTGGCTGAATAGCTTGGGCCAGAAAAATTGGGGGGACCGGGAGGTGGCGTCCAGGCTGGAGGAGTGGACACACGATTGTAGAGCATGATGGCCCCCAGGGCAATCAAAAGCACCGGCCAAAACCTGCCGATCTCGTTGAACTGGATGATGTTCAGGGTGTCGAGGAGGAACAGCACCCCTACAGCAATCAGGACGATGGGCCCAATCGGCGCGTGACTACGAAAGCGGCCTTGCGCAGCACTCGGGGTAACCAGGCTGGACCACTCGTCTACCGGAGCTCCAATCTGGCGTTTCTTAGCTGTGTGAAAGGCTTCGAAGGCCATGTAGAAAATGAAGGCGGCAAGGAGTATGCCAAGAAATGGTTCGCTTGCCCTATTGTCAACGCTGTTCAGCAGGCTGACAATCAGTCCGAAGATCACGGCATGCACCAGACCTTTCACATACTGCCCGTTGTAGATCGCTCCTACACCGGGGATCCAGCCCAGGATAAAGGCGAGCGGAGGAGAGGTGGTGACCGGCCGCAGTCCCGGCGGCGCGGCAGCAGACTGGAAATAGGGGTTTGCCGTGGGGCCCGAAGGGTTCGGATGCGGCGGTTCCCCAAAAACCGCCGGGCTATGATCTGCGCAAAAGACCGTGCCGTCGGTCGTCCTTTGGCACAAGCCGCAGAGTGGCCGCCCGCACGAACGGCAGTACGCCGTGGCCGGTGTTTCTGGATGTAGATAGCAGTTCATTTCTGATTGGTCCCCTGATCTGGCATAGCCGTTCCCTTCTCCGACAGTGCTGGCCGGGTAGTCCGGTTCGCCTTGCTTTTTTCTGATGATGGAGCGGCGGAATCGGATGGCAATACGACCTGTCCGTCTTCCTGACCGCTCTGGAAAGTCTGCAGGCGGGTCTCTATCTCATAAACCCACCGCAAGTTCTCGTAATATTTCACGGCGCGATCTTTCATTCGCAGCGCTTTATCTTCTACGTTGCCCAGGATGCGAATGGGGTTCAACTCGGCAGCCTGAATTTCTTGCACGTGCACTCCGGTGCAGCGCTCCAGCATAGCGAATGACAAGATGGTCATGGCCATGCTCATGGCCAGCCGAGGTTGAAGAAGAGGTTGCAGGAAGCGAGTGGTGAGGCGGCTCAGAAAGCCCTGCCGCTCCAGGGGTTCGCGAATGCGTCCAATCGGCGCCGCATACGCGATCCGGGTGATTAACTCAGGCGGCGGGGTCACTTCCTGGACTCTGCTAAGAATGTTGACTGCGCCCAACACGTCGGTCAAAAGTTCCTGGCAGCGAACGCACGAGGACGCATGCTGATCCATCGCCGCACGCTGGGCCGGGTCGAGGGTATGATCGACGTAATCGGCTAAAGAGACTTCGAATTCGGCGCAGCTCATCTCTTATACCGTCACATTGTTTCGTTTGAGTATTCGGGCCAGCTCGGCACGTCCGCGGTTTAGCCTGGATTTCACGGTGCCCTCCGGTACGGCAAGCACATGAGCGATCTCCCGGTATTCCAGCTCCTGCAGATCGCGCAGAATCACCGCCTCGCGTAACTCCGGAGATAGCTTCTGAAGAGCGGCCTGCAGAAACTCTCCGGCTTCACGTCCGGCTAACAATCCATCAGTCCGTGCGCCTTGGGCGCGACGCTCCTCCAGCACAGGGAGTTTGTCTTCCAGTGCATCAGTCATACGGTCGTGCTTGGTGCGGCGGTAATGATCAACGAGAAGGTTACGGGTCAGCCGGGTCAGCCACACAACAAATGACCCTTCTCCTGCACGAAACGAACCCAAATTCTTGAAAACCCGAAGGAAAACTTCCTGGGTGAGATCCTGGGCCTCATTTTCGCGATTGGTGAAACGGTAACAGATGGCGTAAACACGTCTGGTGTTGGTTTGGATGAGCTCCTCCCATCCGCCTTGCTCCCCGCGGAGGCAACGCTCAACCAGGCTCGACTCAGAATCCAAACGCCGTGAAATCTCCCCAACTGCTACTCCGGCCCAACTTTCGGATGCAGCTATTGTTTTAGAGCTTAACGAACTCTTCCCATTGAGCAAAACAGGAGCCACAGCAAAGGCCGACATATACGTCCTCGATCAACTCTCACCTGGTATGAAACGGCAGTCGCTAAATCTTTCAGAGACAATTACACAACGAAAATGAGAAGCCCGAAGTTCAACCGGAAGCCGAAAGAACCAATAAGAGCAGATTTAAGCTGGCCGATGCTCGCCTAGGCCAGAAATCTGTCCCTCAGAGCCCCATCCGGAGCTCCACCCGGGTTACATTCAATCAGTTCAGCACGCTGTTCAGCCATGAAGAAAGATTCGTCTCGAGGTGGGGCCGGTTTATGACATGTCCGTTCTGCGGGTTTCGCGAGGACAAGGTAATAGACTCACGGGAGAGCAAGGAAGGCGATTCAATTCGCCGGCGCCGTCAGTGTTTATCGTGTGAACGGAGGTTCACCACCTATGAACGTTGCGACGAAGTGCCCTATATGGTCATCAAAAAAGACGGGAGACGGGAAAAGTTCGACCGGCAGAAGGTTCTGAACGGCCTCTTGCGTGCTTGCGAAAAGCGGCCAGTCAGCATGGGAAAACTTGCGGAACTGGTTGACGAAGTAGAGTCTCTTCTACTTGAAAACTCCGAACGCGAACTTGCCACAACACTCGTCGGGGAACGTCTCATGGAACGCCTACGGGCACTGGACAAGATCGCTTACGTCCGGTTTGCGTCGGTTTACAGGGATTTCCAAGATATCGACGAGTTCGTTAGCGAACTGACGAATGTAATGCCTCCACGAAAGGTGTGAGGGTACGGGTAAAAAGGCTCTCTGGACCGGTTCCAGGCCGGTATCTTTTGTGTAACCAATCACTTTGGTGGACATCTTTTCAGGAGAGGCTTTAACTCGGAATAAGAAAGCGGGTATACTTGATGCGCGCAATAACTGGAGTTTTGGCACTTGCGTCGGATTCCGCATCCGAGACAGGAGAATTTTATCTCATTTTGACAGCAACTTTTTTAGCTTTGAGGAGAACGACTGTTTCGGTAAATTTGTCCCCTTTCCCGACAGGAACACAGAAGACGTGTTCGGCTTAACGTGTTCCAGACTTAATGAGGGCTTAATAGAGGTGACTAGGTAAGGTGGATCAATTCGAGGATCAATATTCAGCCGATGGGAATGAGCCAATAGGGCTCCCGTTCGATGAGGACGCAAACTTCTTTCATCCGGAAGAAGTTCAGGATGAGGAATTCCACGGCGCTCAGCAGGTTGAGGAGTCGATTTATACCGACGATCCCGTACGGGTGTACCTGCGCGAGATGGGTTCGGTTCCATTACTTACCCGTGAGGGGGAAGTAACCCTTGCTCGCAAAATGGAGCGGGGAAAGTTGCGGATGCAGAAGGCTATCAGCCGGTCTCCGCTCATCCAGGCAATTGTTTATGACTTCGCGGAACTGATTCGCAAAGCTGCCGAGGACGTTGATAGCTATGTCGACTTCCCCCCGTCGGAGATCGAAGAGGGAAGTCCTGCGGATATCAAGCGCCGCACCGAGATTGCCGATTTATTTCTGGCCTACTTGGCCGCAACCAAAAAGCTGCAACAGACCAACGATAAACATGCCGCTGTTCCGGCCGCTAACAGAAAGCTGCGGAGAAAGTGGCAGGTAAAGGTTATGCGCTCGACAGTGGAGCTGTCTCGAGCGCTGCGGACTGTTCCGTTTAATCTGGCGCGGTGGAAAGAGTTCGTCCGCGCTATCGAGAGAACGGCCGACGAGATGGTTCTTTTGGATTCCGAGGTCAGGAAGCTTGAGGCCCGCAACCTACCCGCTACACAACTTCGGATTAAAGAACTCAAGCGCGATCTCAAGAAGAAGGAGACAGAAGTCGGGGCATCGCTGCCTGATCTCCGGTCGAGCCTGTCCATCATTCGCCACGGTGAGATTGAAGCGGAGCGGGCGAAAAAAGATTTAGTTGAGGCTAACCTCCGCCTGGTGGTCTCAGTCGCTAAAAAATACGTAAATCGCGGTTTGCATCTCCTGGATCTGATCCAAGAGGGCAATATCGGGCTCATGCGTGCCGCTGACAAGTTTGAGTACCGGCGCGGCTACAAATTTTCTACTTATGCGACGTGGTGGATTCGCCAGGCCATTACCCGCGCGATCGCTGATCAGTCTCGAACGATTCGCATTCCTGTTCATATGAACGAAAGTATGAACAAGTTCCTTCGAGCTACTCGCGAGCTTGAAAAGGAGCTTGGCCGCGTTCCTACGAACGAAGAGATCAGCCGCCGGATGGACATTCCGGTCGAAAAAGTCCAAAAGTTGAAGACTATCTCGCGGGATCCGGTGTCTCTGGAGACGCCGGTGGGACGTGACGGTGAGTCGGCATTAGGCGATTTGATCGAGGATCGGTGGGTAGGGTCACCGGTTGACGCTGTTATCGACTCAAATGTCCGGGACGAAACGGCGAATATCCTTAAAACGCTTTCGCCGAAAGAAGAAAAAGTCATTCGTCTCCGTTTCGGGATCGGCTGCGAGCGCGAGCATACTTTGGAAGAGATCGGGCAGGAGTTTGACGTCACGCGCGAGCGTATCCGGCAGATCGAGGCCAAGGCTTTGCGTCAGCTTCGATCCCCGGAGCGCGCCCGGCATTTGCGGGCTTTGTTAGCTGCACGATAACACCTCCTCGCAAAATGGGACGAAAGAGCCAGGCGGCAACGCCTGGCTCTTTCTTTTAAGCCAACTGTTTTCTGTAATCTGGAAGCATT
Organism: uncultured Bryobacteraceae bacterium; assembly: GCA_964245395.1. Taxonomy (GTDB): domain Bacteria; phylum Acidobacteriota; class Terriglobia; order Bryobacterales; family Bryobacteraceae; genus Bog-105. The sequence goes on from CAXTMN010000013.1 coordinate 49,317, forward strand.
TAGGAAGCGCTCTACTAAAAATGGTACAGAGATGCAATTTTACTAGTTCCAAAAGCTTCTAAATCATCGCTGCGGACGTAAGAGGTGATTGGCCCTTAATCTGCCTTACAGTTTGCCCTCGTGTGTAATTACATGGAAGAAGCTTTTGCCATGGGGAGTGTTAGGAAAAGTCTATGAAAAGTTCTGGGTTTCGAGCAGCTTTTTTAGCGTTCGTAGCGTGTACGGCACTGGTCGCACAAACAATCACTACCGGAGACGTCGCGGGTACCGTTAAGGATCCGACCGGGGCCGTAATCCCCACCGCGACTGTGACGTTGAAGAGCGTGGATACTGGTGAGACTAGGACTGCTACACCCAATGGATCTGGGGAGTATCGGTTTTCAACTTTAAAGCCGGGCACCTATCAAATCACGGCTGCGAGTGCCGGTCTGAAAACGAGTACGGGGTCCTTTACTGTCGCTCTTGGCCAGATTCTGGGAGTAAACCTGACACTTACTCCAGAGAGCGCTCAGACGGTAGTCAATGTAACTGATGCGGTCCAGCTTGTCCAGAACGACAACGCCAACCTTTCAACGTCCTTCGATAGTCACCAGCTCGAGAACTTGCCAGCCCCAGGCAACGACATGACCGCTTATGCATTCGATACGCCCGGTGTGACTGTAAGCACAGGAGGAGGTTACGGCAGTTTTTCTGCCTTCGGCTTGCCCGCGGTAGCCAATCTGTTTACCATCAACGGCTCGGACAACATGGATCCCTATCTAAACCTCAACAATTCGGGTGCGAGTAACCTGACGCTCGGGTCAAACGAGATCTCGGAAGCAGCCGTGGTCGTAAATGGCTACACCGGCCAGTATGGGCGTCAGGCAGGCGCCAACGTGAATTACGTGACCAAATCGGGCACGAACGAGTTTCACGGGAACGCTGCCTGGTTTTACAACGGCCGTGTGATGAATGCAAACGACTGGTTCAATAACGCCACCGGCACAGCGCGGCCATTTGCCGTGTCGAATGAGTGGGCCGATTCGATTGGTGGTCCCGCCATCAAGAACAAGCTCTTCTTCTTTGTCGATAACGAAGGCTTACGGTATGTTCTTCCAGGGGGCGGTCCTGTTTATGTTCCCAGCCCCCAGTTCGAGCAGTACATTACAGCCAATCTGACGGCAAACAACCCGGCTGCGCTTCCGTTCTACCAGAAAGCATTCGGTCTCTACAACAATTCTTCGGGCTCTGGTCGCACGACCGCGGATCCGAATGCAGGGTTAGGCTGCGGAGACTTTGCCGTGGGCGCTTTCGGTACGAGCGTTCCCTGCGCCCTGACGTTCCGGAGCACGGTGAACAATCTCAACACAGAGTGGCTTATGGCCGCGCGGGTCGACTATAACATCACCAGCAAGGATCACGTTTATTTCCGGTACAACACCGATCACGGTGTACAGGCAACGGGCACTGATCCGATCAACTCGGCCTTTAACGCTAATAGCGTCCAGCCGTCCTACGGCGGCCAGTTTGGCTATACCCGCGTTATGGGCCCGACCATGGTGAACCAGCTACTGCTTTCCGCTTCCTACTACACCGCCATTTTTGGCCCGCCTAACCTCGCCTCAGCGTTGAGTACCTTTCCAACGACTTTCAATTTTCAGGATGGCGACATGACCAATTTGGGCGGATCAGACTCCTCCTACCCTCAGGGGCGGAAGGTCCGGCAGTGGCAACTGGTTGACGACTACGCGATCAATGCCGGCAAGCATACGATCAAATTTGGGGTAAATGCCCGGAAGAATTTCATCAGCACGTACGCGTATGGCGCAGATACTAGCGGCTTGTTCACGTTCTATTCAATGACCGACTTCGCCAACGGAACCCTCAACAACGGGTCGAACTACCTGCAGTCTTTCTCACGAATCGGCGCAGAAGGCTTAACGCTGTATAGCGTGGGATTCTACGGGCAAGATGAATGGAAGGTTGCTCCTAACTTCACCCTGACGCTTGCGTTACGTATGGACCGCAATAGCAATATCAAGTGTTTTGGAACGGGCTGCTTTACGGAACTGGCGAATCAGCCATTTGGCCAGCTTTCGCACTCAGCTTCTACTCCGTACAACGTAGCCATTCAGACGGGTCTGCCGCAGGCCTTCCCAGCACTGGAACCGATCGTAACTGAGCCGCGAGTGGGCTTTGCCTGGAATGCGGCGCCCTCTACGGTTTTTCGCGGCGGTTTCGGAATCTTCTCAGATTTGTACCAGGGCTTGATCGCCGATCGCTTGATCACGAATTCGCCGAATGTCGCATCCTTTACAACGACGTCGGGGACAGTTGCCCAAACAGGCCCCAACACCGCGTTCTCGAACGTCGCATCCTCTGCGGCGGCGTTCCAGAATGGATTTGCAAGCGGAGCCACCGTGAGTCAGTTAAGCACCCAGGTTCCAGGCTTCACGAAGCCAAATTTCAATACTGTGGGCAATAAGTTATACAACCCCAAGTACTACGAGTGGAACTTTGAGCTGCAGCAAGGAATTGGATCGAAGGCGATGATTTCCGTGAACTACGTGGGGAATAGGGGATACCAGGAATTGAACCAGACTCTGTTCGCAAATGCGTACGCTGCGGGCGGCTTTCAGGGTCTTCCCACCGCGGCTCCAGACTCGCGTTTCGGTGAGATTCGAGAACTGAACAATCAGGGTCACTCCAATTACAACGGCTTGGTTACCTCGTACCGCTGGCGGCTGACCGATAATTTCACCGGCCAGCTCAACTACACCTGGAGTCATGCACTTGACACGTGCTCAAACGATTGTCTCGAGCCGTTCAATTTCACCGCAAACGGGGCTCCGAGTCTTCGTTATCAGATCAGTCCTTTGAGCCTGAATACGCTTAACTATGGGAATGCCGATTACGATACGCGACATTCTTTGAACGCGAACTACGTTTATACACTCCCCAACTCGCATTTCCATAACGGGTTTTTGAAGGAGGCTCTTGGCGGCTGGACCGTCGCCGGTACCTTCTTCTTTCACAGCGGTTATCCTTTCAGCGTTGTGAATAGCGGCGTCAGGGGGAAGCGGATTTTGAATGCGTCGGGCATCGCTACCCAGACATTTTTGGCGGATTACACGAGTCCCGCCTCGGTTGCATCCTGTTCGATACCGAACGTCCAGTGTTACTCCCCTTCTCAATTTGCCGCGTCTGCCAGCCAGACGGATTTCGGGAACCTGGCCCGGAATTCTTTCCGCGGGCCAGGTTACTTCGACACGGACATGAACGTGAATAAGACATTCTCGTTTCATGAACGCTTTAAGCTCCTCGTGGGCGCTTACCTATTCAACATCTTGAACCACCCTAACTTCGACTTGCCTGTCAACAATGTTGCTAACGGAGCCTTTGGAGTGATACAAGAGACCGTCTCGGCACCTACCAGCGCTTATGGCTCCTTCCAAGGTTCAGCCGTGTCGGGCCGCGTAATTCAGAGTCAGGTAAAGCTGACCTTCTGAGCGTCCTTTCTCCAAAAACAAAGGAGCTAGCCGTCTCTCGTTCGGCTAGCTCCTTTGCCATCGCGCAGATTCGGAGGTATGCTGCGCTTTTTGTTAGCTCAACTTTATCAAATTTTAATCCGGACGGGCTAAGTGCGTCCTTTGGCAACGTTGCCGCTACGAATATCATCAGTTACGTAGATGGTCGTCACAAGCAGCATTGCGGACGAGATCGCTGATCTCAAGACAGAACGGCGAGCGGTCATTCTGGCGCATCACTACCAGGAGCCCGAAATCCAGCAGCTGGCTGATTATGTGGGAGACAGCCTCGAGTTAGCACGGACTGCTCAATCCTTTGAAGGAGAGGTCATCGCGTTTTGCGGGGTGAGGTTTATGGCCGAAACCGCAAAGGTGTTGAATCCTACGCGAGTCGTTGTGGTTCCTGACGCGAATGCGGGGTGCAGTCTGGTCGACAGCTGCCCCGTCGAAGGTGTTCGTGCATTCCGCAAAAGAAATCCCGAGTACGTCATCATAAGCTACATCAATACTTCCGTCGAGGTGAAAGCCGAAAGCGATATCCTTTGCACCTCACGAAATGCAGTCAAGATCGTCAACTCGATTCCCGCGCACAAACCAATTCTGTTCTTACCAGACATTAATCTGGGCAATTACGTCAAAGTTCAGACCGGGCGTCAGAACATGAAAATTTGGCAAGGCGCGTGTATTGTTCACGCCACCTTTCCGGCCCGCCGTCTGGCTGGGGCGCGCGCGGAACATCCGAACGCCCTGGTTGCCGCTCATCCGGAGTGTCCGTCCGATGTACTGCGGATGGCAGACTTCATTGGATCGACTTCGGCGCTTGTCGACTGGTGCACAGCGCAGTCTGCGGATGAGTTCATCATTATGACCGAGAGCGGGGTACGGTTCTCGCTCGAAAAACTATCGCCTGGCAAAAAGTTTTACTTTGTCGCGAATGAGAACTGTAATTGCAGCGAGTGCCCTTACATGAAGATGAACACGCTTGAAAAGCTGCGTTCGTGCCTGCAAACTCTCGAGCCTCGGGTTGAAGTACAACCCGAGATCCTGTCGCGCGCCCTACTCCCCATCGAGCGTATGCTCGCTGTTAAATAACCCGGATGCTCGCTGTTAGATAGCCCGGATGCTCGCCGTTAAGTAGCTCCTGTTTCCAGAGTGTCGCATCATAGGACTGTAGTCCAACCGTGAGTCAATTAGTCCAGTTTCCGCCAAGCCCGATCGCACTTGCTCCTGCGTCTGGCCCGCTGATCGATTCGTTTGGGCGCTTTCACTCTGATTTGCGCGTCAGCGTCACTGATCGATGCAACATCCGCTGTTTCTACTGCATGCCGGAAGAGGGCGGAGATTTCTCTTCCATTTCACGGCTGCTCAGCTTTGATCAAATCGTCAGGTTCATTCGAACCGCTGTCGACCTCGGCGTCCGTAAGGTGCGGCTGACCGGAGGCGAACCATTGCTCAGGCCGAGGCTGGCAGATCTCGTCAGCCAGGTGCATGCCCTGGTCGACGTACGCGATTTGGCTTTGACCACCAATGGTGTGCTGCTGTCCCGACAGGCCAAGTCGCTTTATGATGCAGGGTTGCGAAGACTAAACATTCATCTCGATACGCTTGATCGCGAGCGATTTCGCGCGTTGACTCGCCGGGACGAACTGCCTCGAGTCTTGGCTGGTATTGACGAAGCGCAACGTGTAGGCTTCCCGATTATTAAGATCAACGCTGTTGCCATCAAGGGTATGACCGAGCAGGATGTGATCCCGCTGGTGCGATTCGGACGTGAGCGTGGAATTGAGGTGCGATTTATTGAGTTCATGCCGCTCGATGCTCAGCAAATCTGGGCGCTTGATCGAGTGCTAACCGCCAGTGACATGATCCGGATGATTGAGGCAGAGTTCGGGCCGGTTTATCCGGTGAGAGATGCTGACCCTCGTGCACCTGCCACCGAGTATGAGTTCGCCGACGGATATCGCGCCGGCTTTATCGCCTCAGTGAGCCGGCCCTTTTGCTTGAACTGCAACCGGCTTCGGCTGACAGCGGATGGCCGGATGCGGAATTGCTTGTTTGCAACCGAGGAAACGGATGTGCGGCATCTGCTGGACCGGGACGACCAGGAATCGGAGTTAGCGGGCGCGATTCGCTCAACGGTCTGGCAGAAATGGGCTGGGCATGAGATTAATCGCGCGACGTTTGCCGCCCCGAACCGGCCCATGTATTCGATCGGCGGCTAGCCCACGTAGGCATAAACGAGCGCAAGAAGGCCCACTATGGCGGCCAGGAACGCGCTGTGCTTCAGAGTGAAGCGGAACAGCCTGGGCTCTTCAGCCGCGTTCAGGCCGGCCGCTGCGGCTGCCACGGAAATGCTTTGCAGGCTGATCATCTTGCCCATTACTCCTCCGGCCGAGTTGGCTGACGCCATCAATGCCGCGTCGAAACCCAAGCGGTTCGCGGTAACTTGTTGCAAGCTTCCGAAAAGGGCATTCGACGACGTATCGCTTCCCGTGAGGAACACGCCGAGCCAGCCGAGAAGGGCGCTGAAAAACGGGAATGCGCGGCCGGTAGACGCAAAGGCCAGCCCAAGCGTACCCGTTGCGCCCGAGTAGTTCATTACGAACGCCAGGCCGAGAACAGAAACAATGCTGAGGTACGAGAACTGCAACTGGCGCGCCGACTGCACGGCAAGGGTGACGTACCGCGAGGGCCGGACCCGGAGCAAGAAGGCGGTCAGTACAGTCGCGACGGCACAGGCCGTTCCTGCTTCGGCGAAGAAGCGGAAGCGGTAGATCGCGGCATATGGAGCAGGTTTCGTAACGACAGGAATGGTTTGTTGAACAAGATTATGTAGCGCCGGCCAGCGCAAGTTCACGTTCAGGGCATTGAGCATCGTTTTCACGTCGCCGGCACTCCAAAGCAGGATGAGAATGACCAGCAGCAAGTAGGGTGACCAGGCGGAGATGATGTCGCGCAAGGCGTATTGTCTGGCGCGTGGCGTTGCTCCGGCGGGATGCCAGAAGTTTAGAAGGATCACCAGCGAGACCACCGCTGCCAGTGAGCTTAGGATGTCGGTCAGATAAGGGCCGATGAAGTTGGAGACAGCAAACTGGACGCCGGCGAAGCTTACCCCGCAGATCAAGGCAGCGGGCCAGACCCGCTTGAGGTTAGCGAAGCCGCCCATCACCAGCACCAGGTAAGCCGGGATGAAAACCGAAACGGGAGCGCACAAGCGGCCTACGTTCCGGCTCAGGTCCTGAATGGGAATACCCGTGGTGGCCGCCAGCGTCACCAGCGGGATCGCGATCGAACCGAAGGCGACCGGAGCCGTGTTCGCCAGCAGGCAGATTCCGGCGGCATAGAATGCTGAGAATCCGAGGCCGCCGAGGATCGCTGCAGCGACCGCCACGGGTGTTCCAAATCCTGCCGCTCCTTCGAGGAAGGCGCCAAAGGCAAATGCAATGAGCAGGGCCTGCAGGCTTTGATCTGAAGTCAGCTGTCCAATGGAACTTTTCAGGATCTCGAACTTTCCTGTATCGACCGTGAGCTGGTATAGCAAAATGGCCCAAAACACAATCCAAAAGATCGGAAAAGTACCGAAAGCAATCCCGTAGAGAGCCGAACTAAGCACCAGCTTCAGGGGCATTCGGTAAGCGACCATCGCAACCAGCGCGGCAATCAGCAACCCGAACAGACCAGACTTCCAGGCAGCGATGCGGCGAACGGCAATTGCGAAAAGAAGAGCGCCGATGGGCAATGCTGCAACCAATGCGGACCAGACAAGACTTCCGGCTATGGGGCTGTAATTCTGCGGCCACATCAGGCCCGAGGGTAACAAATTCTTCGTGCGTCGATTGCTAGGGGAGTAGGCCGGCTCCAGCCGCGGGTTTGCAGTCGTAGAAGGCTGGAGTTCGGCCGTAGCGGGTCTGGTAAGACTCACTCAGGCGAGTCTTGCATTGCTCAACCTGATCGGGTGCAACCAGATTTACTGTGCAACCGCCGAATCCGCCTCCGGTCATCCGGGATCCATAAACGCCCGGGAGTGTAATAGCGGTGTCCACCAGGAAGTCAATTTCCTCGCAGCTGATTTCGTAGTCGAATTGCATGCTGCGATGCGAAGACACAAACAGCTTTCCGAGCTCCTTTACGTCCCCGGCCTGCGCTGCCGCAGCAAAATCGACCACGCGCTGTGTATCGGAAATCACGTGACGCGCGCGTTGACGGGGAAGCGGTGGGATGGTCTCCTGAACCTCTATGAAGTAAGACATCGAGACATCGCGCAGGCTTTGAATGCTGGGATCGACACGTTGTAAAGCAACGACGGCAGCACGGCACTCGGCAACGCGCTCGCGATAGGCGGACGTGCCTAACTCGTGCTTCACTAACGAATTAACGGCGATCACGCTTACATTCGGGGGCAGTGTTACATAGTCGTGAGTCAGACTGCGGCAATCGATCTTAATGGCGGCTCCCGCTAGCCCAAACACCGATGCATACTGATCCATGATTCCGCAGGGCATGCCCACGAACTGCGACTCGGCCCTCTGAGCCAGGAGAGCGATATCAAGCGGCTTCATCTCACGCCCACCAAGCAGTGCAAGGGCAGAGGAAACCTCCAACGCGGCGGAAGAGCTGAGTCCGGAGCCGGTCGGAACTTCGCTCCTGATCAGCATGTTTGCACCCTGAATTTCATACCCGGCAAGAGCCAGCTCATGGGCCACGCCAACCACGTAATCGTGCCATTTGCCTTGGGCCCGGCTTTCCGGGATCGCAGAGACATCCGTCCGGAACTCTGCGCCGAAGTCCTGCGAGTAAATCGAAAGCTTGCCGCTGTCTGACGGCGTGATCGCGACATAGCAGGCCATCTCCAGTGCAATCGGAAGCACAAAGCCCAGGTTGTAGTCGGTATGTTCGCCAATCAGATTGACCCGACCCGGGGCTCGATAAACCGCAGGAGTTTTTGCGTCGCCGAAATGCCGCTGGAAGGAACTTACGAATTCGATCGGAATGAGAGCCAAAGAAGACAGCCTCCAAAGACAAGCAGCGACGTACCGCACCAGAGGTTTACATTAACGCCCGGGTCTAGCTGTGCGCGGACCTCCGGGTTCAGGATCCCGTAAACCACGAGAATCAAGCCGAGAAGACTAAACAAGAGGCCGGTCGGGCGTCGTAGGTCATCCATAATTTTTTCAGCCAGTTCCTTACCAGAAAAGTAGGTTAAAGACGACCAGTACTGACAGCACAATCACGGCCAGCGGACCCGGACGCTTGTACCAGGGGACGCCCACTTCGGTTGGAAGGTCGGTAAAACCATAAACCAGATTGCGCAGCTCCGCTTCCGTTTTCGGCTTAGTAACCAGACTGACGAGAAAAGTGATTACCAGGCAGAGGGCGAACGAACAGATGGCTATCCAGAAATTCTGCGCCATAGCGGAGGGGAATTCGTGGATGTTTGCAATCCAGCCTCCTTTACCTTCCGCAACGGTCAGACCGTGAGTCGCCGCGGCGCCCGCAGTGCCGGCTAACAATCCTGTGAACGCTGCATCACTCGTGGTTCTCTTCCAGAACATTCCTAGCAGGAACGTAGCGAATAGCGGCGCGTTTACGAACCCGAAAATCAGCTGAAGGAAATCCATTATATTGTTGAAATGCGTTGCCAGATACGCTGTGGCTACCGACAGGGCCACGCCAACTACCGTCGTGACGCGACCGACCCACAAATAGTGGCTGTCAGGAGCATTCCGTCGAAAGTAGCTCTGATAGAGATCGTAAGTAAATACCGTATTGAAAGCGGTGACATTCCCGGCCATGCCGGACATGAACGAGGCCATCAACGCCGTGAGCCCGATGCCCAGCATTCCTGAGGGATAGAACTTGGCCATTAGCGTTGTCAGAACCTGATCGTAATCGTAACCGCCGCCATTCATTTTGAGCGGCAGGGTGTAGCCGCTGGAGTTGCTCATGAGAGCTACTGCTGCGATTCCGGGCAGGATTACGACAAACGGCATAAAAATCTTCGGGAATGCCGCGACCAGCGGAGTCTGTCGAGCCCCGGCCATTGTTTCTGCGGCCATCGCCCGCTGGATGACCAGGAAATTCGTACACCAGTAGCCAAACGAGAGCACGAATCCCAACCCGGCAAACAATCCGAATACTTCGACACCCATTGGATTCTCGTTAGAATGACCGATGTAGCGCCAGGAGTGGGTCATCACAGGCGGCAGATGTGCTTTGATGCCGGACCAGCCGCCAGCCTTCTGTACGGCAAGGATGGATAGAGGGGCGAATCCGAGCACAATCAAAAAGAATTGAACGACTTCGTTATATATGGCGCTGGTGAGCCCGCCAAGCAAGGTATAGATAAGCACAATCGCCGCTGACAGCAGCACCGAGTTTGTGAAACTCCAGCCGAGAACCAACTCGAACAGCAGCCCCAGAGCGTACATGCTGATGCCAGAGGAAAAAATGGTCATGATGGCGAAAGTAATCGCGTTCAGACCGCGTGTTTTTTCGTCAAAGCGCAGTTTCAGGTATTCCGGCACGCTGCGGGCGCGGCTGCCAAAATAGAAGGGCATCATGAACACGCCGACGAACACCATAGCTGGAACTGCCCCCAGCCAGTAAAAATGTGCGGTCATGATCCCGTACTTGGCGCCCGACGCGCACATTCCAATCATTTCCTGAGCGCCCAGATTCGCGGCGATGAAGGCCAGGCTGGTGATCCAGACAGGGACAGAGTTGTGGGACGTCAGGAAATCAGCGCTTGTGGTGATCTTTTGTTTGGCCAGCCAGCCGATGCCGAGGACGAAAGCGAAGTAAATGATAAGACTGACGTAGTCGATCGGGTGAAGTATCAAATCGTAGGAACCGTCCCGCGTCGAATTGTATCGTATTAACCGATTAGAAGCATTGCGTTCTGCAGGTTGAGGTCAGGATCGCGAGACTCCGTTCAGAACGAGCTAACAATGGCGAAATAGCCGTTCCCCCTGTGTGCAAGTGTGCAACACAAGCGCCAGGGAGCCCGGCCATTTCGAGATTAGACCCGTAGCCCGAAAACAGCTATGCGCTGGGCACTGGGCTCTTGTCTTTTTTCTTACGCCCGAAGAAGCGTCCCGCGCCGGCCAGGAACAAACCACCGCCCATCAGAGCAAGACTTGCCGGTTCCGGCGCCGTCGACTCGGTCATGAACTCCTGGTTATTGCCGTTGACGTCCGAAACAATCTGAAAACCGGCGGTGTTGAAATTTGGAGAGTTTTGATAAGCGTCAATCAGAATATTCTGCACGGTTTGATTGGATGAGGAGAAAGTCGCCGGATCCATGATGGCCCAGGCTGCCTCCTGTATATCGTCACGGTCTGCGCCGGGCGCAATCAGCTTGCTGAAGAGGTAAGCTTCTGCTGTGTAAATTTGCTGGCTGGTGAACGCATAGCCATCTACCGACGTTCCGTTATTGTGGAGATAGGTGTTACTGAAATCGGTTCCGTTCACGTTGGTGATGTTCGAGCTCCAGGTCGAGCCGATATAGCTTTCCTTCCAATCGTTCATGCACATGCCGAATGTGTCCGTTCCATTCACAATCAGCGGATAGGGGCCGATTTCAAAATTGTCGCCAGCTCCTCCGTTGAGCAACGTGACATTGACCGGCGCTGCGGAAAGCATCGCGCCAAAGAGTAAGCAAGAGATAACAGCTTTTTTCATATGAGCCTCCGAGGGAAACAACCTTATTTGTCTACTTGGTGGAGCACTCGCTCTTCAGGCGCGCTTCCGTTTCAGTGATCTCAGTTTGGCCGCATTTCGGAGAAATTCATATTGCTTCTGGGGCACTAAGGTGTTCCAGTACGAGCGGTTCACATAGGGCAAGGTCATCGCTACCTTAAACCCGGACGTCTAAGCTTCGAGGAGGCAGCTTACCGGCAACTCCAGCCACGCCGGATTCGTCTTGAGGGGCTCTGTCGAAAAAAGGATCTACTATAAGAAGGTCAGTTGTGAAGGGAACTTGTTCCGCAACCTTCACATCAAACGGATAGGGAAGTCGGCTTTGCCCATCGCGGGTAGAGAGTTGGAGTAAATTATGAGAAGCTTTTGGCCAACGTTGGGGAGAGTGCTCGCTACAGGCATAGGAGTGGCGCTGTCTGCTTTGCCGCAGGCCTACACCGTTTCCGCCAAGCCTGGCGCGGTTAATTTTGTTGAAGGAACGGCTTACATCAACGGAACCGAGTTAAGCAGTTCCGCTCGTAAGAAAACCTTCCTGAATACGGGTGACACCCTGTCGACCGATTCAGGGAAGGCTGAGGTATTGCTCACCCCCGGTGTTTTCATGCGCGTGGGATCTGATAGTCAGGTGCGAGTGGTTTCCGCCACTCTGACCAACACGCAAGTTGAGGTCGAGCGCGGTGAAGTCATGATCGAGGCCGCCGGACTGCTGAAGGATAACAATCTTCAGGTGCTTGATCATGGCAGCTCCATCACGGTTTTGAAAAATGGTCTTTATCGGTTCACGGCTGACGATCCGCCGACGGCAGCGGTTCTGGACGGCAAGGCTGATGTCCGGTTTGGGGAAAGCAAGGTAGATCTAGGTAAAGGACGTCAAACGGTACTGAGTTCTTCGCTGAAGTCACAGAAGGTGGACGCAAAGAAGGCTGACGATCTTTACGCCTGGAGTAATGTTCGTTCCGAATACGACGCTGCAGCGAGCTACTCGGCTTCCAACAGCGTCCTGAACAGCTATAACGGATCGCTTGGTTCAGGCTTTAACAGCGGATACAATCCCGGGTGGTTTTGGAATAACGGCTTTAACTCCTGGGCTTGGGTGCCGGGAAATGGAGCTTTTTACAGTCCGTTCGGCTATGGCTTCTACGGACCCGGCCTGGTTGGATATGCTCCTGTGATTTACGCACCGGTCTCTGGGTACGGTCTTGGGAACGGTCGTCTTGCCGGCAATCACGATGGATTGAGAAATGCGCCGGTACCGGTCAATGCTAACCATCCTCCCGCTATAGGGTCGGTAGTGGCGTCTCCGTTCGCGAATCAGG
>CAXTMN010000014.1:0-26216 GCA_964245395.1 uncultured Bryobacteraceae bacterium
GGGTATTTTTTGAAAACGCCTTTTTGGCTTTCTTCGCTGCTATTTCGCGGCGCACGTTGTCTCCCGACGTTGCCCGCCATCTGGCTCGTGCATTTTGAGCCATCTCCGCAGTTCTGGCGTCACAATTCGGTTCCCGGAACACTGGTGCGTCATGTACATTCCCGTTCCATCTTTTCCAAGGAATAGAACATACGTTTCTCCCACTGTCGCTGGAAAGTCGCACGGTTGCCCTGTTATCGCTTCAACATGCGCAAATTTGTGAACCACGTGGCTGCTACGGTCCAGACGCCCATGCGGAAGCTATAGCTTGATACCGTTACTTCGTTCCCTTGCCTCGCGCCAAAATACCCCACCCCTCCACTCGGGTCATAGCTTATCCAGACATTTTGGTCATCCCACACTTCGGAAAACTGCGCCTACGAGGTAACGCCCTGAATGCCGCATTGCATGTGTGAGAGGCCCTTATCCGCGTGGCAATAATATGAACCGCATGATTCAGTGTTTCAAGATGGCGTCCTTGTATCGTCGCCCATGTATAGACGTTTCCCCGGCCATCGTTAAACGGGGCGGACCAACGTGATGTGCTTGCAGTGTATTGATCCGAGGCATTTAACAAATACGAATAGTACTACAAACTATCGGTATTGGCCATGACCATGACACGTGCCCACATTGTCACACCTAGCGCGTCATAATTTGCTCATTCTCGAAAAGGATAGACTACGCTTTTTATGGCGAGCTCGTGGTTAAAGAGACTTGCACGTAAAAGAATGGGATTTGAGGCCATACACTCCGGCTTCTGGAGGCGGTCTTCTCGTTATCTTCCTCCGAAGTCATCTCCACACCGAAAAGCCTGTCACTTCGTTGCTCGTAAGACCCCATTCCCCCGTCCCATTGACAGCAGCTTTTCTTAAGCCGCGCCATCCGAAAAGTCTTTACGAAAAATGCTTCAACCTCCGCCGCATGAGCACCGGGCACGCGATATTGAGCGATCCATTCTCCCTGCTGTCCACCTTCGTTGTGCTTGCAGCCCGTATATTCAAGGTGCTTTGGTTTTTTCCCCAACTGCGCGAGAAAGTCACCGCAGGTAGGAGCGGTATCGGCGGCGATCTACAATGATTCGGTTGCGACTAACATCACTACGCCGACCAATGAACGTAACATACTCATCGCGCAACGATCATTTGTCCCACATATTTTCCCATGGCACCGGGCACGCGATGAGTAATCAGGTAGTCATAGAGCGCGTCCCACCGATTTAGCTCATACGTTGTGATGCAGCCCTCTGAGATGTTGCCGACGTGAATAAATCGGCTACTGGCTACGTGGCTCGTTCCAATGGGAAACCAGACATCGTACATACCCTGCTGTTGAGATGTTTCCGTGAGATTGGTTCGGCGCAAATACTATATTTGTTTTGTCTTCTCACCGTACTGCACACGAACGATAGCGGGTTGTCCGACCGGCCCGATATCAGACAGGTACTTATCAGCAGCCGCTTTATGTAGAAAGCATCACCAGCGCGAACCAGACCGCTGTTATCGTCGAGAATTTTAAAGTAGACAAGCCCCTGGGCTTCCCGCGTTTGTTTTACTTTCATGTACTCGCAAATACCAACTCCCTTGTCATTTGTACCGACCTTTGCGCGGCCTACCATCAGCCATCCCTTATCGGTTGCGCGTCTCGTGTACTTGGTTTTGCCAGCCATGATGACTGGTAAATTTTATCAGCCCTAGCCAGATTCAGAACGGCCTGGTAGCAACATTCTCGAAAAGGGTCCTCATACCATCGACTTTCAGAGCCATGAGCGCAGCGATTGGTGTTTTTTGAAAGCGAATTAATCAGTCTCGGCATCACTTCCTAAAGTTTGGATGGTGTCGTGATAGCGATTCGGGTCGAGGGCGTAGAGCAACTCACTAGCGTATTCCCATTGTCCGCAGAGGTTGATGAGCTCGTACTTGCTATCTATCAGACGATCTCCTCGGGCGGCTCTGGGTTGCGGCGTCCGTTGCCTCGCTGAGATGTATGCGTCCAGTTGCGCTTCTGCATCGGCCACCTCAAAAACGGCAAAAACTTTCAACGCAGCTGCTCGCACGCCGTCTAATTCGCGCGTTCTGCGGACCGTCGCCCCGCCGATGTGGTATTGGCCGTTTCGCACCTCGTAATATCAAACAATTTCATCGTACTGGCCGACGACGTTGACCTGACGAGTGACGCACTCCTGAAAGAAGAAGCCAAGTTTCGTGTGATAGTTGTTCCGCCACCGCTCCACATCTGCGTTTGAACACTGCCGGTTGCCGCGCTGAATGGGGTGGAGGCTCAGGTAGGTGGTGATTGCCACCTCGAATGGCATTGTCAAACCCGATCATCGCGATGCGGCGGTCGAAGTCTTCGCCAACCCGATAATGCAACGCGGCGTGTAACAGGATTTCAAAAGGACCATATGCCCAGGGCTTTAGCTGGCGCATCATGCCTTTATCTCCCCCTGCGATGGGCGCACCCGCACTCGCCCACTCAGCAGCCGTGGCAGGAGGTAATCGCGCAGGGCGGCGAGCTTAAACGACTCGTCCACGAGCGACTCGGACAACTCGTGCATCGCCGAAGCCCGCTGCTCGAAGATAGCGGCTAAGTCGGCTGGTGGGAGGCAGAGCCGTGGACGCTTCAAGCCGTCGATGGATAGCATGTTGACCGTTGTTCCGTTCGTGCAGCCTGTAATCTCTTCTCGGATGCGTCCGCTCATCATCGCCTGGTACAGCCACTGCACGCTTACCGGCGAGTCCGAAAGCGGCCGAACTCTGAAGATGTGATGAGAGAACAGGCCCCGCTCACCATACCTTTTCGGCACGATCGCGGGGAAGCCGATTAACCTGTACTCGTGCCCTTGCTCGGTGTTGGCGACGATCAGATCGCCGGGCAGCAGCAGGTGCCGCTCCTTATAATCGCCACGGTAACGCTTCAGCCCTTCGTTCTTGTAGCCTCCGCCTTCGTACACGGAGTTAAGGTTATGCAATGGGAGCGCGTCCTTCGCCTCCTCATCGTCCCCACAGACAAGCCCCGCACCTTTGTAGCTTAAGCCCTTGCTCGCCTCTGCTACGTCTTCAAGGCATCTCACCGCCCACCCCTGCGGCACCGGGCCAATCTGGGACTCGGTCAGGCTGTCGGGGAGAGCGGCGAAGGTGGCATCGGGCATGTCGGGGAAGCTGGCGGCACCGGCGGCCTTGGCCTTGACCGGCTCGAAGTCCACGAACCACGCCTTGAACGTCGCCCGCGCCAGCCCCTCCAACGCCCGACTTGTCCGCCGGTTCTGCTCGATCTTGTCGTCTAGCGCGCCGAGGACGGCGGCGATGGCCTCTTGTTCGACCAAGGATGGGATCGGCAATTGCAGGCGACTCAGAACCTCTAGGTTGATGTTGTCTTGAACGCTACCCATTGCCTCCTGCTGCAGACGACGTTTGAGCAGACGGAAGGCATACTCGACAAAACGGACGTTAGCGTGTTTCGGATCTGCGACAAACCCGACAACGCTGTCCGGAAAGCAAGCCGGATACGTGAGGATCGCCGTTTCAGCAATGTTCGCGGCGATGGTGATGCACATCGTGCCAGCTGGCCATAGACGACTTTGGGCTAGTCCCGCCTCGCTGTAGGTCGTGGAGTGTGAAATAATTCGACCGCCAGACGTTCGAATGTCGCCCGTTTGAATGAAGGGGTAGGGACCGCCGTAGAGGTGTTCCGCGTACCGTGGCCGATGACGAGATCGCCCGCGGTTCACTTCGCCCAGTTCAGACAGCTTCGCCAGCTTCCAACCCTTGATAAGCGACTCTTCATTCATGCGCCACGCTCCCGAGTCGAGCGCGAACCTCTGCCGCCAACCGCTCCCCCTCCGCCAACTGCTCCTCCAACTCCGCTACAAGCCGCGGGTACTTCTCGGCGAACGGCTCGGCGTCGTCTTCCTGCTCTTCCGCGCCAACGTAGCGGCCGGGGGTGAGGACGTGGCCGTGCTGGGCGATCTCGGCCAGCGTCGCGGGCTTGGCAAAGCCGGGGGTCGGCGTGAACGCCCACGCGCCGTACTTCTTGTCGTTCCACCAGTCCGGGGCAGGCTCGCCACGCCAGCGGCGGTAGGCGTAGACGATCCGTCCGAGGTCGGACGCGGGCAGCGGGTCGCCGGCGCCGGGCACGCACTCGGCCTCCTCCATCCCGCTCAGCACACGCAGCACACGGGTCTGCATCGTGCCGAGCTTACGGGCGTCGATGAAGAGCGTTTCGCCCGCTCGTCCGCCGGAACGGTTGGGCGTGCCGCGGCGAATGTTCCGGCCGGTCTTGTCGCGGGTGAGGAACCAGAGGCAGACGGGGATGCCGGTGGTGAAGAAGAGCTGCGCGGGCAGAGCGACGATGCAGTCGACGAGGTCGGCCTCGACAATCTTGCGGCGGATCTCGCCCTCGCCGCCGGTGTTGCTCGACAAACTGCCGTTGGCCATGACGAAGCCGGCCACGCCACCGCCCCGGCCGTTAGGGTAGGCGAGGTGATGGATGAAGTGCTGAATCCAGGCGTAGTTGGCGTTGCCGATGGGCGGGTCGCCGTAGGTCCAGCGTTTGTCGCCACGGAGGAGTTGGCCCGACCAGTCGCTGACATTGAAGGGCGGGTTGGCGAGGACGAAATCGGCCTTGAGGTCGGGGTGCTGGTCGCGAAGGAACGTGTCAGCCGGCTGCTCGCCGAGCCGGGCCTCGATGCTGTGGATGGCGAGGTTCATGTGGGCGAGACGCCACGTCGTGGGGTTGCTCTCCTGCCCGAAGATCGAAACGTCGGTGCGCCGGCCGCCGTGAGCCTCGACAAACTTTTCCGACTGGACGAACATGCCCCCGCTGCCGCAGGCAGGATCGTAGATGCGGCCCCCGTAGGGTTCCAGCATCTCGACAAGCACGCGCACAACACTGCGCGGGGTGTAGAACTCGCCACCCAGCTTTCCTTCGGCAGCGGCGAACTTGCCGAGGAAGTACTCGTAGACTCGTCCGAGCATGTCGCGGGCCGTGCTGCGGCTGCCTTTGAAGCCGATACCGGCGATCAGGTCGATGAGACTCTTCATCTTCACCGGCTCGATGCCGCGGCGGGCGTAGTCGCGGGGGAGCTTGCCCTTGAGGTTGGGGTTGTCCCGCTCGACGGCGAGGATCGCGTCGTCGATCAGGGTGGCGATGTCGGGGCGCGTCGCCTCCTTCTGAAGGTTCGTCCACCGCGCTTCGGGCGGCACCCAGAAGACCCGCTCAGCCGTGTACTCGTCGCGGGATTCGAGCAGGCGGTCGAGCTGTTCGCCCTGGATGTCGTCTTTGGTCAGCTCGGCCCGCAGGTCGTCGCGACGGCTTTCGAAGCTGTCGGAGATGTACTTGAGGAACAGCAGCCCCAGAACAACATGCTTGTACTCCGCGGCATCGACCTGCCCACGGAGGGCGTCAGCGATCTTCCAGAGTCTGTCGGCGTAATTGAGGTCGCCGGTCAGTACGTCGTTGTTCGCCATCAAAGCTCCGCCTTGTTGCTATTCATTGGGATTTCAGCCGAAGCCGCCGAGCAGTTTTTGGGCCGGGGGTATTGCTTGAGCTGGCTGAACAGACCAAATCTGGCCGACCAAAAACGAGTCTGCTGCCGGTAGCCCGGCGCAACAACGATGGTGTTTACAACGATTCTGCCATACCCCCAAAACTTGCCCTCCTGTTTCAGGCCGACTGGCTGGTCGGCCTTATCCTGCCCTCGCTGGAGACGGGCTTCCTCAAACTATCGAGCGAGCTGCGGACCTCTAGACTGCCGCGGTTCTGAACGCGGGGTCGACGATGGTGGTCTGGATATCCTGATGCCCTACAAAGCTCCTGGACGGGGCTGATGCCGTACCCGCGCTCCAGTAGAGGAATCGCAAAGGAATAACTAAGCGCGAGAGAGAGGCCTCTTCGGCACAAGGGGTGTCGTGCCGGCAACGCAGAGCTTCCAAACCCGGCATCGGCTGACCAGGAAACAACGGAGGTGGTGAGCGGCTACGGGGCTGCGCATGACATTCTCCGCTTTACGGAGGCTGATAGAACCGGGAGCGTGTCCGACGCATCAAGACCCCCGCAATGGGTGCACCCGTGCAGTGAGTCCTCGCGGTGATCCGTGAAGCGGAGAGTGCAAAACTTGCCCCGGGCATGTTTTCTGATCCCTCTTGCCATTCCTACACGGCCGGAAGCGTGTCGAAAGCATCATCTGGTCCGCTATGATGAGAACCACCGTCCCAATCGGCAATGAACTCGCCCGGGCGACCGCCTAAACTTCCGAAGATAGCCAGGGCCGCTGCGGTGATAGCTTTTCTCTCGGCCGCTGTAGGTTTGCTTTCGGCTTTCTCCGAGGTGTTCCTATTCTTCTTCGCACTGATTCCGTTAGCGGCGGGCGTAGGTATTTTGCGCAAGCGAGTCTGGAACGCGTATGGTTTCGCCCTTTTTGAGTCAGCCCAGCTGGCAGCAATACCGCTGGTTTTACTGCGCGCAGGCACCGGCTTAACAGCTCAACGGGTAGTTAGCGCAGTGCTGACCCTGGCTTTGGTTTCCCTGTTTTTCCTGGCAGGTCGATCGCTCGAACGTGCGGGCGCCGAACGGGGTTGGATGTTTCCCTGGGTTGCCGTGGCGGTGCTATCGACAGTACCGCTCATTTTTGTTGAAGCGTTGGTGATCCCCAGCGGCGCAATGGAGGATACACTCCTGATTGGCGACCGCATTCTGACCCGAGTCCTCCCCCGAGTTGCGCCGAAGTACGGTGACATGGTGGTCTTTCGTTACCCGATTGACCGGCGGCAGATTTTCGTGAAGCGCGTGATAGGCATGCCGGGAGACCGCATTCGGATTGTCGCGAAGACAGTTCATCGAAACGGAGCTGCCCTGGTAGAGCCATATGCCGTTCACAAATTCAACTCGATCGATAGCTACCGGGATAACTTCCCCGGCGGTGTTTCTGGAATTTCTATGCAAGCTGGCGCGAAGGAGATGCTTGGGGCAAGAGAGATGCTTGAGCATCATGTCGCGGACGGAGAAGTGATTGTTCCCTCTGGGAAGTATTTCGTTTTAGGCGACAATCGGGACAACTCACTCGACAGCCGGTATTGGGGCTTTTTAGAGTTCTCAGATGTCATCGGAAAACCGATGCTCATCTACGATTCGCAGGGCGAGTCTTCTGATAGCACACGGCCTTTCTCAACGCGCAGAATACGCTGGAACCGGCTTTTTAAGATGCTCTAGAGCGGTGGTTGGAACGTAACTTTCCTACTGGGCGCCGCGACTGAGGAGCATCACCTTGACGGTGTGAAAGATGATGTACAGGTCGAGGGCGGGTGCGACGTGCTTGATGTAGTAAAGGTCGTATTCGAGCTTGACCATGGCGTCGAGCGCGGTGTCGCCGTACTTGTGATTGATCTGGGCCCAGCCAGTAATGCCCGGTTTCACGGCGAGGCGTTGACGGTAGTAGGGGATTTGCTGGGCGAGAACATCGACAAACTCGGGACGTTCCGGACGGGGCCCAACGATAGACATATCGCCGCGAACAACATTCCAAAACTGAGGCAGTTCGTCGAGGCGCAACTTCCGCAACCATTTGCCGAGAGGCGTAATCCGCGGATCGTCCTTCGATGCCCAGACCGCACCGGTGCGCGCTTCCGCATCGACGTACATGGAGCGAAATTTGGTCAAGGTGAAGATGTGCCCATTCATGCCGACACGGCGCTGGCGGTAGAAAATCGGTCCTTTGGAAGACAGCCAAACGGCGAGTGCGGTGAACAGCATCAGAGGCGAAAAGATGACCAGGCCGATAATGCCCAGAATCAATGAATACAAGTTCTGGACAGCAAGGGCTTGCGGGCGGGGTCCGAGGGCTGAAGAAAAAATGAGTTGAGACGGTTGAATCTTGCGGCTGCATACCCGGCGCAGGGCCATCTCGTAGGTATCCGCAGCGTCTTCGATAACGACGCCCGTGAACCGTACTTCGAGCAAATCGTAAACCGGCAGCCTGTTGCGGCGCTCTGCCATGCCGACGACGATGCGAGTCGGTTTGTGTTCCTTCCAGATTTCGCGCAAATCGGAGATTCTGCCGAGACAGGGAATGGGGAAATCGGTTGGCTCATCTTCATAGAGGTAGCCAAGCAAAGAGTATCCAAACTCGGGCTTGTTCTGGAGGCAGTCGATGACTTCTCCGAGAATGCTGGAGTTGCCGAGAAGGACCACACGCTCCGAACGAAGTGCACCGATGATGTACCGCCAGAAGAAGACCCTCCACAGAGGCAGGACGACAATGACGCAGATGCTGCCGATGACGATGAGCCAGCGTCCGAGAGCAAGTTCCGGCTGGAGATAGCCAATAAAGGCCATAAACAGCAGGGCGCAGCCGACTGCGAGGCAAATCTGCTGAACCAGCAGGATGCGGGAGGTAATACGTAATTCGGCGTAGAGATCCTGGTAGTAGAGCGCCAGAATGATCCAGGCGGTGACGACCAGAATCTTCCAGTAGTTGCCCTCGCCGAACAAATAAAATCCTGGATCAGTGGTTAGCAGGAATAAGGCACCCAGGTAACAGGCAAGGACTAGGAGTATCTCGGACAGGAGCAGCGCAACTACACTGGCGGGTATGAAAACACGAAAAAGTCGAATCACACGAGGTATTTACAGGTAAATCAGTGCGCCCACTGAGTTTAACACGCAAATGGAGGCTAACGTCTCCTGGCAGGCTGGGGAAAGAGCGAATAGACAGAGCGAGAAGCAAGGCCCAAGAGCAATTTTAAATTACTGATTCCATGGGAGATCAAAGTGAGCAACATCGGTCCAGTCGTGCTATAAAGAAGTAGGATCGGCTTGGTCGTAGATCCACAATCCTCGATTTAGACGAAATGCTTCGACTTACCAAAAAGGCGGATTACAGTCTTATTGCACTGAAGCATTTTGCCTTGCGTCAAAGGCAGACAGGGCAGGCTGTTAGTGCAAAAGAGGTCGCGGAGAGTTGCGGCATTCCTGTACCGGTTCTTTCTAAGCTACTGCAGAAGCTGGGCAGAGCGGGTTTTCTTGTTTCTGAGTATGGGACCAACGGCGGGTATCGCATAGCGCGAGCACCCAGGCAGATCTCGATTCTGGAAGTGATACGGGCGATTGATGGACCGATTGTGCTGGCGAACTGCTTCACGCAAGAGGAAGCGTGCGATCGCGCAGGCCGGTGCACGGTGCGGCGTCCGCTACGGCGGATCCATGAGGCGATTTTGCGACTTCTCGATGAGGTAAGCATCGAAGATATGCTGGAAGAGTCTGACGAAGATCTCTCGCCTTCCTTTTCTACACAATCTGTCCTCATTGCTCTGCAAAGCGCTCCGAAAGCTCTTGGGGTCGAAAGCTCTTCTAAGGAATTGAAATTATGAAACTGCCTGTTTACATGGACAATCACGCCACCACCCAAATGGATCCGCGGGTGCTTGAGGCGATGAAGCCTTATTTCACGGAAGTCTTCGGAAACGCTGCGTCGCGAAATCACAGCTTTGGATGGGAAGCCGAAGAGGCGGTTGAAAAGTCGCGCAAACAGATTGCGGAACTGATTGGGGCTACGCCAAAGGAGATCATTTTCACGAGCGGGGCTACCGAGTCGAACAACCTTGCGCTTAAGGGGATCGCTGAGATGTACTCCGAACGTGGAAACCACATCATCACGCAGGCGACTGAGCACAAGGCTATCCTGGACACTTGTAAAAGGCTGGAAAAGGACGGCGTTCGCGTTACCTACCTTCCAGTGCTTGCAAACGGCCTGGTCGATCTAGACCAGTTGCGGGATGCGATCACGGACAAGACGATTCTGATCTCGATCATGTACGCCAACAATGAAATCGGCGTTATTCAGCCGATGAAGGAGATTGCCAAGATCGCCAAAGAGAAGGGTGTGCTGTTTCATAGCGACGCTGTTCAGGCGATCGGCAAGATTCCGGTCAACGTGATGGAGGACGGTATTGATGTCCTGTCGCTTACAGCGCACAAGCTGTACGGTCCAAAAGGCGTTGGCGCTCTTTATGTCCGCCGCCGCAATCCTCGCGTCCAGATAACTGCGCAGATGGACGGAGGCGGTCACGAGCGCGGCATGCGATCAGGCACGTTGAATGTTCCTGGAATTGCCGGTTTAGGTGCGGCCTGCGAGATTGCTCGCCTGGGCATGGCGGAAGAATCGAAGCGGTTAAGTTTTCTGCGGGACAAGCTGAAGAACAAGTTGATGGGCGAACTCGACGAGGTGTATGTAAACGGCACGATGGAGCATCACCTGCCGCATAACTTAAACATCAGTTTTGCGTATGTGGAAGGCGAGAGCTTGCTCATGGGCATCAATGACATTGCGGTATCAAGCGGATCTGCCTGTACATCAGCTACACTCGAACCAAGCTATGTCTTGAAGGCGCTGGGAGCTGGCGACGACATTGCGCACTCTTCCATCCGGTTTGGACTCGGTCGTTTTAACACAGAAGAAGAAGTAGATTATGTGGCCGACAAGGTGATCGACGTAGTGAAAAAGCTCCGCGAATTGTCGCCGTTGTACGAGATGGCAAAAGAAGGCGTTGATCTCTCGAAGGTAGTTTGGGCAGCTCACTAATTTAGTTGCGAAGGAAACAATATGGCTTATTCTGACAAAGTTATCGATCACTATGAGAATCCACGGAACGTTGGATCTCTGGATAAAAACAGCCCAGATGTGGGTACCGGGATGGTAGGCGCACCGGAATGCGGTGACGTTATGAAGTTGCAGGTAAAGGTCAACCCGCAAACTGGTGTCATCGAAGAAGCGAAATTTAAGACGTTTGGCTGCGGAAGCGCAATTGCAAGCTCGTCGCTTGCTACCGAATGGCTGAAGGGCAAGACAGTCGACCAGGCTCTGGAGATTAAGAACACGGATATTGTGAGCGAACTCGCGCTGCCTCCGGTTAAGATTCACTGTTCGGTGCTCGCCGAAGACGCGATTAAAGCTGCAATTGGCGACTACAAGAAGAAGCACGCCAGCGTTGGCCAGGCAGAAGCAGTTTCGGTTCATTAGACTGGCGAGAGTAGGTTGTCGATGGCGGAGTTGACCCAGCTTGCGAGTGATTTAGAAAAGCCAGCGGGAGTGCAGGAAGCTGCACCCCGCCAGATTCATGTCACCCCGAAAGCTGTGCAAAGAATTCGAGACGCATTTGCGCGAGAGGGTGTGTCGGGAGGACTGCGGCTGGGAGTTCTGGGCGGTGGATGTTCGGGATTGAGCTATCAGTTCAAGTTCGCGCCTGAACCGCGGTCCCGCGATCACGTTTTTGATTTTGACGATGTGAAGGTTTTTGTCGATCCGAAAAGCATGGTGTTCCTCGACGGAATGACGCTGGACTGGCAGGATTCACTTATGCAATCGGGCTTCGTATTCAACAATCCACATGCGACGAAGAGTTGCGGGTGCGGCACTTCTTTTTCTTCTTAGGTCTGAAATTTACTTCCCTTCCTGCTGCTGCCTCCCTGGTAGCTATTTGCTGCACATGTCTTCTCCCACCAAAAATTATTACGAGTTCTTTGGCATCGATCGAAAGCTGCTTCTCGATCATGGGGCGTTGCAGAAACGCTTTTATGAACTAAGCCGGATTTGGCACCCGGACCGGTTTAGCCGAAAAGGAGCGAACGAACAGGCAGAAGCGCTGGAGGCGACGGCTGTTTTGAACGACGGCTACCGGACCTTGCGTGACCCCGTTCGGCGGGCAGAATACTTGCTGACGGAAGAAGGATTTCCGATTGCAGAGCAGCGGTCAAAAGACGTGCCTCCGGAACTTTTGGAAGAAGTATTCGAATTGAACATGAGCCTGGAAGAGCTGAAGAGCGGCGCTGAGTCTGCACGGATTGAACTGCAATCGGCGCGTGACAATTTTGTGGGATTGCGTGAAGGGATCGATCGCGAACTGGAAGGTTTGTTTCGACGATACGACGCCAGCGATGCCGAGAGTGAAACAGCTAAGCAGGCGTTGCACGAAGTGCGAGGGGTATTGAATCGTCGACGATACGTGGAGAACCTGCTGCGCGATGTAGATCGGCATCTGAGTCCGGAGCAATCCGCAGCCGAACCGATCGAAGACCGGCTGTAAGACAACCTATGGGAACTTTTCAAATCGACTTCGGCGAGAGCCGCCAGTCTAAGATCGTCGGCATCGACCTGGGCACGACTAACAGCCTGGTTGCGGTTCTGGAACTAACAGGGCCGCGGATTATTGAGGACGAGGACGGGCGGAAGATTGTTCCCAGTGTGGTTTCGCTGACGAGTGGCGGAAGACTGGTCGCTGGCAAAGCTGCGGCTGAGTTACTGTTGACCCAACCGGATCGAACAGTTTATTCGGTGAAGCGTTTGATGGGCCGGGGTGTCACGGATGTTCAGGAAGAGCTCCAGCTGTTTCCGTTTCGGATTGCGGAGGGCAGCGAGGCGGTGATCAGACTGCAACTGGGTGAGCGAACCTTCACGCCTCCTGAACTTTCCGCGGCCGTTCTGCGCACGTTGAAGGAGAATGCCGAAGCGGCGTTGGGATCAACTGTGACGCAGGCAGTGATCACCGTTCCTGCGTACTTCAATGATGCGCAAAGGCAGGCAACCAAAGATGCGGGCCGGTTAGCCGGTTTGGAAGTGCTGCGCCTGGTGAACGAGCCTACTGCGGCATCGCTGGCCTATGGCCTGGATAAACGGAAGCAGGGAGTGATCGCCGTTTACGACTTCGGAGGCGGAACGTTCGATATTTCGATTTTGCGTCTGCATGACGGCATTTTCGAAGTGTTAGCTACGAACGGCGACACGCACCTCGGCGGCGATGACATTGATAACCTGCTGCTACGGATTGCTCTCGAGGATCTTCGATCAGAGTGGGGTGAAGATCTGGCCGGTGATACGGAGGGCGTTCAGCGCTTACGCCGGGCAGTGATCAAAGCCAAAGAAGAACTGTCGTTCATCCCGGAAGCTGCGGTCGAGCTTGACTACAAAGGAAGGCAGTACAGGCGTGCGATTGACCGCCCGCTTTTTGAGCGGCTGATTACCCCGTTGGTCGAGCGGACACTCGAGCCGTGCCGGGCCTGCCTGAAGGACGCGCAGCTGAGCGCCGAAGACATTAATGAAGTCGTGATGGTAGGCGGATCGACGCGCATTCCGCT
The DNA here is from genome assembly GCA_964245395.1 of uncultured Bryobacteraceae bacterium. GTDB lineage: Bacteria > Acidobacteriota > Terriglobia > Bryobacterales > Bryobacteraceae > Bog-105. The sequence continues at coordinate 13,165 of CAXTMN010000014.1, forward strand.
GGTGCGTTTAGCCGTCGAACGATTGTTTAAGTCGAAGCCTCATACAGAATTGAACCCCGATGAGGTTGTGGCTTTGGGCGCGGCGGTGCAGGCGGGCATTCTGGCAGGTGATGTCGAGGATCAGCTGCTTCTGGATGTGACTCCGCTGTCGCTCGGGATCGAGACCATGGGCGGGGTCATTTCCAAGCTGATTCATCGAAACTCCACGATTCCGGCAAGTGCCACAGAGACTTTCACGACGGCGGTTGACGGGCAGCGAAACGTCTTGATTCACGTCCTGCAAGGTGAACGTGAACTGGTGAAGGATTGCCGGAGCCTGGCCCGGTTCGAATTGACAGAGATCAATCCGATGCCTGCCGGATTGGCGCGGATCGATGTGCGCTTCATGATTGATGCAAATGGCATTTTGAACGTGACCGCACGCGATGCGCGGACCGGCAAGGAGCAGAGTGTCGAGGTGAAGCCCTCATATGGGTTGTCGGAAGAGCAGGTGGAAGCCATCCTCGTAGAGTCATACGAGAATGCTGAACAGGATTTGCGGGATCGTCAAGTCCGAGAGGCACGGGTGGAAGCCGATGCGGTACTTGCGGCCACAGAGAAGGCGCAGAAATACGACGCCTTCAACAACCTGAGTCCGACCGAGCAACAGGCAATCGAAACAGCCAAGCGTGAACTCGAGACTGTCTATCATGGCAACGATCACAGGGCGATTAATGAAAAGCTGGAAGCGCTCAATCGGGCGACCCAAACCCTGGCGGAGAACTTGATGAATTCGGCTGTAAGCGGCGCGTTGAAGGGAACAAAGATCGAGTAGGGCGGTGGTTGACTCTCTTTTAGAATAGGAAAGATTATGCCTGGACTTACCTGGGACCACACGGAAGACATCGCGCTCAGCCTGTTCGAGGCGCATCCCGATGTTGATCCTACTCACATCCGATACACCGATCTTCATAAATGGATCACACAGCTGGTCGATTTCAAAGACGATCCGGCAGCTTCTACGGAAGGTAAGCTGGAGGCCATTCAGATGGCCTGGGTGGAAGAATACGAAGAGAATCAGTAGGTCCTGGCTATGTTAAGCTGACTGGAGTAGTTCCGCTTGCCATAGCTGTTGATTTCATGGCCACTGCGAGTTCTCCGGCGGCCTCCCGCCAATCAAAATTCAGGACAGAATTTATGCCCAAGATGAAGACGCACAAAGGTGCGTCTAAGCGCTTCAAGAAGACCGGAACGGGGAAGATCGTTCGCCGTCACGCTTTCTCCCGCCACATTCTGACCTCTAAAACGCGCTCTCGCAAGCGTAAGCTTGGTCAGTCGGTGGTAGCAGACCACGCAGACCAGGCGAAGCTGAAGGAAATGCTTCCGTACTAGTGTTTTCGAGTAGGAGCAGTGCGCTGCACGTGCCTGTCTCCTCTCACCGGGGATTTCACTTCCCTTCGTTCAACATAAAGGAGAAAACGTGCCAAGAGTAAAAAGAGGTACTAACCGGCGGGATTACCGTCACAAGACGCTGCGGCTTGCGAAGGGCTATTTCCTTACGAAATCGAAGCTTAACCGCTCTGCTCAGGAAGCGGTCGAGAAAGCCCTCAAGTATGGTTACGTAGGTCGCCGACTCAAGAAGCGCAATTTCAGGTCGCTTTGGATTGTGCGTATCAACGCGGGGTGTCGCTTATCGGATATCTCGTACAGCAAGTTCATCAACGGTTTGAAGCGCGCGGGTATCGAGCTGAATCGCAAGGTTCTGGCCGACATTGCCGTTAATGATGCAGCTGGTTTTTCTTCGCTGGTGGCAAAGGCTAAAGAAGCACAAGGGGCTCGACTTCAGTAGCCGGGCATGGTCCAGAACTCAATGGACTTAGTCGAAGGAAGCATAGACACTCTCGGCGACCTGGAAGAGCGCATTCACCGTGCCGTTCAGCTGATCACTGAATTGCGTAAGGGTAACGAACAGCTTCAGCAAAGGGTAAAGTCTGTTGAAGAAGAGTTAAGCACAACGCGAACTGACCGGGATGAAGCGCAAGGGTTATGTACTGAATTCCAGAAGGAGAATAGTGATCTGGAGGGCAGGATTAAGCAACTTACGGCTGAAATCGAGGAACTCCGAGGCGAACGCAAGCAGGTGCGCGCCCGGGTGGAAAAACTACTCAGCCAATTGGATCTGTTAAGCGCCAGCTGATCACACGGACGTCTATGGCTGATCCGGACACAAGTAAGCAGACTGTTCGGGTTACTATCTTCAATCAGACATACTCGGTTTCAAGCGCCGGCGATCCTCGGCAAACTGAGCAACTAGCCCGGCAAGTGGACGAGCTGATGTCAACGATTGCTCGGCGTGCGGGAAATCTGGACACAACGAGAACGGCCGTTCTGGCATGTCTTCACTTAGCCGACAAGCTTCGCGATGCTGAAAGCGAATTGAATGATTTGAAAGCAGCGGTGTCCAGCAAGAGTCGAAGCTTTGTGAACTTGCTTGACCAAGTCTTCACTACGCAGAACCGGCGCTAAAAATTTCGATCCTGCTTCTGCAAGCTTCCGAAGGTGCCGATATTGGCGATAGAGAATGAGAAAAGGTATTGATTTTCGTTGCGAATACCAATATTGAATTGCTTGAGTTGCACGCTGAAGCCGCAACAATCGGTGTTGTAGGAAGCTTGAATGAAGTCGTAAAGGCGCCGTTGGAGCAGCAGGTCGTAATCGAAGGTAGCGCGGGCATTCCAACCGCGACGATTGGCGCTTCCGTACCCACCGCCGAACGTGATTTGATTTGCCTGAGGAACCAACAGAGGATTTTGGACGGTAATTGCGGTATCGCCAACGCCGGCGAAATAGTTTTTATAGCGGACCGTCGAGTTGACGGTGTGTTCCACGAACTTTGAACGAAGGGGATCGTAATCTGCGCGCCACTCGAAAGAGAGGAACGGGTAGGGATTGACCGTCATGGAGGAAACGACCGGAGAATAGGCACGGGGGCCGTCCAGGAAAGCTACGGACGTCAGTTCGATTTCGGAGAGAACGATGTTCCGCTTTCCGGCAATCACTGCGCCGCCGAACGTTGGATCGAAGTAGCGGTCCTGGTCGAGCTTCCACGTGAAGACCTCGCTGACATTGCCCCTCTTATCTTTTTTGTAGAGACGGTTGATCAAGGAAATTCGCAGCTGATTTGTATTCGACAGGATGTCTGTCGAGTCGAAGTGAATCATCTTTTGAAACTGGTTTATACCCGTGACGTACTCATAAGTGGCATTTGCTTCGATGACGTGCTTGAGTTTCGGTCCAAGGTGCATCCATTGAGGAGGCGTGTAAATCTTCTCAAGCGTGGGTAGGCGCAATTCCAAGGTAAAGTCGGCGTCTTTGCGGAACAGATTTTTGTTCGCGAGCGTGACGACGTTGGTGGAGATGGGGGGACAGCTTGGATAAGGGGGGCAGAAGGATACCGGAGTGTACGTGGTGCTGTTTGTGGCATATGAATTGGTGTAATCGGTAGCTCCGAAGGTGAAGCTCGGATTCAACGAAAAGCCTTTGAAGTTGAATTCGGTCATGACATGCGGCTCGAGATCGAAACGACCCAGCTCTCCCGTTTGCAGGACCGACTGGGGTGGCCCGTAGGGCAGTTCGACGCCCGTTGGCTCATCCCGATTGAGAAGGGCAGCACTGGAATTGAAGGACCACCAGACTGGAATAGGACCTCCGGCCAGCTTCTGATCGCGACCAGAAAACTCGAACGACGGAAGCTTCTGGATGATCACCTGATTCGGCGCCTCATGGAGAGATGGATAAGTGATTGTTTCAAAGAGCTGAGTCCGTTGCGCGACGATATTCATGGTGTAAACGTCGTCTTTAAAGTGACGCTGAAGGAAACCGATCGAGTCAACCTCGGACGACAAGGCGCTTACAAACGAGTAGGAGAAAGCCTGTCGAAACAAGTAGGAACTGAGGTAGTTGTAATCGAGCCGCCCCGTAAACCCGAGAATGCTGGGCCGCGCAGTCAACTCAAATTCGGTGCCACCCTCCTTTATTTTGCCCGCTCCCCCATTGACATCGTCGACGCTGTAGAGATTGAAGTTGAAATCAGTAGCCGCGTTCGGTTTGCCGCGAAAGTCGTAGCGGAAAGCTGGGCCTCTGTTGGTGAAGTACTCAGCGGTGCCAGTCATGTCGTAACTGCGATTCATCGCCCAGTAATAACCGACACCAGCGATGTATCCGTAGAGAGTGCTATGACCCAGATTCGGAGTTAAAAACCCGCTGTGACGAGGATTTTTTCCTAAAGGCCGATAGAAAACAGGCAGATAGAAGATGGGAAACTTCTTGAGGCGGAATACGGTACGCTTCGCAATGGCCCGATCACCGGGAATGACATCGAAGATGGGCGCTTCGAAGGTCCACCAAGGCTTGGGGATCTTGCAATCGGTCAGGTAACCGCTATGCAGAATGTAGCGGTCTTTGATGCGCTCGGCCCATTTTGCCTGGAAGTAAAAGGGGTTGGTTGTGGTTAGGACCCCCGGACTGGTGACGATCTTGGCGGGAGAGGTCCCAGCAACGCCGTAGAACTTTCCTTCCTGCGTTTTCAGATTGTATTCGCCATGGTCAGCTTCCATTTTGTCCCCTGTCAGGAAGTGGTCTAAAAGGACGTGGCCTTTGGCGACGACCCAATTGGTATCCGAGTCGAACTGAATATCGTCGGCGCTGATAGAAACATCGCTTAGCTCGATTTTCGCGGCTCCGCGCAGGAAGCGCTTTGAACCGGAGGATTCCTGGTGAACAGCGTGATACCAGATCTCGTCCACAGGGGGCGTGTCGGTCTTCAAGGGGTGAGCTGTCGTTTGAGCGAAAGCTCCAGAAGGGAAAATAAGCAGAGCTCCGAGTACAAACAACAACTTAGCTGAGAAATGTTCTAGACAAACATCACATTTTCTGGTAAGAAACGAGAGTAGGGTTACTAGTAACTGCCAGGAAGAAAGCCTCAACCGAAAACCGTAGCATGACGGACAATGAGGCTGCAAGCTTCGCGTTTTCGCGGCAGGTCTGGTGCGAACGGACGGGAAATGACTTGCCAGCATTGCGAAACGTGGGTAGGAGATGACGATCATCGCTGCCGCCGCTGCGGGCGGCGCGTAAGAAGTACGCCGCAGCGATTTACTCCAAACGCTTTCCCAATCTCGGCAGCAGCCACGGCTATTGCCTATGATTACGTACCCGCTCAAGAGACGGTTCCACGCCAGAGCGCCGAGCCAGGACAGCAGCCGCTGTTTGAAAGTCGCACTGAGACGCAAGTCATTCCATTTGTCTCGCTGACTACGCCGGCAGAAAGGGAGTCGATCAGAGGACGGGCGGCGCAAGTAGCTCGACCAGCACCTTTGAAGACAGAAAAGGTGAGTGTCAGGCATGCCCGCCCCCGAACCAAACAATCTGGCGATCAGCGCCGGCTCGAGTTTGAAGGGCAAGAAGAGATCTTAGCCCCGCCGCGCTCGAACATCATCTGTGACGCTCCGGTAGCGCCTACAAAACTGCGGATCGAGGCAGCCGTCGTGGACGCGCTACTGATGCTGGGAGGGTGTGCAGCAGGCTTGGCAATGTTCCTATTTGCCGGCGGAAAATTTTGGGTTGATAAGCAGTCGCTACCGTTTTTTATTCTCGCCGCAGTAACTGTCCCCTTGCTCTACAAGCTCCTATGGACGTTTGCCGGGCGGGATACGATCGGGATGCAAACGGCCGGGCTGCGGCTGGTGGACTTTGATGGTAACCCTCCATCACAGCGCCGCCGTTATCAGCGCCTGGTTGGAGGCATTCTGAGCCTGCTAGCAGCTGGTATCGGGCTAATATGGGCCTTTGTGGACGAAGACAACCTTACCTGGCACGACCACATTTCGGACACCTTTCCGACGCTTGCGCCCGAGAGCAAAGGGTAGTCTGGACCCGCTAGGCTAGGAATTTTTGGCCTGAACAAGTTCGATCTCGACGGTCAGATCGACCATGTCAGAGACCATCACGCCTCCGCCATCCAAAGCGCGGTTCCAAACTAATCCAAAATCCTTTCGATCGACCCTGGCGGTGGCGGTTGCCCCGATATGGAGGTTGCCCTTGCCGTCCTTAACTGGCGCAGTGGGTCCGTCTACATCGAAGGTGACCTCTCTGGTTACGCCGTGCATCGTCATATCGCCAACCAGTTGAAAAGTTCCTGCGGACTTGGGGACCACCCGCTTTGAAGCAAAGGTTATGGTCGGGTATTTGGCGATGTCGAAGAACTCGGAACCCTTGAGGTGCTTGTCGCGATCGTCATCTCGCGTGGTTACAGTAGTAGCATCGATGACGAGGTTCGCCTTAGAGGCGCTCAGGTTGGCGGGATCGTAGTCGACTACTCCCTTGAGGCCGTTGAAGGAGCCGTGAACAGTAGAGACCATCATGTGTTTCACTGCAAAAGATGCTGAGGAATGAGGAGGGTCGACCCTCCACTCAGCCGCGGGCGTGAACGCCGCTGCGAAACAGAATGCTAATGAGGCCCGGACCGATTTGCCCATGCGGTGGTGTTGCAGCCAATGTAGCATCGGCTTACTTAAGCCAAAGCCGTATTTCCGACCGGCAGCAGGATGGCGGACATGGAACCTTTTGACTTGGGCATGCGGGGATCTGCGCCGTACCCGTGGATCTGATCGCGGGCGAACTCGGCTTGCGGGCGTTCGCAGGTGATAACGATGGTCTTGCCGGTCGAGTCCACCTCGACGGCGTGCTGGAACGCTATTTCCTTTGACAGAACGAACAGCTTCTGCAACATCTCGACGACGTACTCGTATGTATGTTCATCATCGTCAAGCAGGACGACATGAAACAAAGGTCCGTGCTGTTCCTCATCAGTTCCCTGAATGGACGGGGCGACAGCAGGCGAAACAGTGCTCGACATGATTGAGGGCCTATTCTGAACCATTGGTGTTCGCGAGGAAGGGTCCGGGAGCAAGGAACCTTTCGACACAACCAAATAACTGTTAGAATAGCGTTTAGTCTCTCCAGAATGGGGGCGCAACGGCTTCGACGGGATCGGATCGTTGTGTGAAGGCGTGTCGGGTTCCGAGCTCCCGTAAAACGATCGGAAAAACACAACTGCCAATAATCAGCAGTTCGCATACGCTGCCTAAGTCAAATTAGGTTGCCGCTTCGGTTGACGAGCCTGCGCGTTAGCTAGCAAGCGTCATTTTGCAGGATAGGCACCAGGCTTCTGCTCGTAGCCGAGGGCCGAGATCAATCGGGCTAAGCGGCCGCCACGTCTTGCCGGTGGTACAGGTGGCCGCTGAAATGCAGAACCGGATACACACGTAGGCTTTGCACGGCGGACTTTTTCGGACGCGGGTTCAACTCCCGCCGCCTCCACCAAACTCTTCACCATCCTGACCATCTCCTAGTACAGGCACCGTTTTAGACTCTAAGACAATCGTGTTAACCTGACCTTTCCGAAGGGTCGCACTGACCACGCAGTCTCGCATCCGGCGGCTATTTTCACCTCGCTTGCTAACAGGAGTTTCTTCTGCGTATGGAAATCCGGAAGATCAGTGTATTCGCGCTTCCGCTGGTCGTTTTGTTCTCGCTCTTCTCCTCCCTGATGGTTGGTCAGGATGCTACAGGAAAGATCACGGGCGTGGTGACCGACCCGGGCGGGGCAGTCGTTCCCGGCGCCAAGGTAGTTGTCACTAACACCGCAACAAACATCAGCCATGAAACCACAACCGATGCCAGCGGCTCGTATCAGGTTTTGCAGCTGCCGATCGGCTCCTATACAGCAGCCGCTCAGGCACCTGGATTTGAGCAAGTAACGGTTCAGTCAAAAAATTCGCTGGAGATCAATCAGACCCTGCGCATGGATGTTCATCTCGAGATCGGCAAGGTGAGCAACACTGTGACGGTCGAAAGCGGTGCATCACTCGTCGAAACGGAAAACCAGACCGTGGGGGCCACGGTGACCGGGCAAGCGATTTTCGAGCTGCCGCTGAATGGCCGCGATACACTCGACTTGCTCAGAACGCAACCGGGCGTCACCCCGACCAACCCGACATCGGGCGCAGCGGGCAATTACAGCATCGGCGGGGGACGTACCGACTCGGTGACTTATTTGCTTGATGGCGGCCTGAACAATAACCTTCTGACTAATGGAGTGGTGGCAGATCCTAACCCCGATTCGATTGCGGAGTTTCGGGTTCTTGAAAGCGACTATAGCGCCGAGTACGGCCGCAACTCCGGCGGCATTGTCAGTGTGGTTACGAAAAGCGGAACCAACACATTTCATGGAACGGCTTTCGATTACCTGCGCAACAACTTCTTCGACGCGAACCGTTTTTTTAACAATGAGCAGGGGATATCCGTCCCGATTCTGAAACGCAATCAGTTTGGGGGAACTGTCGGCGGCCCGATCGTGAAGAACAAGTTGTTTTTCTTCTTCTCTTATGAGGGTCAGCGTCAGTCCTCGGTCGACACCAATCCCGGGAAAGTGACAACGTTTACACCGGCGGAAGCAAACGGGGATTTCTCGGGTTCGGCGCAGCAGGCGCTAGTTGCCACCTATTTGCTGGCGAATCCGCAATACCAAGCAAATCCGGCTCTCGCCAGCCAGGGGATAATCGACCCGAATGCAATCAACCCAGTCGCAAAAGCCTATTTCGCCCACGGCCTGATCCCGACATCCTCGACCGGTTACCTGTTCCCGCAAGGTGTATCGAGCGACAACTTTAATGAGTATCTGGGTAAGTTTGACTACAACCTGACCTCGATGGATGTGATTAGCGGGACCTTTACAACGAACGATCATCCCGTTCTTTATCCTTTTGGATTTGATGCTAATGGCAGCATCCCGGTAACGAGTGTCACCGGGTATCCGGTGAATTACTCGAACACCGATTATTTCGGATCGGTGACCTATACCCATACGTTCACGCCGAGTTTGTTGACCGAGTTGCGGGTGCCAGCGCAGCGGAGCAATCATACGCAGGCTATTCCTGCGTCAGCAAAGCCGAACGGGCTGCAACTTGGCGCCAACGTTCCATCGGACGACCCGACCGGGCCTCCGCTGATCGGCTTGCTGGGATCGAACACCACTATAGGGTTCAGCCCGCAAGGCCCTACGCATGAGATTGATAACACCTATCAATTTTCAGAGAATCTATCCTGGACCAAAGGGGCACATAGCCTCAAATTTGGGCTATCGTTCTCGCCGTATCAGAACAACACGGTCTACGATTACTTCGTCAACGGCGAATATTTCTTCTACGGTCCGAGCACAGGTGTTGGCTCAAAGGTAGATCTTGCGGACTTCCTTATGGGTCTGCCAGACGAATTTTTGCAGTTCGGAAGAGCTCCCTCGAACGTACGCTCACACCAATATGGTGCTTTCGTGCAAGACGGCTGGAAGGTCACCAGGAACTTCACTTTGAATTTGGGCGTGCGGTACGAGTATGCGCAGCCGAAATATGACACTCAAGGCAAATCATTCGCTTTCATTCCCGGTTTGCAATCTCAACGCTTTGTGAATGCTCCGCCGGGCCTGGTGTTTCCTGGAGATCCGGGGGCACCTACAGGAGCGAACTTTCCGGTGAAGAACAATTTTGCTCCCCGGTTTGGATTTGCCTGGGATGTTTTTGGAAATGCCAAAACGAGCATTCGGGGTGGATTTGGTGTCTTCTATGACATTTTGAAAGCCGAGGACAATCTGCAGTTCAATGGTCAAGCGCCGTTTTACGGATTCGCCGATGTGTTTCCTGCGGGCGCCACGCCCGGAGCGACCGGTACTGGTTTACAAGATCCGTATGCCTCCTCGGGTGCTGTTGATCCATTCCCTTCAAAGGTGCCTACCAAGAACATCGACTTCAATGCCGCTGGTTATTTGCCCTTCGGGGGAGGCGGTGTTTATTTCGTCGATCCGCACCTGAGAACACCCTACACTTACCAGTACAATCTGTCGCTTCAGCAGCAACTTCCGTTCAATACGTTTCTTGAATTGGCCTACATCGGCTACGACGCACATAAGCAGACCGGCCTTGTTGACGTGAATCCCTTCGTGCCCGGGACCAATCAACGCTTGTATGGTTCTAATTTCAGCTACCTGGAGGAATTCCAGAATATCGGGAAATCGAACTATAACGGGCTGCAGGTGAACTATAGACGTGCTGTCTCGAATATGGGGGCTTGGGGAAGCAGTTTCTGGACGGTCGGTTACACCTGGTCCCATGAGATCGACAACTCGTCCGGGTTCCGTCAGAACAGTTCCACAGTGCCCTATTACGGACATGATCTGTTCCGAGCTTCTGGGGACACGGATGTGCGGCAGGTGTTCACTTTATCCGGCGGTTGGGATTTGCCTTTCGACCAACTTTGGCAGCACGGCCCAAAGCTGCTGACAAAAGGCTGGAGCGTATACCCGATTCTGACCATGCACACAGGATTTCCGCTGGACATCTTAGCGAAGCTGAATGACAGTCGCACGAACCCTGGCCCTTCTGGTGCAGGTGATCCAGGGCTGGTGCGCGCAGATCTGGTGAGCACTCAGCTGACAACTCTCAACGCGCACAATACTGTGACACTCAACAATCCGAGCGCGGGTGCGGCAGGAACGGGCAATTACTACTTCGATCCGGGCAACTTCAGCATCAGCCGCATTCTGGCGGCAAACGGAGTAGGCAGCACACCACTGACGGCTTACCCCTATGGCACGTTCCCCCGGAACGGTTTACGCGGGCCTGGGTTTACTAATCTGGATTTCTCGATCTCCAAGCACTTCATCGTTCGAGAGAACATGAATGTGGAGCTACGCGGAGATGCGTTTAACGTCTTTAACCACGCAAACTTCCAGAGTCCCGACCTGACACCAACCGATCCTAACTTCGGCCAGATTTCCAACACGTACGACCCACGGATTCTTCAACTCGCTTTGCACTTTCAGTTCTAAAGTTTTTGAGACACCAGGAAAAGAAGACAGTCCAATACTGTTTTCCTTTTCCTGGCGAGAACGAAACAGGCAAGGATAAAAGCTTTAGATACTGGGCATAAAAAGATTCGTGGCAGGTAAGTTTAGCAAGCTGTTACTCTTTAATGCTAACTGCCCCATGTGCTTCTATGAACAGCGCTTTTAGATTCATTCTGTTATCGGGCGGACTTGCCAGCGCCCCTCTATTTGCCCAAACAGCTCAGACAGTCGATCAGAGGCTAAACGCCCTTGATGCGGCGACCAAAGCGGCCCAGCTTTCTGGCGACAATGCCTGGATGCTGACGAGCGCTGCATTGGTGTTGATGATGACCGGGCCTGGGCTGGCATTGTTCTACAGCGGCCTGGTTCGCAGCAAAAACGTTCTTGGCACGATGATGCACAGCTTCGCTCTGATGGCCGTGGTGACCGTGCTCTGGGCTATTTACGGATACAGTCTGGCGTTCGCTGAAGGCAATGCATTCATTGGTGATTTTCGCTACGCCTTCCTAAGTGGGGTAGGCGCAGTTCCGAACGCAGATTACGGCGCGACGGTCCCGCACGAGACGTACATGATTTACCAGCTGATGTTTGCCATCATCACTCCTGCGCTGATATCGGGTGCTTTCGCCGAGCGGATGAAGTTCAGCGCCATGCTGCTGTTTACGTGCCTCTGGTCGACGATCATCTATTTCCCCATGGCTCATATGGTCTGGGGAAAAGGTGGTCTGTTGAATGCGTTCCTCGGTGGGAAGATTCCTACGTTCGATTTCGCCGGTGGCACGGTAGTCCATGTGACATCAGGAGTGAGTGCGCTCGTTTGTGCTCTGTACTTAGGCAAGCGGGTGGGCTTCGGCAGAGAGCCGATGAAGCCTCACAGCATCGTGCTTAGCGTTATTGGCGCTTGTCTTCTTTGGGTGGGTTGGTTCGGGTTCAACGCAGGAAGCGCAGTAAACGCTTCAGGTCTGGCAACCAGCGCCTTCGTCGCTACACATTTCGGTGCTTCAGCAGCCGCACTTGGATGGATGTTTGCAGAGTGGGCGCGACAGGGAAAGCCGACCATGTTAGGGGGGATTTCAGGAGCAGTGGCGGGGCTGGTGGCCATTACTCCTGCTTCCGGGTTTGTGAAGCCGTTCCCTGCTCTGCTGATCGGCTTCCTGGCGGGAGTATTCTGTTTTTTCATGGTGACGACGGTGAAAAATCGGTTCGGCTACGATGATTCGCTGGACGCATTCGGAGTGCATGGCGCAGGGGGGACGTTAGGCGCCATTCTCACCGGAGTGTTTGCTACTCGCGAGATCAATGATGGGTTGAAGGATGCAGCCGGAAAGGCGCTTCCCTTGGGATTAGTTGACGGGAATGCCGGACAGGTACTGAATCAAGCGATTGCTGTAGCGATCTCCTGGGTGCTGGCCATCGTAGGCACTCTGGTGATTCTGAAGATAGTCGACCTGTTGGTCGGACTGCGCGTTTCCGAAGCAGACGAGATTACTGGACTCGATCTGAGCATGCACGGGGAAGAGGGTTACAACTTCGATGCATAAAGCGGTGACGGGGCAGAAGATAGGATGGGGCCAATGAAGAAAATCGAAGCCATCATTCAACCCCACAAGCTGGAAGACGTGAAAGAAGCCTTGAAGGCCATAGGGGTGGACGGCATCACGGTAACAGAGGTGCGCGGTCATGGTCGTCAAGGCGGACACAAAGAGGTGTACCGGGGGATGGAGTACCAGGTGGACCTGCTTCCGAAAATCAAAGTTGAGACAGTGGTTCCTGACGGGCGCCTCCACGAGATTACACGAGCAATTACGTCCGCGGCGCGCACTGGCAAGTTGGGCGACGGGAAAGTATTCATCTATGACGTTCTGGATGCGATTCGGATCCGCAATGGCGATACCGGAGAGGCTGCTCTTTAGACTTGGAAGCGCACCGGCCGGACGAGCGCAGGAACATTCAGGAAGCAGCTTCTCTTAGCTTCGAGAGTGGTTGCGAAGCTTACAAGCTGCTGGAAGCCCGCACTAGCTTTGTCGATTCGGTTATCAGCAACGCCGCTACGGAATCTCTGTTGCAGAGTGGAGGCACTCCGGTCGTTGTGGCAGCTATCGGAGGCTATGGC
>CAXTMN010000014.1:26226-61417 GCA_964245395.1 uncultured Bryobacteraceae bacterium
TTGGCGCCGAATCTGACGGCGCCAAAATCAAAGACCAGCTTTCGGTTTTCCTGCGTGTGCTTTGGGATAGCAAGCTGCGCATCGGGCATTCAGTGAGGACGGTGGCGGATTGCTGCCGCCTGCACGAAGGAAATGTAGAGCTCAGTATCAGTCTGCTCGACCTGCGGTTTCTTTGCGGTGACCCAGAGGTATTCGATGTTCTTGCCCGCAGATTGCCAGAGGCTAACCAGCGTCATGCTGCGGAGATTTCGCGTCAACTGGTTGAAGCGACCCGTCAGCGACACTCCAAATTCAACAACACTGTATACCATTTAGAACCGAACATTAAGGAGACTCCCGGAGGAATCCGCGACATTCACGTTCTGCGCTGGCTGGGTCAACTCTTTCCCGATCAAGACGCTTTCCGGGAAGCTTTGCAAGAAGTTGAACGTGGAGAAGTTTCGGTCGCGGGAGAGGTGATTCCGAGTGCAAAAGACTTTCTTTTCAACCTGCGCTGTTTCCTTCATCAGCGAACCGGGCGGGACAGCAACCTGCTTACCTTCGAACTGCAGGACGAAGTAGCGCGGGAGTTGCCGAAGGTGCCGGTCAAAGCACAGCAGTGGATGAGGCTCTACTTTGGCTGCGCCCGCACTGTTTTTCAGGCAAGCGGGCGGGCTCTCGAATTTGCAGGTTCTCAAGAGCGATCGCTACTAACGCACTTCAGAGATTGGCGCAGCCGGCTGTCTACGCCTGAGTTTACTGTTTCACGCGAACGTGTCTTCCTTCGCAATCCAGCCGAGACACTTCGATCTTCCCATTCGGTCCTGCGCTTGTTCTCTTTTGTCGGGAAGCACGGAATCAGGATCTCGTGGGACACGCAGCGCCGCCTGCGGGCAGAGATCGCCCAACTGGCGGATCTGTTCCGAACCTCTCCCGCCTCCTGGACATCCTGGTTCGATCTTGTGAACCAACCCCAGAGTGCCCGTGCTTTACAAGATATGCAGCAATCAGGTGTTCTGGCTGCGGCGATCCCGCACTGGCGAGAGATCGACAGCCTCGTAGTTCGAGATTTCTATCACCGGTACACGGTAGACGAACACACACTTGTAGCAATCGAGACTATTGACAAGCTGGTCGCTGAAGACTCGGAGACTTATTCGCGATTTCATCAGCTCGCAGTGGAAGAAGGCGATTTGGCCACCCTCCGGCTGGCGCTTCTCTTGCATGATATCGGCAAAGGCACTACGCCCGGTGATCACGTGCGAGGGTCACTCGACGCAGCGGCGGTGATTCTGAAGCATCTCGGAGCGCCTCCAGCAAAGGTTCAACAGGTGCTTTTCCTGATTGAGCATCACCTTGATCTTTCACTGGTTATGAGCGGGCGGGATCTGGACGATCCAGCGACGGGGCGTTACCTGACTTCCCGAATCTGTACTCACGAAGACCTGCGGCGTCTGACTCTGCTGACCTTTGCAGATATTACTGCAGTGAACCCAACTGCCATGACGCCGTGGCGTTGTGAGCAACTTTGGCGGGTGTACGGGCTGGGCCTTGATCAGCTCCGGCGCGAGTTGGTCACTGAGCGGATTCATAAGGGTGCCGGATCAGACCCGGATTACGCCTTACCGGCAAAACTCGCTCAATTTCTGGAAGGATTTCCGAAGCGATACTTGCGGACACATGATCTCGATCAGATCCAACATCATTTCGAATTGGCGGAAAAAAGCAAGCGGGAAGGAGTAGCGGTCGAGATTGGGCGGGCTGCAAGCGTCTTCTCGATGACCGTTCTGGCCCACGACAAACCTGGGCTTTTTGCTGCGTTATGCGGGACCTTAGCTAGTTTTGGGATGAACATCGTAAAAGGCGAAGCATCCGGCAATGATGCGGGCTGCGTGCTCGACCTGATTCGGTTCAACGATCCGCTCCACACACTTGAACTGAATCCGGCGGAGGTTAACCGGCTGGCATGGACCGTTGAGTGTGTGGTGCGTGGCTCGGTCGAGGTAAAAGATTTGTTAAAAAGGAGACGGGCGACTCCTCGACCCAGCAGCGATGCCGTGATTGCTCCGGCTGTCACCTTCAATAATGAGGCCTCCGAAAGCTCCACTCTGATCGATTTCGTGGGGGAGGATCGCCCTGGCCTGCTGTACGACCTTGCTTCGACGATCAGCGAGGCCGGGTGCAATATTGAGGTCATTATGATTGACACCGAGGCGCACAAGGCTATCGACGTATTTTACGTAACTTGCCGGGGCGGAAAGTTGGATGTCGAAGCACAATCCCGGCTTCGTTCCGAAATAACACGGATCGCAGCCCCGCTTTAGGAGAAAGCTGGCGTGCTCAGGCAACTGTGTAGTTGACGGGATTTGTAGAACTACTTAGGATATAAGTAACCTGAATAAGCAGCGGACCAAAGACTGATTGGTCATTTACCTGCTGTTAACGAGTTGTTCGATGGGAACGTCCACTTCAAAAGAAGGGGGGACTTCATGAGCCTCCGTCCCTTTTATCGCGCGCTATTGATTCTGGCTTTGCTCACAACGAGCACCGTTGGATCGCTGCATGCAGCTAGTACTGCGTCTGATACCCCTGCCTCGAAAAAGCATAAACGGAAAAGAATTAAGAAAGCCGTTGCGGTTCAATCCTCACAGGTAGTTACAGCGAGGAAGAGTCGACGCCGGGTCCCTCGTACAACCAGCCAGGCGGCTTTGATCCATACTGATACGACTTTAACTACGAAGGTTAGTTATGCGCGCCGGCGTAAGCACGCCCGGGTATTCTTTAATCCGTGGACTGAGCCGACCTACGCAGATTCTACTGTCGGCGACAACATTGACGGAGAAGACCTGGTTATCCGGAAAGCCGCGATCGATGCACTCGGCCCTTACAACGGAACTGTTGTTGTTTCAGACCCGGCGACTGGTCGAATCCTAAGCATTGTCAATCAGAAACTTGCGTTGAAGGGTGCCTATCAGCCCTGCTCTACTGTAAAGACTGTAGTTTCGCTTGCTGCACTGAGGGAAGGCTTGGTTGACTCGGGAACGTCCGTGCACATCTCGCGACGGTTTGCTATGGATATGACTCAGGCCCTCGCACATTCGAACAATATGTATTTTGCCAAGCTAGGCCAGGAGCTTGGATTCGAGCGCGTGGAAAAATATGGCAAGCTTTTTGGACTCGGTGAGAAAGCGGGGCTGGATATTCAGGGGGAAGAGGCGGGATATCTCACTCCCGAGGCGCCGGAGTCCGGTGTAGGCATGATGACCAGCTTTGGCGACGGGATTCGGCTTACACCACTGGAGCTGTCGAGTATCGTCGGGTCGATTGCAAACGGCGGGACGATGTATTACTTGCAGTATCCGAAGAGTGAGGAAGAGGTTCAGAAGTTTGTTCCCCGGATTAAGCGGACTCTGAACATTGCCGACTTGATTCCCCAGATGAAGCCGGGCATGGAGGGGGCGGTCGAATACGGAACCGCACGGCGTGCGAACTTCGATCCCAATGAGCCTATTTTCGGAAAGACGGGAACGTGCACAGACACGGCGCAGCCGGGTGTTCATCTAGGGTGGTTCGGATCGTTCAATGATGTGGGCAAGAATAAGCTTGCCGTCGTGGTGCTCTTAACAGGCGGACGGGGAATTAGTGGGCCCATTGCTTCCGGTGTGGCAGGAAATGTTTATCGCAACTTGTCTCAGCAACACTACTTCACCCCGAACCAAGCCACGCTCCCCACGGCCCTTGTTGCTATGCCGGGCGTCATGCAGTAGACATTAGCGAAGGTCCTAAACAGCATTTTGAATCCAGCATCTAGCGAGCATTCGGCCATTCTAATGCTCTTTTCTGCCGTTTGTTTAGGCTGTTGGGCGAACGCATTCAAGTTGACCGGTGCTCGCTGGCGATTTGAGCTGTTCTACCTTGATTTCTCGCTCGGAGCCCTTCTCTTCTCTGTTGTTGCCGCACTGGTTCTCGGAAATGCGGGTAGTGATTTCGCGTTCGCCGATCGTCTTCTGATCTCCGGCCGAATGGCGCAAGGCTCAGCTGTGGCAGGTGGAATGATCTTCAACATCGGCAACTTGCTGCTGATTGGGGCGGTTTCCCTCATCGGGATGTCCACTGCGTTCCCGGTAACTTTTGGCACAGCACTTATCGTAGGTGCTCTGTTCAACCTTCGCGGCGATAACGCACTGGTCATCGGCTCTGGTATCGCATTCATGCTTGCCGGGGCAGGACTGAGTGGCCGAGCCTGTCAACTTCGAGAGGGAGCCTCCACGGCCTCGAAGGTGGCGAGTTCTCGATTAGCCCCCAGCGCCCAGCAACGCCGGCTCGCAAAAGGACTGATCGTGAGTGCACTGGGAGGTATCTTTCTCGGATTCTATTACCCGGTTGCAGTAAATGGAGTGGTCGGCGAGTTCGGGCTGGGTCCCTATGCAGGAATGCTGTTCTTCACTCTTGGAATTGCAGCATCGACAATCGTTCTCGAGCTGTGTTCTCTTGCGTTTGCGCTTGAAGGTGGTCCGCTTAAGATGAGCGCTTACGCACGCGGTGGACCGAAAGCGCATCTCCTCGGCGTGGCCGGTGGGATGGTCTGTGCGGCGGGAGTATTCTCTATTTTCTTGATAATCAGCAATCCCGGGCAACGGTCAACGGGTGCTTCGGTCCCGGTCATTGTTCCGGCTGTTTCCGTGCTTCTGGCGATTATGTGGGGAGCGTTCGCCTGGAAAGAGTTTGCTAAGGGGAGTGGCAAAGCGCGCCTTTACTTGTTCGTTTCGGGTGTTGCATTTGTTGGGGCGCTGGTCCTTGCTGCCAAGACCTAAGGAGGAGGATCGTATTCAAAGTTCGCCAGGAAAGCCGAGTTCTCTTGCCAGGCTTTCGAGCGCAGTGGCCGGTAGACTTCCTTGAGCCAGAGTAGCCGTGCCACCGCCGCGTCCGCCAACCAAGGCGAGGAACTTCTTAAGAAGTGTGCCAGCGTTCACACCTGAGTCAGGGGAACAGGCCAGCAAGACGCCGCTGGGCTCTGTACCAGCAAGAAGCGCGATTGCAGGACTACCAGCTGAGGTGAAGGCAAGAGCTTTGGCGCGTGCTGACTCATCGAGAGATAACTGCTTCAAAAAAACACGCCGGACGGCATCCGAGCCGGGCGGGGTAGACACGAATAGGCGGGCGCCCTCTATGGCAGCCACTTCAGCTCTCAGCTTCCCGCGATCTTTCTCCGCTTCCGAGAGACGTGCCTGAACCGCACAGAGATGTTCGGGTAGCTTGTCGACCGGAGTAGCGAAGGATTTCGCCAACTCGGCCAGAATACGGTAGTCGGCTCGGGCGCGCCGAATAGCCCGAATGCCACAGACAAACTCAATCCGAACATTGCTGCGGACCTTCTCGAGCCGCCGCAGTAAGATGGGCCCGCACTCGGCCGTGGAATGCACATGAGTTCCTCCGCAGGCGCTACGGTCAGCGCCTTGAATTTCAATAATCCGAAGCGTGCCGCTGCGCTCAGTCAGTTTTCGGAGCCCCTGGACGGTTGCCGCTTCCTCAAAGGTGATCTGAACCGGCAGTCTGGCTCTGACAAGCTGGTTGGCGCGATCCTCCGCTCCATGAATTTGCCCTTCACTCAGTTCTCTGGTTCCGAGTTCGATAGTCGAAACCTCGCTGCCCATGTGAAAGCTGAGGGTTTCAAAGCCAAACAATTCGGTAAATACAGCCGAAAGCAGGTGTTGACCGGTATGCTGCTGCATGTGGTCGTATCGGCGGTCCCAGTCAATATGCCCTCTCACCGATCCGGATGGGGCCGCTGGTCCGCCTAAGACGTGAGCAATTGCGCCATCCTCATCAATGACATCGAGGACCGGAACGCCGGCGAGAGCGCCTACATCATGAGGTTGACCGCCAGACGTGGGATAGAAAACGGTTTTATTCAGGTAGACACGCTGGCCGTCAGCCGAGACATCGACAATCTGTGCTTCGAACTCGGCCAAATAGCTATCGGTGAAGTACAGACGCTCGGTGATCACCCCTAAGAAGTAGCACCCTGGCACACCCGGAACTCATCTGGCTAAGAGAGACGAGAGCTGATGTCCCTCAGGGACCACATACTGGCGATTAAGAGAGAAGATCCAGCAGCAAAGAGCGGTTTGGAAATCTTGCTGTGCTATCCCGGTTTGCACGCTGTGCTCTTCCACCGGGCCTCGAGCTGGTTTTACCGGCGTAAGAGTTATGTTGCAGCCCGTTTCATTTCACACATCGCACGGATTCTGACTGGAATCGAGATTCATCCGGGCGCCAAATTCGGCAAAAGGCTTTTCATTGATCACGGTTTTGGGGTGGTGATCGGGGAGACAGCCGAAATCGGGGATGACGTCCTGCGCTATCAGGGTGTGACTCTTGGCGGCACGGGGAACGAGCGCGGAAAGCGTCACCCGACCCTTGGCAACCGGGTGGTTGTAGGGACGGGAGCATCGGTGCTGGGCAACATTAAGTTAGGCAATGATGTTCGGGTAGGTGCCGGGGCGGTTGTGGTGCATTCGGTTCCTGATGGCTGCACCGTGGTGGGAATTCCCGGCCGGGTGGTAAGAGGTCCCGACACAAAGCTCGGGACCCTCGAACACGGTCGGGTTGCCGAGTCGATTGATCCCGAGGTGGCAGACCTTGAGCAAGTCACTGACCGCATCCGGGAACTCGAGGCCCTGATTAAACTTCTGCTGGAAGATCGCATGGGGCAATCCCGGGGCTGATGCAAGTTCAGGTATTTTGTTTAAACGCATACCGTAAGCTGTTGGCCGCTAACTGACTCAGTTCGTCAGGACTGAATCCAAAGGTTTTCGCAGCGATCACATACTCGTTCAACAAATCAGTCCGAAAAAGCGCAGGATCATCTGTGCCTAAAACAATCGGTACGCCGGCCACCCACAGGCGACGTAGCGGGTGTTGTTCGAAGCCGGGAACCGCCCCGGTGAAAACGTTGCTCGAAGGGCAGACCTCCAGCGGTATGTTTCTCTCGCGCAAAGCTGCAAGTAGTTGAGGATCATCAACGGCCCGAATGCCATGCCCGATCCGCTGAGCTCCAATGGCCAGAGCATCCCACACGCTTTCCGGTCCGGCAATCTCACCGGCGTGGCAGGTCAGGGCCAGTCCAGCATCTCGAGCATTTTGATATAAATCTTTGAACCAAGCCGCCGGCCCGCGCAGTTCGTCGCCACCAATTCCGATGCCGACGACACCGACATTTCGATACGCTTTGGCTAATGCGAAGACGGGGGCTGCCTGCTCGGCGCCGAACTGCCGGACGGCATCGAAAATCCAACCGACACGAATGCTGGTGAAGGTAGCAGCCTCTCTCAGGAGCGCCTCGCAGATGTCCTCTACGCGTTGGCTTTTCCACAGAATTACCCCGACTGAAAGCGTGATTTCAGCGACCGTAATGTTTTGCGCGACTAGCCGTTCAAGCAATCTCCGGGTCGCAAGTGCGTAGGCTGCGGGTGTGTTGAGCTTCCGCGATATCCAGACATACGCCTGGAGAAAGCCGGCGAAACCGTTGTACAAAAAGTTTGATTGAATGACCTCCCGGGAGAGCGATGGATCCAGCTCCTGGAGAGTTTCGGGTTCAACCGAGCCTTCGAGATGCAAATGAAGTTCGGCCTTAGGAAGGGCAAGGAGAAACCGGCGGAGATCGACCGCGAGCGTATCGGATTGCGTAGTGTTGTCAGCCGGGTTCAGGACAGATCCCCCTGACATAATAAACGTGCATGACAGAGCAAGAGATGGAAGCAGTTGCGGGCGGTTACCACGGAGACGCGTTCGCAGCTCTGGGGCCTCACGCAGTTGGCAACGACGGCAAAGCCGGATGGGAAATTTCTGCTTTTCTTCCCCAAGCGCAAAGTGTACTGCTCGTGATCGGTGATAAGACCGAACCGATGAAGAAAGCTCATGAGGGTGGTATCTTCACGGCCCGAGTTGGTTCCGAACCAACAAGCTACAAGTTTCAAATTACCGATTACCACGGCCAGACTGGTGAAGCGGAAGATGTATACCGATTCCCACCACTGCTCAGCGAATTCGATCTTCACCTGCATGCAGAGGGCTCCAACTATGAAGGCTACAACTCCTTCGGAGCTCATCTGGCGACAGTAGACGGCGTGACCGGGACCAGATTTGCTGTCTGGGCGCCTAACGCCCTCATGGTGAGCGTGATCGGAAATTTTAACGATTGGGATACGCGCCGGAACCCGATGAGGCTCAGAACTGGCGGCGTGTGGGAGATATTCATTCCGGGGGTGGGATCCGGTTCACCGTACAAGTACATGGTGAAGTCGCGAATGTTGGGGTACGAGCAGCAGAAATCGGATCCGTATGGTTTTGGAACTGAGACTCCACCGATGTCAGCTTCAATAGTGACTGATATTAATCAATATCGGTGGAGCGACGGGGAGTGGATGGAGCGGCGTGCACAGACAAAACCGCTAGATCGCCCGATTTCGATTTACGAAGTCCATCTTGGTTCCTGGCTCAAGGACGAAAATGGGCAGTCGCTTACGTATCGGCAGTTGGCCACAAAGCTGGTTGAGTACGTCCAAAAGCTGAACTTTACCCATATTGAGTTAATGCCGGTCGCTGAACACCCCTATGCTCCATCCTGGGGCTATCAGGTGACCGGGTATTTCGCTCCCACGGCTCGCTTTGGCCCCCCGCAGGACTTCATGTATTTTGTCGATCGGTGTCATCAGGCGGGGATTGGCGTCGTCATGGACTGGGTTCCGGCGCATTTTCCAAAGGATGCGCACGGGTTGGCCTTTTTTGACGGCACGGCACTCTACGAGCACGCCGATCCCCGCCGCGGAGAGCATCGGGATTGGGGAACGCTTATATTCAACTTCGGCCGTAACGAAGTCCGTTCGTTCCTGATGTCCAATGCCATGTTCTGGTTGAGGAAGTATCACATTGACGGTTTGCGGGTTGACGCTGTGGCCTCCATGCTGTACCTCGATTATTCGCGCAAGGCAGGCGAGTGGGTACCGAACGCCTACGGTGGGAACGAGAACTTGGAGGCCATTGACTTTCTTCGCAAGACCAACGAAATTGTGCATCAAGTCCCTGGCGTAATGACTGTCGCGGAAGAGTCGACAGCGTTTCCCGGGGTGTCGCGGCCGGTATATCTGAACGGGCTCGGTTTCACGATGAAGTGGAATATGGGTTGGATGCACGACATGCTGCAGTACTTTGGGCGTGATCCGATCTTCCGTAAGTACCATCAGAACGACATCACCTTCAGCATGGTGTATGCGTTCACGGAAAATTTCGTCTTGCCGATTTCGCACGACGAGGTGGTCTATGGGAAGCGCTCGCTTTTGGACAAGATGCCGGGCGATGAGTGGCAGCGTTTCGCGAATGCGCGGGCCTTCTTGAGTTTCATGTATGGGCACCCAGGGAAGAAATTGCTTTTCATGGGTTCGGAGATTGGACAGACGGCTGAATGGAATTCAGAGGCACAGGTTGAGTGGTGGCTGATGCAGTTCGAGCCTCATCAAAAGCTGCAAGCCTGTTGTGCAGCCTTGAATGAGATTTACCGGAGCGAACCGGCGTTGTACGAAGTTGATTTCGCGGGCGCGGGCTTTGAGTGGATCGACTTCCACGATTCTGAGAACTCGATTGTGTCGTTTGTGCGCCGTGCAAAACATCGCGAAGACTTCCTGATTGTGGTTTGCAACTTTACCCCCACGCCGCATCTGGGTTATCGGATCGGCTTACCGGAAGCAGGCAGCTATCGAGAGATCTTCAACTCGGATGCGGCCGTGTTCGGGGGGAGCAATCTCGGCAACGGCGGCTATGTTCATTCCGAGCAAAGGCAGTCGCACGGCCGGCCGGCCTCGGCGAAAATCATCATCCCTCCGCTAGGAGCGATTATGCTGAAGCCCGACCGTGCACTTCCGACCGAGGTGCCGTCCACAGTGGCTTAACGGGTTTTAGATTGTCGCCTGTTGTTCAAGGCTGCGCCAGAGATACCAGCAGGCCACAGAACAGTGAGGGTGCCATCCCTCAGCGATCTTTGCCAGTTCCGCCGGCTTCGGAAGTTCGGGAAGATCGTATGCTTTCTTTACAGCACTGCGTATTCCCAAGTCCGAAAGAGGCAGGACGTTCGGTCGCTGTAGAGCAAACATCAGAAACATCTGCACCGTCCACACACCGACGCCGCGCACCTGGGAAAGCAAGCCGATAACCTCGTCATCGCTTAAAGAATCCAGTTTTCTGAAGTTGATTTCTCGCCGGGCACAGCGGTTGGCAAGATCAGTGATAGAGGCAATTTTCTGGCGGGAGAGCCCGCAGTTTTGCAACTCCTCTGTGGTCAGCTTGAGAAACGAGAATGGAGTCAAACGCCGGCCAGCAGCCTTCCTGACCCGGCTGAAGATAGTTCCTGCCGCTTTGCCGCTAAGCTGCTGGAACGTGATCGATCGAGCTAGCGTCTCGAAAGTAGGCTCGCGGATCACCAATACGCAAGGTCCGATACGGTTCACGATGGCTGCCATCACCGGGTCGGAGTTCTTCAGATGAGTTGTTGCCAGGTGCATCTTCGCGGATCCCGGAGCAGGGCTTATCAAGCTCAGGCCAAATACCCTAGACGATAATCATAACGAAGCAATGAGCAGGTGTTTTTCAGCTAGTGCAATGACTACCCGATCCACTCGCGTCCTTACTATCGGTCGCTTAATAGTTCTACTGGCGTTACTGAGCGGTCCCATTTGCCAGAAGATGATGAGGGCTCAGCAACCACCACCGGGTTCGCCCCAGAACCCTCCTGGTGAACAGGATACGACGATCCGTGTCAATGTTGACTTGGTTAACATCTTCTTCAATGTCAAGACGAAGAAGGGTACTCAACTGATTCCCAATCTTGCTAAGGATGATTTCAGAGTAGTCGAAGACGGGAAGCCGCAGACAATTCAACGCTTCTCCCGGGAAGCGGACCTTCCCTTAACCCTTGGGTTGCTGATTGATATCAGCGCCAGCCAGGAACGCTTGATCGACATTGAGAGGCAGGCTGCGTCCTCGTTCTTTTCGAGTGTTATTCGGCCAAAAGACGAAGCATTTCTGATTTCGTTCGGCAAAGATACCGAGCTCTTGCAGGATTTTACAAATTCAGCCAGGCAGCTTACATCGGCCATGCGTGATCTACGTGGTGACGGGCAGACGCCGACCATCGGAAGGGGCCCCGGCTCGATCCCGAACACTGGCCCCGTTCCAACCAGCGGCACTCCCAAAGGTACTTTGCTATTTGACGCGATTTACCTTGCCGCCAACGAGAAGCTCAAGAGCGAGGTGGGGCGAAAGGCGCTTATTCTGATTACTGACGGAGGCGACCAGGGGAGCACCTATGACCGACGCGCAGCCATTGAGGCGGCTCAGCGATCAGATGCCATCATCTACAGCATCTATTACGTTGATCGAGGTTTCTACATGTCCGCGGGTATGATCTTCGGGGGCAGCGGAGAAGGAGATCTTAAGCGGATGTCCGAGGAAACCGGAGGTCATGTGTTTACGGTTGACAACAAACATCCGCTCAGCGAAATCTTCCGCCAGATCCAGGAAGAATTGCGGAATCAATATTCAATTGGCTATTCGTCAACTAATACGAAGCGGGATGGAACGTTTCGGCATTTAGAAATTAAAACAAATAATTCCGATTACCGGGTGCAGGCGCGGAACGGTTATTACGCTACACCGGTCGATGCGCAGTAGCGACCTCTCGCAGGGCCAGGCACTCTGTGACGGCTTCGCGTAGCGCTGGCATAACAGCAATGCCAGCATTTTCCAATTTGCTGTTCGAAAGAGCTGAGTACTTGGGACGACGGGCGGCGGTCCGATATTCTCGCTCGTCGGTCGGCTGGATGGCCGGCGATAACCCAGCGACTTCAAAAATCAACTTGGCATAGTCGTACCAGGAGATGGCCTCGCCGCCACCCATGTGAAACAGGCCGCCAATATTTCTTTCGACTAAATCGGCTGATCGAGAGGCAATCGCCGGGGCATAAGCCGGTGACGCGACGTGATCTGCAACCACTCGTATCGGGTTGTTTCCGCTAGCAAGCCGGAGCATTAACTCAAGAAAGTTACCGCGCGGAGTGAACCGGCCAGCTGGTCCAAAGACACCCGAGGTGCGAATGACGAGAGGATCATCCAGGTACGCCTGGGCGTAGAGTTCTCCCGCCAGCTTTGAGACTGCATAAGCCCCAAGTGGGTGCGGTCTGTCTCCCTCTACATAAGAAGTGCCCTTCGTGCCATCAAAGACGTAATCGGTTGAATAGTGAACCAGCCGGGAATCAGTCTGCCGGCAAGCCATCGCCAAACTTCGAACGGCCAAAGCATTAGCCTGGTAAGCAGCCAAGGGTTCTGATTCTGCTATATCCACCTGGTTATAAGCTGCAGCGTTGATGACGACCGCTGGATCCGCCGTTGCTACCAGTTCTTCCACTCGAGCCGCGTCCGTTATGTCTACGACCTGGCGATCGAAACGCACCACGACCCAGTCGCGCTTCTCAAATTCACGGCAAAGTTCCACCCCTAACTGCCCACCGCCCCCGAAAATGATCACTTTTCGCTGCATTCTTTTGCAGCATAGCGGATCAGCCTGTGGCCGGTGCAAAAGTTAAGGTGCTGAAAGGTCGTGCTTTAGTTGCGCGCACCAGCCGGCACTAGTCTTAAGGTGGAAGGAACCCGTTCAGCACCCTCATCGAGTAGCCGGGACCGTAGCGCCATCAAACTTTGCAGCCCGGTAAGTACCTGCTCAACCCTGACCTGCATCGTCGTCAAATCACAAGGTAATTGGGAACAAGTGATGACTTCTCCGAGAAAGAGAGAATCGTCGCATTCGATGCTGATTACCGTTCCGGGAGCAACACCTTTCTCAGCCTCAACAATCAGACGCCTGCCCTCCATCCCTCGATACCGGCAAGGCAGACGTTGCTTTCTGCCACTAGGCTCTCCGGTCGGAATCTGAATGATAGCCTGATGAAAGTTGTCGAAATCACAAGTGGTCACACCGAACTAATCGGCTTGTGAACCTGAAATCTTTAGAGCTTAGAAGCGTGATTCAACAAGAAACCACAAGCCAGCGGCAATAGCTAATGGCAGTAAAATCTCCAGCCAACTTCGCGTAGAGAATGCGGACAAACGCCGTGGCTGCTTCGGCTCACCATCTGCCTGGCGCGATCGGGCATTCTGAGCAAACCGGCACTGAACGTTGCTGGGCTCTCCCAGAACCGCTCGAACCAGCTCTTCCCTGCCCCGCTTGTCGGCGATCAGGATAGTTGCCGAATTCAGTCCCTGGGTGGTCTCCTGGAGCTTGCGCTTCAACTGAGCCGGTACGTCATCAACGGAGCGGTAAACGCGAGTTTCCTTGCCCGTTGAGATGAAAATGGTAGAGCTTCTTGCTGTCAGAATAGCCACGATTACCCCTACGATCCAGATTTCCGAAGCCGAGGCCCAGAGGGCAGCCCAATCTCGTTTGCAGCGTTGTCCAAGACAACTTGAATGAATCCCAAGGCTGCTTTGGAAAGAGACTTGTCATTACGATAAATCAGTCCGACCCGCCGGATCATAGGCTCCGGACCCAGAGAAACGGAGGCGAGCCTGTTGGCCGCCACCTCTTCCTCGCAGTGTGAGGCAGCTAAGAACGAAAGGCCGAGATTTGCCATAACAAATCGCTTAATCATCTCCGTCGAATCCAACTCCATCGAAACACTAAGTTCATCCTGAACGGGATCCAACCAGGCATTTAAACGCGACCGGGTTGTTCCGGTTTTCGGAAGAAGCAAAGGCTCGCCCAGGAGATCTCTCGGAGCTACCCGCTCGTAAGATGTAAATCGGTGTCCAGCTGGAACAAGCAATTTGATCTCATCGGAATAAATTTTAACGACCTGCAGCTTCTTTTCCTGAACAGGAAGTTGAGTGATTCCGAAATCGGCAAGATTATCGAGCACCGCCTGAACCACACGCGCACCGTAAGAACGGTCTACGAGAAGCTGGACGTTAGGAAACTGCTTCTTAAATTCGGCAAACACCCAGGGCAGAACGTATATGCAGGTAGCTTCATTCGCAGCAATCAGCAGTTCGCCCCGAGGAACTTTTTCCAGTTCGTTAATTGCGTCCTGAGCTCGCCGCCTAAGCGCAAGAATCTGTTCGGCGTGGTCAGCTAAGATACGCCCCGCCACGGTCAGTGATATTTTCGTACCAAGCCGTTCGAAGAGCGTGGTATTCAGCTCCAGTTCCAGCTGGCGAACCTGAGCGCTGATGGCAGGTTGGGTCCGGTAACAGGTCTGTGCTGCCTTGGAAAAGCTTTTCAGGCGAACTATTTCAAGAAAGGTATGCAGCTGATCGAGATCCATTGAGTCTAAGCGGCACCTTTGGGTTTCAATCCAGTGATTCAATTCACGGGAAGACTTGCGATCAAATTGTATCAGTCAGGATGGGGTCGAAAACCCAACTGCCTGGTGAGCAGCTTTATCAGCCTGGATCATCGGCTTTTGAGGCCTAGTCTGACTTCCTGAGAACTTTTACT
The DNA here is from genome assembly GCA_964245395.1 of uncultured Bryobacteraceae bacterium. Classification (GTDB taxonomy): domain Bacteria; phylum Acidobacteriota; class Terriglobia; order Bryobacterales; family Bryobacteraceae; genus Bog-105. Next base: position 40,748 of record CAXTMN010000014.1, read on the forward strand.
CCCGGCGGCAGATCGAAAATGCTCTTGGGAACCGCGCCATTCGCCTCCACTGAGTTGGCGAACATCTGATAAGTTTTGTAGCCATTTCTCGATCGCTCGACGGTGAAGGGCCACATGATGCCCCCTCCAGCATCCCGGTACTTGTCGTACTCGGTAATCTCGTCGTTCCGGTATTTCGTCTCCGGATCGAGCCAGGTAAATGTCTCGCGGACCGGTAAACCCGTGTTGTGATCGAAAGAGACCCGGATGGTTTGATCCTGTGCATCAGTGATGTCCACGACCTCAACGTGCGTACTAAGGTGCACTTCACTTCCGATGTAATCAAACGTCATTCCGGGCTCGCTAAGCCGGACTTTCAGAAGGTAGAGGATGTCGTTTTCGGTCGTACGCCGGTAGCGCTCCCAAACCTCCTGTTCGACAGGACGAGCGCCGCGGAAGGTAATGTCCCAGCCTTGATCGTCGAGGAAAAGATAGGAGTAATCCTGCTTTTTGCCCAACACTTCGCGTTCACGGATGCTTAAGCCTTTACCGGCCGGAGTTTCAGAGTACTCCGTGTAGATTTTAGTTACGTCGTAACCGCTCATCTCATCGTGGAAGAAGGAATAAATGCGTCCCGTTGAGACTCGAGTGCGCATATGGGTAAAACGCTCCCCGCCAAGTGCGGACAGCGCGCGATCTACAATCTCTCTCCCTTTGTTTGAATTGCTGTTCTGAGCTAGAAGCAGCAACGCAGTGGCCGGAATTATGCCCAAGCCGCTGATAGCAGATTTAATTGTCACCGGCTTGAGTGTCCTGTTTCTTGCAGGTATGTCTTCAGCTCACACGCAGGCAATCGACTTAGCCCAAGGCATAGCCTGGCTGCTGTTATCTTCAGGAGATTCTTCCGCACGAGCGTGAATGGATCCGCCACGTTCCCGCAACAATCCACCACTGCGCCCGTTTACAGTTGCCTGGATCTCCGCAACAACGGAGAGAGCGACTTGCTCTGGCCCGTCTGCACCTATGTCCAGGCCCATGGGGCTATGCAAAGCCAGGGAGAGTGTCGCCCCGCCGAGTTCAGCGTCGGCGATGAGTTGCTGAGACCGTTTGGAAGGCCCGAGTATACCCGCGTAGGGGATATTCCGCCCCAAAGCCGACAGTTCCCTCAACCAGCTAAGGTCCTGCGAATAGCTGTGACTCATGATCACCACCGCAGTCCAATCATCTATCTCAATGGGCATGCCCTGGACGGCACTTCTAACGAGCACCTGATCGGCAAGCGGAAACTTTTCCCGCCTGGCGTAATGGGCACGACCATCGACCACGAAGACCTCCCATCCCAGGTTCTTCGCCAGCGCGCTCAGAGGTATTACGTCATCGCCCGCCCCAAAAATTAGAAGACGCAAAGGCGGAACAAGAGTTTCAGTGAACACCTCGACGTCGCTGCCCAGATCTGTTGCATTCGTTCCTACTGTGTATTCGCGATTCACCTCGGAAGCTGGAGAGATGATACGGGTAAGTGCAACCGGCTCGCGGCTTGATCGGACAGAGGCGATGACTCGCAGAACGTTGGCGTGGCCAGGATGTAAACGCTCCAGCAGGATGTAGATTACTCCATTACAGCCGAGCCCGTAAGCGGACGCGATTTCTCCGTCGGGCGTAGTGTCGTAGCGCCGAACTACCGGTCCAGACTCTGTGAACCACCAGGATTTTTTGATCAGTTCGTCTTCCAGACAACCGCCGCTGACGCTGCCAGCCCGCCGGCCGTCTCGGGTCAGAAGCAAACGGGCGCCCGGTAGTCGATAGGAGGACCCTTGAGTTTTGACGACGGTGGCTAGCACCGCCGATTGCCCAGATCGCTCCACCTCTGACCAAAGACTTAGAATCTCCGCGAGTTCTTTCAATCGGTCAAACGCCTCTTTACTAGCTTATCGGTTCGTTTCTTGCGATCCGTAGCCTGATCCCTCGTCTGCGCCTCCGTGGGGAACGTCCTTATTCGGTCACAACAATTCAATGGTTGCAAGTTTGTTCCGGTAAAGCTGTGCTTGCAGCGACTTAGCTATCAGATTCAATGCGCTACTTCGACCAGTTCTACCGTGGAGAATTCTATGCTTTTGCGAAAGGAGGAAGAATCCATTGTCTTCCCGAACTATTTTGCAAGGCAGTCTGCGAAACCACCCGTTGCACTCGGTGCCGGCTGGTAAACCCGCGCCTGGTGAGCCGATTCAAATCACCATTGTCCTGTGTCGTCGGAATGAGACGCCGGATCCAGCGCGGCTTCAGGCACATCTGTCTCACGAGCAGTTGTCGAATCTGCACGGTGCGGATCCGGCCCATATCGATGCAATCGAGGAATTCGCGTCCAAACATCGCTTATCAATCGCTAAGATAGATCCCGCAGCCCGTACAGTCACGATTACAGGGGCCTTTTCGGCAGTCGCGGACGCCTTTGGCGCCGACGTTGAATTGCGAAAAGTCGACGGCGAGGTGATCCGGACGCGGCAGGGACACCTTCACCTGCCCGAAGAGATTGCCGGCAGTGTCGTTGCTGTGCTTGGCTTTGATCAGCGTCCTGCTGCCACGACGTACCACAAAGCGACACCCGCCACGTTTTGTGCTAACAACAAGGCGTCACAATCAGTGGCTTACACGCCGCGGCAAGTTGCCCAGGCGTACAATTTTCCGACCAATACCGGGAAGAATCAAACCATCGCCTTGATTGAGCTTGGCGGCGGGTACACGGACACGGATCTCAACACCTACTGGAAGTCGTTAGGGCTAAATGCTGTCACAACAACGGCGGTTTCTGTTGATGGCGCACAGAATGCTCCAACAGGAGATGCAAATGGTCCCGATGGCGAGGTTGCTTTGGATATCGAGGTGGCGGGCGGCATTGCACCGGCAGCCAAGATTGCCGTCTACTTCGCCCCGAACACTGACGCAGGGTTCCTGGACGCAATTAATGCCGCCATACACGACAAGATGCGCAAGGCATCCGTGATCTCAATCAGTTGGGGATCTCCAGAGAATGCCTGGACGCCTCAGGCCATGAACGCCTTCAATGCTGCGTTTCATGATGCGGCACTCTTAGGGATTACGGTATGTGCGGCGGCCGGCGACAATGGGTCGTCTGACGGCTCTAGCGACGGAGGCGATCACGTCGATTTTCCGGCATCGAGTCCCTGGGTGCTCGCCTGCGGTGGAACGAACCTGGTCGCAAAGGGTAGCCAGATCGTTTCTGAGACGGTATGGAACGGCGGAGCAGACGGCGGCGCGACTGGCGGCGGAGTCAGCAAACACTTTTCGGTACCGGCATACCAGGCTCATCTGCATGTCACTTCTCAAACCGGAACGACACAGCTATCCGGCCGGGGCGTTCCCGACGTGGCCGGTGTGGCTGACCCAGCCTCCGGTTTCATCGTGATGGTTGATGGCCAAAAAGGCGTGATCGGCGGCACGAGCGCTGTTGCCCCACTCTGGGCCGGTTTAGTAGCGCTGTTGAACGAGCAAGTCGGCCGAAACGTGGGGTGGCTTCATCCGCAACTGTACGGGACGGCGTCGAAGAACAATGCATTCCGCGACATTGTCTCTGGCACAAATGGTGACTTTAAGGCAACGGCCGGATGGGATGCCTGTACGGGATTGGGCACCCCGAATGGTCAGGCCATTTTGTCTCTTCTCAAGAAGTAAATAGCTAGAAAGGGGCGGAGCGTTCAAACGCTCCGTCATTTATTCGATCTCAGACAAGATTGATTCCACAGCAGCTCGAGGGTCGGCGGCGCGTGTTACCTGCCGACCAATCACCAGGTAATCCGCTCCGTTGTGCAAGGCCTCTCTGGGCGTTGCGACTCTTTTTTGGTCGCCTACAGATGACCCAAGGGAGCGAACCCCTGGAGTCACCAATTTCAAATTAGGGCCACCAATTTCGCGTACGCGAAGGACCTCCAGCGGCGAACAGACAACTCCATCGATTCCACACTCGACAGCCTTTCTTACTCGAAGTTCGACAAGCTGGGAGACCGGCATCGAGAAGCCTAAGTCAGCCATGTCCTCAGCGTCAAAACTGGTCAGAACTGTAACGGCCAGCAGTTTCGTTGGGCTGGAGTCTCGGCCTTCCACAGCGGCCTTCATAATTGCCTTGCTGCCATGGACTGTTAAGAGATGGACGACGCCGGTTTCGCAAATGAGCCGAGTAGCGCGCTTTACCGTCTCGCCGATGTCGTAAAGCTTCAGGTCAAGAAATATGCGCTTTCCGAGTAAATGCAGATGGCGGACAAACTCCATCCCGCCGGCAGCGTAAAGCTCCATTCCAACCTTGTAGAAGTCTGCCGCTGAACCAATCTGCTCGACCAGCTTAAGCGCTTCCCCGGTATTGTCTACATCGAGCGCGATGATCAGCGGATTCAGACAAGCACCTCGATCGGCTTTGCTCCCGGCTGTTCAACCCGTCCGATTACATAAACCTCGGGCTGGGTGTCCATTAGCTGCAGGGCATCGGAGTCCTTCATAGATACAAGCAACCCTCCCGATGTTTGCGGGTCGTAGAGCAACGCTTGTATCTCCGGGGGAACATCGTCGGGCATAATCACGCAGCTTTCAACGAAATCGCGATTATTGTGCAATCCTCCCGAATGAGCCCCTGCCTTGGAGTACTCGATTGCCCCGGGAAGGAGACGCACACTGCTTGCCGAAATCTGCAGCGTGACGTTGCTGGCCAGCGCCATCTCCCGGGCATGCCCCAGCAGTCCAAATCCTGTTACATCAGTACATCCATGGATCTCCAGCGTCTGCATACTTTCGCAAACGCCGCGGTTAAGCGTCAGCATCTGTGCAATCGAAGAGTCAACATCCGATGTTTGCGCTATTCCTTTCTTTAACGCTGTCGAGATGACACCAGTGCCGATGCGCTTGCTGAAGATAAGAACATCGCCTGGCCGGGCACCGCCATTCGTCCAGACACGCCGCGGGTCTATCAGACCGGTAATCGCATAGCCGAACTTGATTTCCTGCTCCGAGATACTGTGGCCGCCGACAATGACACAGCCCGTTTCGTGGATCTTGTCGGCCCCTCCTTTGAGAATCGCCTCGAGATCAGCAACATCGCCATCTCCTGGAAACACGACCAGAGACAACGCGGTGACTGGGCGGCCGCCCATCGCATACACGTCACTCAATGCATTGGCAGCCGCTATGCCGCCGAACGTATACGGATCGTCTACGATCGGCGTAAAAAAGTCCACAGTTTGCACCATCGCCAGAGGCGTTTCTCCGGGTTGGGTTAAGTCGTAAACGCCAGCGTCATCCGCCTTGTCGTAACCGACTAAGACACGTTGGTTTGAAAGACGCGGCACGGTGCGGAGAGCTCGATCCAGGATCTTAGGGCTGAGCTTCGATGCACAGCCACCCGCCTTCACATTAGCGGTCAGTTTCGTACTCATCAGTTCTTAGTCTAGTGAGCGGGAACCGCAATTTCTTCGAATTGCCATTCGCGCCAGCCGTCGAGTAGGGGGAAGTACAGGCCCAGCCAGATGGGCCCTTCGATCAGATTGCGAACCAAAGACGCGTAGCGCTCCAGCTGAGTCCGATACCGGCGCTGCTCTTCATCCAGGAAATTATCCACGCCAGCGCCCCTATGTTCACTTGTCTTAACATCGATGATCCAGAACCTGCCAATCTCGTCGCGAAAGGCACGATCGATGGTGCCTGAGATCAGCTGGTCGCCCACTCGTCCTCCCACAGGCCATTCCGAACGGGCTTCGGGGTGCGCACGGAAGATCCAATTACCGCGTTCAGTTTTCAGGCTGTTGTTAACCGCTCTGACGACCCGTGCAGTAGCGGCGGATAGCTCGTCCTGATTGACCCCCAGACGCCGCAGTTCAGATGTGATGATTTCTTCAGAGAGCGCGCGCTCTGTCGCAACTACAGAAGAAGCATGTCTCAGAACTTCGTGCACAACGGTTCCCACGTGACGTCCTGTACCGCTTACCCATTCGTAGGTAATCCTGCGCGCGGAAGCAATTCCCTCCTGCAGGTTGGGATGCCACTCAACGGAGGGCGTTGACTTCGGAGCTCGCCAGTCAACAGGAAGCCGCCGCAGGATGTTCACTGGAGCGGCGTCTGCGATGCTGAAGAGGTTTCCTTGTGCAGGCTGGATGCGCTTGGTCAGGCTGTCGAAATCACTCGCGACCTGCGGCCAGATCATCCCCAAAAATGACGTCTCCGGAGCTTTGCAACATCCTCCGCCCTTCTTTCTTTTCACAGAGCCAATAAGAAAAAGATGATTGCGGGCACGAGTACACGCTACATAGAACAGCCTCTTTGCTTCGTGGCGGGTTTTAGTTTTCAGTTCATCCCGGACCCGCTGATAGTCTACGTCGTCCTCGCCTTTTTGAGGCTGGGCCACCGCATCCAGATGCATGCTTCCATCTGGCTCGAGTTTTTCATTCCAGATCAGCAACTCCGGATCGTCCTGTTTGGGAGGGCTACCAAGTTTGGGGAGAATCACCGTGTCAAACTCAAGGCCTTTCGCCTCGTGTATGGTCATCACTTTTACCAAAGCTCCCGTACTGCTGGGCTTGGCATAAAGCCGTTCCAATTGGCTGCTCACCAGACTGAAATCGCGAATCGCGCCGCCCTCTTCCGAGGAGTGGACAAGCGCCAGGAACGTTTCCGCATCCTCACGCTGATTCTGGCTGGTCAGAATGGCTGGCCCACCGAGTGTAATCCATGTCTGCTCCAGTAAGTCACGCAACGGAAGGTGACCAAGCCTGTCGAGCGCTTCGGACAGAATCTCCTGAAAGCGCACTGCGCGGAAGCGGCCGTCGGGTGACAGCCGGCGAATGACAGACGGATCGCTTAGCAGATCGAATACTGTCCTCCGCGGCTCGTGCTCGGCCAGGGCGGCTAGATCGGCAAGGGTCAGTCCGCACCAGGGAGCACGCAGACACGCCAGCCACGAGATCCGGTCCGCCAGGTGTGAAAGAGCGCGTGCCAGTGAGAGCAAATCAAGTATGTGCTGCTGGTCTTTTAGAAGATCGATCTCAACGGCTTCGTACTCGATCCCTGCATGGCGAAGTGCTGGGAGGAACCCAGCCACGTGGGTCCGGCTTCGAAGCAGAATGGCGACCTCTCCGCGCTTGGAATGTTTCTGGACAAGCTCAACAATCAAGCGAGCTTCCTCGCCGCCGGACTTATCATCAAGCAGCGGGATCAGCCTCGGGTGTTCGCCGCTACTGCTTCTGGACGCGAACGCCGGACGCAATTTGACGGCTCCTGCGTCAGCCTTGTCTTCGGATAGAACGTGAGCCAGGCTTGATTGAGTCCAATGGACAATTTCGGGCGTCGAACGAAAGTTCATGCTCAGTGTTAAGGGCGTCAGGCAGACTGAACCAAATCGCTCTGAATTCCAGGTCTGGAGAAACAAGCCTACTTCGGCCCCACGAAAGCGATAGATGCTTTGGACCGGATCACCAACCAGGAAGAGGGTGCGGCCGTCGCCATCCGACCATTGGCCGGCCAAGGCTTCAATTAAGTTGAATTGGGCTTTCGGGGTATCCTGAAACTCGTCAACAAGCAGGTGCTCAATCCGACAGTCGAGCGAGTACAAGAGATCGCTGGGCATTTCGGATTGGCCGAGAGCGGTGACGGCTGCGCTAGTTACTTCGCTGAAGTCCACGGAGGAATGTTGACGAAAGACCTCTCTCAGCGCTTCAGCAGCAAAGCCGAGCAGCGCCCCAAAATCTGCAGCTAACCCGGGAGTCGAGGCGCCGACATCAAATTGCCATTGATCGCGCTTGGCCAACATGTCTGCAATCTGGGATTCCAAACGCGCGATGTCATTGTCGAAGTGAAGTGCAACGCGACTGAACAGTGACCGGCTCTCGTCCTGAGCTTCCGTCAATCTTTGCAGCATCCGGCGCGCAGCCAGCCGGTATAGCTCGTAGGCGTCTTCAATCACACGGCCAAACCCGCCCGACTCCGACACAATCGGCATCTGGCGAACCAATGTCGCACACAGGGAGTCGATGGTTTGGATCTGTAAACGCCCAGGATCCTGAAGCAGATTCCAGTCGTGCGCACGGTCGGCAGCGAGGGCGTCGGCAGCGAGCTCTTGCGTGCGCTGCTCGAACGGTTCAATGCCGTCACCCGGTTTCGAGGCTTGTTGCAGGCTCTCGAAGATGCGTTCTTTCATTTCGGCGGCAGCCTTGCGCGTGAACGTCATAGCGACGATTGCCTCAGGCCGTTTCACAACGGCGAGAAGCCGCAAGTAACGTTGCACGAGAAGACCCGTCTTACCGGAACCAGCAGGCGCCTGGACGATGTAGGATCGATCAGGAGTGAGCGCCTCCTCCCGTTCTCTCCCGTCGGACAAGCTTTCGCTAATCATCGTCTCCGGAGTCCTCAGCAGAAGCTTCGCGCTCCTGAATGCGGCAAAGCGGCTTCAAGTTGCAGTAAGTGCAAGCACCCGGAGCAGGATCGACAATCGCGCGGCCCTCCATAAAATCAGCGGCCAAGCTCCGGACTGCAGTTCGGGACTGGTCGAGGTAGTCATCCCAGTCCTTTCGCATGCTCGACCTGGCGCGAGGCGAAGGAGGAGGAAAGATAAGTTCACGTGACCAGCCAATCGCCTTCAGATCGCGCGGCTTCATCTGCGCGAAAAACAAACCGTCAACTCGATCCTCCACGGCAGAGGCGTAGACCAGAAGTTGCGGCTCGGAAGGACGAGGCCCAGCCAGGTTCGCTGCTTTCTGCTCACCGCTCTTGTAGTCGATCAAAATGACGTTCCCGTTGTGAAGTCGATCGATCCGATCGACTCTTAACCTGAGATGTAACCCTGCAATTTCAAAGGAGCGCTTCTCCTCGATGTGCTCGACTGTAAACGGCTGTTTTCGATCCTTCTCGATAGCCAGCCACTCGTTGATTACTTGAACCAGGCGCTCTCGTTCAGTTTGAGTGGCGAGTTGATGAAGAGGGCTGCTGCGATCTTCAACCACGGCTCTGGCTACGGCCTCTTGAACCAGGCTGCCCAGCTTATCTGGGGAGAGCGAACGGAGGCGCTCCAGTGTGACAAGAGACTTCCAAAGATCTTCTAATGCCGCGTGAAGAAAGCTTCCGCGATCACGAGCATCAAAGCCAAAACAAGCGTCTTCGGGTCTTGAAGCCCGCAGGCGACTCTCTGCGAATGATTTGAACGGGCAGAGTGACTGCGCTCTGATAATTCCGACGCCGCCATAGGCAGTCTCGCTCGGGGTGAAGGCTGGGCCATTGCTGTCTTCAATGGAGGTAAGCAAATCGTAAGCGATCGAAGAACCTGGCACCTTTTTGTCCCAGATCGGATCTGAGTGCGGGGTCACACGAGCGAAGCTCCGTATGAGTGGTGCGAGACGTCCAGAGCAGGTGACTGTTAAAACGGGTGCAATCTTAAGCAACGACCGAGTTTGGCGTTCCCGCTCACGCCGGAGAAGCGAGGGCACGGTTTGCGGAATTTTGTTTGCACGCTGGATTTGAAAGGGTATGAAAGGCCAAGGCCGTTCTTCAGGCGGCCACGTATCTTCGGAGAGCCCCGTCACCACAGCGGCGTCAAACTCAATCCCAGGCGCATGTCTGCAATCAAAAACCTGGACCGGCGACCACCAGTTTCCGCGCTCCGGTGAACCCATTCCCGTCATGATCGTCGTGAGTTGCGAAATAGCGTCGTCCAGCGCAACAGGTCCAGTAACAAGCTGAAGCGTCGCCAATTCGGATATTGCCTGGGCCCACGCTTCGACGGCTTGCTGCCCGGAAGCATCCAGGTCCGACTCTCCAGGCCAACCCGTCAAACCAAGGATGTCTCCGAACAGCTTTCCCCAGGTCGAGAGCTCGCGTTTCTGCCGGTTGGCTTGCATCAGTTCATTGAGATTGGGCCAAATCGAAGCAAGCAGAGGGCAATCTCGCGTGACTCTTTCAATGCTGCTCAGAGTGACATCCAGTTCCTTGCCACGGCGCAATTCGAGGTCAGCCAAAGCGCGGGCGCTTCTTTCGGAAGCGGAGCCCCGCAAAAACGGTGAGCGAAGGATCGAGCTCGCGTCCGCTATAGCGATTCGGGGCTGAATTAATCCCAGGAGTAGTTGTGCGTGAACAACAACGGAATGGCTGCTGAGCGGCTTTGCGACCGTAATGTGGAAGGCGCAATCATCAATCTCACTCGTTCTCTCGCCGTTACGAAAAAGCAAGCTCCGCGACGGATAAAAAACATGATTTAGTTTTCGCTCAACGATGTCCTGGTGGTCGGCCAGACTCGGTACACCGATCAGTACTGATCTGTCTGGTTGCTCCTCGAATCGGTTACGCGCCCAACGAGATGCATACTCGATCTCCTCTTCAAAGCCGGAACAGGCTTTTACGCTGACACGCCTCTTGGACAGCGATCTCCGAACTGAATCGAGTGCGGCTTCCGGCCCCAAAACATTCAGCAGATTAGCTAAGGCCGGAGTAGGTTCGTCGAAGCCGGAAAAAACGGTTTTACCGGGCCGGCAGAGACCTTGGGCGATCCACTGAGGCGTACTCGCCCAAAGCTCGGATCGTGTGATCCACTTTTCTTCCCGACAGCGATTCCTGAACCGTCCAAGAAGTTTCCTGAACTGCTCTCCGTCGCGATCGGATTCCCAAGCTTCGCCTTCGGTAGAGATTTGCCACTCGGCTATTCTCCTCGTGGCTTCAACTGCAAGGCGCGCTGCTCCAGACGGGTCAAATAACTCGGGATGCTCCTTCTCAAAAAGCTGTTTCCAAAGTATCCGTTCCTGCAAAGGCGAAAGAATTGTGGGCGTCCGGGAGTTTGCATAGCGCGCTTCACGCCAAAGGTTAACAAGCCACGTCTCTACACTTTGAATAGCTGGTCGCTCCCAACTCTGGCGCCTTTGAGAGAGCTGGGAGATAGTGTACTGATGAGTGATGAACGACGCGAGCAGACGGGAAGGAGCAACAAGCGTCGAGCCATCTGCAAAATGGCGCGCTAAGCCGGCCGAAGCAAAACGCATTAAAGGATGAGCTCGGGTTACGAATCGAGCAGAGGCTCCTCCTCAGCAGCTTTATCGTGCTTCTCCTGATCGCTGACGCAGTAGAGCGCCCAGGGGATAGCATCCAAACGAGCAGGTGGAATCGGCTGGCCACAATCTAAACAGGTGCCGTAAGTTCCAGCGTCGATTCTTTGCAGAGCAGCCCGAACATGCTCGAGCATGCCGGATTCAATAGCACTTACCTGAAACTCGGTGGCCGTTTGCTCGGAAGTGTTGACGTAGTCGATCGGATCTTCTACATCTCCCGTCCGAGCATCGCGGCCATCATTCTTTGTGCGTACAATCTCGGAGTTTAGCTCCTGTTCGAGGTCGAGAAGAACTTTCTTGTAACGATCCAAATCCATCAATGTTCTGACGGTCCGACGTAGCGATAGTTACGCGGAAGCTGTCGCGGCCCGCTGCCGTCCCATCTGATCGAGTTCCCGCATGTCTTCAAACTTTTGATTCCGGTGCAGGTAGTAGTAGACGCAAAGCAGAGTCAGCATGAACAGCCCCAGAATCATCATAATCATGGCAAACTGCTCTAGTTGCCGGATCGGAGCAGCAGCTTGATGCTCCTCCTCGCTTACCAGAACCACCCAGCCTAAATTGTCGAAATTCTGCTTGAGCCCAGTGGCAGAATAGCCGACGAGAAAGTGCCCATTTCTGAGATTGGAGAGCTGCCAGCCCGGTTGTTGGCCCTGCAATAAACCAATCGACTCACGAACGGAATCAAATTCTCGCGATTTTACGTGGGCGAACACATCCGCGTTGGGACCGCTAATGATCGTGCCTTCTTCATCTACGAGCAGAGCGCGCGCGCCGTTGCCAATCTGGTTTTGTTGGAATCGGGCAAGCAGCGGAGTGATGTTGACCGCCGCTGTTAAGACACCCGCTAAGTGCCCGGTTTTGGGATCTCCGATCGGAACTCCAATGTTGACATAGGAAGCTTTGCTCGACTCATCTGCCAAAATGCCGCTTATCTTTACTGCACCCTGCCCCTTGTTGTAGACGTTTTGCCAAGCCTCTTCGCCCGAGTAAGTGGAACGGGAAGTCGGTTGGGCAGTTGCAACCACATTTCCGTCTGCATCTGTCGCGACCAGACGCAAAAGGCGGGGATCCAGATTGCGACGCTGCTGTAAAACTTGTGATGCATCGGACCCCAGCAGACCTTTTGCGTTGTCTGCAGAATGTGTGACAGCCGTGGCGGCGCTCACGATATGCGAGTCTGCTGCCAGAGCGTTCACGTCAGATACACGATCTCGCATGTAATCTGAGACTTCGTTGCTATAAGCCTGAGCCAAGGTCTTAAAATCGTTCCCTATAGCGTTATCGAGCGACTTGTCACTGCGCTCGGTCAGGACAAGACCGATGATACTGAGTGGAACGATCACCACAATCAGGACAAGCAAAATCTTGGTAATGGAAACTCGGACTTCAAACCGGTCCATGTGCGCACCTCCTGCGATCCTTCAAAGTTGAAGGCCTGCCATGGCCGGGTCGCAGGCTGGCGCGATTCGTCAGTCGGGCTGGCACATGGCCCCTTCCCGATTAGATAGTACTCCAAAACTAGGAGGGATGGGAATGGGGGTACTTAAATCCACTCTCCTTGATACATTAGCGGCTCAGACATGCCGTTTGGCTTGACACCATCTACGTTCATCTCGCCCGAGCCAATCATCCAGTCCACATGAATCAAACTTTCATTGGCCCCTTTGCCGGATAACTGCTCGGCTGTTAACGAATCGCCGCCTTGAAGGCAGGTACTGTAGGCTTGCCCTAACGCGATGTGGCTTGCTGCATTCTCGTCGAATAACGTATTCCAGAACAACAGGCCGCTTCGGGCAATAGGGGAAGAGTGAGGGACAAGCGCCACTTCGCCCAGTCGCCTTGCGCCTTCGTCTGAATCAATCATCCGGTTCAAGGTGGACTCGCCCGCGCTTGCCTTAGCAGCCACTACGCGTCCATCTTCGAAATGTACTTGGATATTCTCAATCAGCACTCCCTGGTAGGAAAGCGGCTTGCTACTTCTCACGATGCCATCCACGCGATCCTTATGCGGCGTCGTGAAGACCTCTTCGGTAGGCAAGTTCGGAATGCAGCCGATTCCGTTTCTGGCTGTTGTGCCACCTCCCAGCCATAGATGGTCATCCGCTAACCCAACGCGCAAGTCGGTACCGGAACCACGAAAGTGTAGCGCTGAGAAGCGCTTTTCATTCAGGAGGGCTGCTCGACTTCGGAGGTTACTGTCGTGCATGCGCCATGCGCTCACCGGATCCGTCAGATCACAGCGGGTGGCGGCGAATATGGCGTCCCATAACTTAGCCACGGCCACATCATCTGGTTGGCCGGGAAATACTTTTCGGGCCCAAGCGGGAGTTGCGCAGGCAACGATTGTCCAATTGATCTCGTGTCGCGTGATCAACTCCAGCGCGGGTCTGCTTACCTTCGATAGAGCGAGGTTTGCTCGACCGACTTTTTCCGGATCTTCTCTAGCAAGTAAAGCCGGATCGGCCCCAGTGATCGCCAGGCGCGCAGTTCCGCTGCGGAAAGCAGCTGCGACGCCGTCCTGAAGCCATCCTGCTGCATGATCGAAGCTTTCCTCAGGCGCATACCGAAACCGCATCAGCGTGGCTTCTTCATCAGTAAATAAGGTGGTCACAAGTGACGCGCCAGCTTTGTAGGCGTGCTCCGTAATGCGACGCGCCAGAGACAGGGCGCTTAGCGGGGCAGTCATCAGAAGTTCCTGGCCATGTGCAAGGCCGAGGCCGACGCGTACGGCAACGTCAGCTAGTCTGTCTAATTGTTCTGTGTGGCTCATAAAAAGGAAAAGGGCGACTCCTGAGAGCCGCCCTTTCAAATCTAAACGCTAGATGGTTAGACTTCGTCAGAAGCGCCAACCGCCGCCTCTTCAGCACCGAGGTCCTCTGAAAGACCGCCAGTATAGATTCCTGGCGTATCGTCGGAGTAGTCGCCCAGACCACCGTCGAGCGAGATATCCTGCTCGGGCAGCGGCTCTTCTTCAACTACATCCTCGCCGGCAATCTTCACGCGTCGGTAGTACTCCATACCGGTTCCGGCTGGAATTAGCCGGCCCATGATCACGTTTTCCTTGAGTCCGCGCAAGTAATCAACCTTGCCGTTGATGGCGGCTTCAGTAAGTACACGAGTCGTCTCCTGGAAGCTGGCGGCAGAGATAAACGAATCCGTTGAGAGAGAGGCCTTGGTGATACCGAGAAGGATCGGCTTGCCCGTTGCGGGCTTGCCTTCGGCTTCAATTACCCTGGCATTCTCTTCGCGGAACTTAAATTTATCCACGACTTCTTCAGGAAGAAACTCGGTGTCTCCGATGTCTTCGATACGAACCCAGCGCATCATCTGGCGAGAGATCACTTCCAGGTGTTTGTCATTGATGTTGACGCCCTGAAGCCGGTAGACTTCCTGGATTTCGTTGACAAGATACTTCTGAAGTTCTTTCTCACCGAGGACGGCCAGAATATCGTGCGGATTACGCGGACCATCCATTAACGGATCGCCCGACCTGACGCGCTCACCTTCCTGTACGTTGATGTGAACGCCGCGGGGAATCGAGTATTCCTTTTGAACGCCGTCATCACCAACGATGTACAGCTTGCGCATACCTTTGGTGACTTCGCCGTACTTAACCACTCCGTTTATTTCTGCAATGATTGCCGTTTCCCGAGGCTTTCGCGCCTCGAAGAGTTCGACAACACGCGGCAAACCACCAGTAATGTCCTTGGTCTTAGTCGTCGCACGCGGGATCTTTGCGATAACGTCGCCGGCATGAAGATGCTCGCCGTCGGACATCATCAAGTGGGCGTGCGTAGGCATCAAGTAGCGTTTCTCTTCCGAACGGCTGCCGCCATCCGGACGAATGATCACGGTCGGGAACCGCTTCTCATCAGAAGAGTCGGTGACAACCACCTGCATATTGCCGGTAATTTCGTCCACCTGCTCCTGTGTGGTCACGCCGTCGATCAAATCTTTGAAGTGAATAGTTCCCGTGACTTCAGTGAGGATCGAGAACGTATAAGGATCCCATTCCAGCAGGACCTGATTAGCTTTTACGGCAGATCCATCTTCGACATTGATCTTTGCTCCGTAGACGACCGGATAGCGCTCACGCTCCCGCTGCTTTTCGTCGACGATGATCAAGATGCCGTTGCGGTTCATCGCAATCAGTTCATTCTTGTTATTCCGAACCGTATTGACGTTGTTGAAGCGTACGTATCCATCGCTTTTTGCGTCTTGCGTGGATTGCTCGCTGATGCGAGTTGCCGCTCCACCGATGTGGAAAGTACGCATGGTGAGCTGAGTACCAGGTTCACCTATGGACTGGGCGGAGATGATACCTACGGCTTCGCCGCGTTCCACCATTCGCCCTGTGGCCAAATTGCGTCCATAGCAAAGACGGCAGACGCCGCGCTTCGATTCGCAAGTGAGAACTGAACGAATTTTTACGCGTTCAATACCGGCTGCCTGGATGGCGCTTGCCAGTTCCTCCGTAATTTCGGAATTTACTTCGACAATAATGCTGTTCTCATAATCACGCTGATCTTCGAGCGCGACGCGTCCTACAATGCGGTCGCGAAGTGGCTCGATGATCTCGCCCGATTCGATAATGGGCTCGACGTAAATGCCGTCTGTTGTTCCGCAATCATCTTCGGTGATGATGACATCCTGTGCCACGTCACACAGGCGACGGGTGAGATAACCGGAGTCTGCCGTCTTCAGTGCGGTATCGGCCAAACCTTTACGGGCACCGTGGGTCGAGATGAAGTACTGAAGGACGTTCAGACCTTCGCGGAAATTTGCCGTGATCGGCGTTTCGATAATTTCGCCGGACGGTTTCGCCATCAGACCACGCATACCCGACAACTGACGAATCTGTTGCTTGGATCCGCGGGCACCCGAGTCAGCCATGATGTAAATCGGGTTCAGATTGCGGCCGGTGCGATCGTCTTCCTCCATGCCCTTGAACATCTTGTCGGACACAGCTTCGGTAACTTTCGACCAGATTTCGATGATCTTGTTGTAGCGCTCAGATTGAGTGATCGCACCTTCCTGATACTGCTGCTGAACTTCGATCACCTGACGTTCGGCTTCTTTGACGAGATTGCCCTTATCTTCGGGCACGACCATGTCGTCGATGCCAATTGAAATCCCGGCGCGAGTAGCATACAGGAAGCCAAGCTTCTTCACTTCATCCAGCATGGCTACGGTGACATGCAGACCAAACTTCAGATAGCAGTACTGCACCAGCTGAGCCATGCCCTTCTTCTTTAGGAGCCCATTGATGAACGGCATCTCCTTCGGAAGAACATCATTCAGGATCACGCGCCCCACGGTCGTGTCCATATACTGCTTGATGAACTCGATCGGTTCGGTGTGGATTATATTCTGGTTGTCGAATGCCTTGGTCAAATCAATGACGCGGCCTGTGTGACGAAGTTTAATTGCGGTGAGCGTTTCAACTTCGCCCATCTCAAGAGCAATCAGCACATCGTCAATTGAGGCGAAAGTACGGCCTGAACCCTTCGAGTTCGGGCGCATTTTGGTGAGGTAATACAAGCCCAGCACCATGTCCTGAGTCGGGATCGTGATGGGAGCGCCGTGTGCCGGAGAAAGAACGTTGTTCGAGGCGAGCATCAGGGTCGAAGCTTCGATCTGTGCCTCCGGAGAGAGCGGAATATGAACCGCCATCTGATCGCCGTCGAAATCGGCATTAAACGCCGTGCAGGTGAGCGGGTGCAGCTTGATGGCCTTACCTTCGACCAACACCGGTTCGAACGCCTGAATGCCGAGCCGATGGAGCGTAGGAGCACGGTTCAGGAGAATCGGATGATCCTTAATGACTTCTTCAAGAATGTCCCAAACGACCGGATCCTGCTGTTCAACCAACTCCTTCGCCTGTTTGATCGTCGTGCAATGCCCGCGTTGTTCCAGCCGGTGGTAAATAAATGGCTTGAACAATTCAAGCGCCATCTTCTTGGGCAGTCCGCACTGGTGTAGCTTCAGTTCGGGGCCAACAACGATGACCGAGCGACCCGAATAATCAACGCGCTTTCCCAGAAGATTTTGACGGAAGCGGCCCTGCTTTCCCTTGAGGGTGTCGGAGAGCGATTTCAACGGGCGGTTATTTGCGCCGCGCAACACACGCCCGCGACGTCCGTTATCGAAGAGAGCGTCAACTGCTTCCTGCAGCATGCGCTTTTCATTTCGCACGATCACGTCAGGAGCATGAAGCTCCATCAGTTTCTTCAGGCGGTTGTTCCGGTTGATAACACGGCGATAAAGATCGTTCAGATCGGACGTCGCAAACCGTCCGCCATCAAGTGGCACCAAGGGGCGCAACTCCGGCGGAATGACCGGAATAACATCCAGAATCATCCATTCTGGCTTGTTGCCCGATTTACGAAAACTCTCGACAACCCGTAGACGCTTAGCGTATTTCAGCTTCTTCTGCGCTGAATTTTCCGTCCGCATCTTCTCGCGGATTTCCTGGCTCAGCGACTCCACATCAATGCGGCGAAGAAGTTCCTTGACACCTTCGGCACCCATCATGGCGACAAACTTTCCGGGAAACTCCTGGTCAAGCTGACGCTTTCGCTCGTCACTGATCACTTCGCCCATCGAAAGCCCGGTCGACTCGCCCGGATCGATAATGACGAAAGCCTCGTAATAGAGCACGCGCTCGAGTTCACGCAGCGTGATGTCGATCAGGTAGCCAATACGGCTCGGCAGACCTTTAAAAAACCAGACATGGGAGCAGGCACTAGCCAGTTCGATGTGACCGAGGCGTTCGCGACGCACACGCGAAAGGGTGACTTCGACGCCACACTTATCGCAAATCACGCCGCGATGCTTCATGCGCTTGTATTTTCCGCACAAACATTCCCAGTCAGCTACTGGACCAAATATGCGCGCGCAGAAAAGACCGTCTCGCTCGGGTTTGAACGTGCGGTAGTTGATGGTTTCCGGCTTGGTAACTTCACCATGGGACCAGCTCCGAATTTTTTCCGGAGAGGCCAGACTGATTCGAATTGAATCGAAGTCTGCTATCAGATTGGCTCGATCGTACGGAGAAGAACGATACATGAATTGTCCTTAGATACCTTTCCAGCTAACCCTATTAATCCGCGGCGTGGGCCAGATCCTGCATCTCGCGCGGCTTCTTCATCAGCTCGACGTCGAGACACAGACTTTGCAGCTCACGGATCAAAACATTGAATGATTCAGGGACGCCGGGCTCGGCTGCAGCCTCACCCTTTACGATGGCTTCGTAAATTTTTGCTCGCCCGTATACGTCGTCAGACTTGGCTGTCAGCAACTCCTGCAAAATGTAGGCCGCTCCATACGCCTCGAGCGCCCAGACTTCCATTTCACCAAATCTCTGGCCGCCGAACTGGGCTTTACCACCCAGTGGCTGCTGCGTAATCAGTGAATAGGGCCCGATGGATCGAGCGTGAATTTTGTCGTCCACCAGGTGGCTCAGCTTGAGCATGTAGATGTAGCCGACCGTCACCGGTTGCTCGAACTGCACGCCGGTCATACCGTCATAGAGATCGATTTTGCCCGAAGTCGGAAGCTCCGCCTTGGTGAGCTGAGCTTTGATATCCCGTTCCGCAGCGCCGTCAAAAACAGGCGTGGCAAAATGAACTCCCAGCTTCGCCGCAGCCCAGCCCAAATGCGTTTCGAGTATCTGCCCAACGTTCATACGCGACGGAACGCCCAGCGGATTGAGGACAATTTCAACCGGAGTCCCATCCGGCAGATATGGCATGTCCTCTTCCGGAACAATACGTGCGATCACGCCTTTGTTACCGTGACGACCGGCCATCTTGTCGCCTACTGAGAGCTTGCGCTTCATGGCGATATAAACCTTCACCAGCTTGATCACACCGGGAGGCAGTTCATCACCTTTGCGGAGCTTGGCAACTTTCTCCTCGGTGATCTTCTCGAGAACGGCGATCTGACGCGAGGTCATTTCCTCGATTTCGTCAATTTGTTCGTTGATGCGAACGTCCTTTGTTGCAAGCCGCATCCGCTTCAGATCACGGGCGCGCAACTTCTCCAGCACGTCGCGCGTTAGGGGAGCATCTTTAGACAGAAGCTTCTTATTCGTCTTTTCATCGTGAAGATCGGCCTGCAATTCCTTGCCCCTCAGAAGTACTTCCAGCCGCTTGGCACGTTCATCGCTCAAAATACGCTTTTCGTCTTCGAGGTTGCGGTGCAGCCGTTCTTCCTGCAGTTGAAGAATCTGCTTCGACCGCTCGTCGAGTTCAGCGCCTTTGCGCGAGAAAACTTTGCAATCAACGATAGTGCCTTCAATTCCGGGAGGGCAGTACAGCGAAGCGTCCTTTACATCGCCAGCCTTTTCACCAAAGATCGCGCGCAACAGCTTCTCTTCCGGCGTTAACTGCGTCTCGCCTTTTGGCGTGACCTTCCCTACCAGGATGTCGCCCGGCTTGACAGTGGCGCCAATTCGAATGATTCCGCTTTCGTCCAGATTCCGGAGGAATGATTCGGCGATGTTCGGAATATCGCGGGTGATTTCCTCCGGCCCCAGCTTGGTGTCGCGTCCCTCGATTTCAAACTCCTCAATGTGAATCGAGGTGTAGTAGTCATCTTTGACGAGCTTTTCACTGACGACAATCGCGTCCTCAAAGTTGTATCCTCGCCAGGGCATAAAGGCCACCAGCACATTGCGGCCGAGTGCCAGCTCTCCCACTTCGGTGCAAGGACCATCAGCCAGTACGTCACCTTTCTTCACCTTCTGTCCTTGATGAACAATCGGCTTCTGGCTAATGCAGGTATTTTGGTTCGAGCGTTTGAACTTCGTGAGCTGATAAATATCGGCACCCACTTCGCGCGACATCTGCCCTTCGTGAGCGCCGCCCTCAACTCGAACAATGATGCGTTCACTATCGACCGAGTCAACCACACCGGCACGTTTGCAGATCACCACGGCACCAGAATCCCGAGCCGTTACCCGCTCCATGCCCGTGCCCACGAACGGAGCCTCTGCACGAAGCAAGGGGACCGCTTGACGCTGCATGTTCGACCCCATCAGTGCGCGGTTGGCATCGTCGTTTTCAAGAAACGGGATCAAGCTGGCAGCGACCGAGACCAACTGCTTGGGACTGACGTCCATGTACTCGACCTCATCGCGATGCTTGAGCACGAAGTTACCGGCCTGCCGGGCGTTCACCAGATCATCGACGATCCTGCCTGCATCATCAATGGCCACGTTTGCCTGCGCAACAATATACTTGTCTTCTTCCCAGGCCGAGAGGTAATCGGAGTGAGCTTCGAACTCGGCATGCTGTTTGCCTTCGGACAAACCGCTATTAGCCGCTTCTAACTCCTCGCGCGAGATTACCTGGTTGACCTTCAAGGAAGTCTCGCCTGGGTTTAGAATCCTTACTTCGTCAACCAGGATGCCTTCGCGGACACGGCGGTACGGACTCTCAATAAAGCCGTACTCGTTGATCCGCGCAAAGCAGGACAGCGAAGAAATCAGTCCGATATTTGGCCCTTCAGGAGTCTCGATCGGACAGATGCGGCCGTAGTGGGTCGGGTGAACGTCACGAACCTCGAACCCGGCGCGCTCACGAGAAAGACCGCCCGGTCCAAG
>CAXTMN010000015.1:0-10180 GCA_964245395.1 uncultured Bryobacteraceae bacterium
ATATTACCCACGGACGTATAGATGACTGCATACAACCCGGGCTCGGCGGGAAGCGCTACCGGAGGCAGAACCGGTGCCGGCGGAGTGGCTGGCTTCGCAGACCTGTGAGTTGGCGCCTTACTTGCCTGTCCCCCAGCTCCGGGTGATGACGTAAAAAACAGGCTGAGCAGGGTGGCACAGGCTAAGGAAACTTGTCGCATTTACCGCTGATTATAAAGCCACGATGACCGGCGGCTACTGCGAATATGCCCCACGCTTTACGTTGAACTCGATGGCAAACATGCGTTACAGCAACCAGTTATGTTTTCAATTGCGAGAAAGTTGACTCCGAACCGCACTTACAGGGAGTATTCTGAAAGAACTCAACTTCATCGTGGTCGTGCCGATAAGACAGTTACAGGCAGAAGTGTGCCCGCCTGCGCTCTAAGTCCGTCTCTCCGGAATTGTAACTACCTTGCTTATCCCCTACAATCCAAGTAAGACCCAGAATCCTATGAAGTATGCCCTTGCTGTCGCCGCAACCTGCGCTCTCCTGCTAAGTACCGGTTGCAGTCAGAGCCCCGAAAAGCTTATAGCGGCTGGAAATAAGTACCACGACAAGAAAAAATATAAAGAAGCTTCCATCCTTTATCAGAAAGCATTGCTAAAGGACAAGACCAATGCCGAAGCCTATTACCGCGAGGGACTGAACCTGGTGGATGACGGCAATGTGGGCGAAGCTTCGAAGTTCTTCCGGCGCGCTGTCGATCTTAAACCGGATAATACCGATGCAGAAGCCAAGTTAGCCGAGATCTATCTCGGTGCATACGCCAGCAACTCCAAAAAATTTAAGAATTTGCTTCCGGAGATTCAAGAGCTCGACACCAAGATTCTTCAGTATCAGCCAGATTCCTTTGACGGATTGCGTATTCAGGGTCTTATCGCTTTGGCAAACAATGACCGGGAGAAGGCTCTTCAAACCTTCGAAAAGGCCAACCGCATCAAACCTCACTCGCGTCTCCTGGTCGGCTGGTACGCCCAGACGCTGGCGGCTGCTGGTCTACAGCAGGAGGCTGAAACCCTGGTCCGCGGCACCTTGCAAAGCGATAAGAACTGGGCTCCAGGCTACGATTTCCTGTTTCGCCTATACGGGCTTCAGAAGGACCAGCCCAAAGCCGAAGCCATTCTTCGTGAACACGTTGCGAACGATCCGGCCAGCACCGGCGCTGTCCTTACTCTCGCCAATTATCTGGTGGCAACGAATCGAGCCGATGAAGGTGAGTCAATCATAAAGCGGGTTCTTAACGATAAAAAGGACTTCCCAGCCGGTAGGCAGATGCTTGGTGATTTCTACCTTCGCCAGAAGAAGTTCGATCAGGCGCTCCAGCAATATCAGGCTGGTCTCAGCGAAGACTCTAAAGACGCACTGGCCTATCAGCAGCGCATTGTAACGGTTTACGAAGCGACCGGTCGCAAGAGCGAAGCCAGTTCAATGGCAAAGACCATGGCTTCGAAGAATCCCAAGGATGCAATAGCCAATGACATGTACGCGACCTTGCTATTGCAAAACGGCTCGCAGGCAGATCTGAACAAGTCTCTGGGCGAACTCAAAGGACTGATTCAGAACAATCCGGATGATTCTGTTCTCCATCTCGATTTGGCCCGCGTCTACTTCGGCCTGAATCAACAGGACAAGGCGCTGAGCGAGGCTCTCGAGTCACTGGGCGATGAAAACAAATCCAGAACACCTCGCATGCCTGTCGCTATCGCGGCGCGCGGTATTGCCGCTCAGCTTTACGAAAATAAAGGCGATCACGCCAAATCAATCGAACAAGCGGAGGCCATCCTGGCTGCCCAACCCAACAACCCGGATGCACGCTTGATTCGTGATCGAGCCCTGACAGGAATGGGCCAGATCGACCGCGCTCAGCCCGATGTGGAAGCGCTTGTGACGGAACACCCCCAGTCCAGCGACGCCCATCTGCTGCTTGGGAACATTTACATGTCTCAAAAGCAGGCTGACAAGGCCGCAACTCAATTTGGTCTGGTCGGGAAAGTGAATCCCTCAGACAATCGCGGACTGCTTGCTTTACAGAACCTCAAGATGGCTCAGGGTCATGACGACGAGGCCATTCATACGCTTCGAGACCTCGTTCAAAAAAATCCCGGAGTGCCTGCTTACCGTTCACAACTGGCGGGCTTCGAAG
This sequence comes from uncultured Bryobacteraceae bacterium, assembly GCA_964245395.1. Taxonomy (GTDB): domain Bacteria; phylum Acidobacteriota; class Terriglobia; order Bryobacterales; family Bryobacteraceae; genus Bog-105. Next base: position 2,187 of record CAXTMN010000015.1, read on the forward strand.
CCACATCGGCCCTCAGACTGGCCACCTCAAATAGTTCGGGAGCCAAGCAGCTTTTTCAGCAGGCCGCCGGCGACTACAAAGAAGTTGCTCGCCTTGCGCCACATTCAGCCGAGACCTGGGTTCGTCTCGGCCTCATACAACGCCGCTTGGGACAGAATGATGCAGCGCTGGCATCATTTGAGCAGGCGAGCACCTCTGATCCTCACAGTGTTGATGCTGTCTTGAACGAGGGTATGATGCTCGAGGCCTCTGGCAAACGGGACCAGGCTATGGATGCCTACAACAAAGTCTTGGGCATCGATCCTGAAAACGCCCCTGCGCTCAACAATCTTGCTTTTCTCAACGCAGATAAGGGTACAAATCTGGATCAGGCTATGACCTTTGCCGAACGCGCGAAAAAGCGAGCGCCCAATAGCCCCGATGTCTCCGATACTCTCGGCTACGTCTATCTTCAGAAGAATTTAAACGCAGAAGCTTTGCGAATCTTCCGGCAAGTGGTCCAGGATCGCCCGCAGGATCCGACCTTTCATCTCCATTTGGCAATGGCGCTTTTGAAAGGAGGCGACAAACAAGGGGCTCGCGATGAAGCTCAGAAGGCCATGAGAACCGCCTCCCAGCCGGACGTTCAAAACAAGATCCGCTCTTTCGTGAATCAAATCGGTTAACGCCTGCGTGAACTCTTTGCTGCCCCACACGGCTTGGCGCGAACGCTATCCTTCTCTTCCATACATCGCACCGTTCGGCCTTTTCCTGTTCTTTCTCGCGCTGGCGGCAACCTTCCACTTTGCTGCTTCCTGGTCTGTCCCTCTCTGGGTAGTCGTCTTGGCAGCGGTTTGCTACATCTGTTGGCCAGCTGAGATCGCCCTTAAACCGGCCCACCCCCTGGCAAGTGTCGCTATTGGACTCGCAGTGTTCCTTCTTTGGATTGCTCCGGACGCGCTGATTCCCGGCTATCGCCAACACGTTTTGTTCTCAAACGGCCTCACGGGTCACTTGCAATCTTCGATTCGATCAGTTGAACTCCAAAGCTCCTGGGTGCTGGCCTGGCGCACCGCTCGGGCAGTCTTGATTGTTCCTGTCGTGGAGGAACTCTTTTGGCGAGCCTGGCTCATGCGCTGGCTGATTCGCAATGACTTCGAAAGAGTTCCGCTCGGCGCCTACGCACCGCTTGCCTTTTGGCTGACCGCACTCTTATTCGCCTCCGAGCATGGACCTTATTGGGATGTCGGCTTGATAACAGGCGTCATCTACAACTTCTGGATGGTCCGTTCGAAATCAGTGAGCGATTGCATCCTGATGCACGCGGTTACCAACGGCGCGCTCAGCTGGTACATCATCTCGACAGCTCAATGGCAGTACTGGCAATAAGCCTTACTCTTACTCCCTCCTCACATCATCTCTTGAATGTTAGAGTCTCAGCAGGAGACTCCAAGAACCGCCATGCCTTGCTTACTTGCATTGTTAGCCGTCGGATTCCCCAGGGTGGCGATCGTTTTGCTCTGGCTCTTCACCACCTTCTTCAACGGACTGTATCGTGACATCATCATTCCCGTGCTGGGATTTCTCTTCCTGCCGCTCACGTTTATCGTCTACTCCTACTTGCAGAGATCGTCACACGGTGCGCTCAGCACTCAATCATTGGTGTTCCTGTTCATTGCGGTCATTTTAGATTTGGGACTGGTCGGTGGCGGAACATTCAGCCGGCGAAGCCGCTCGTAAGCTGTTTTCTCCTTCTGAGAATCACGCCCTATAACCGCCACCAGTCTTCTGTGGCCTTGTTCCGTACCCGTAGTGCCGCCATCCAGGGCATCGAAGCACATCTGATTGATGTCGAGGTCGACATGTACCCGTCGGGCACGAACCGGGACTTTGTCACCGTCGGTATGCCCGACGCGGCGGTGAAAGAAAGCCGGGAGCGAATCAAATCAGCTCTTCTAAACTCGGGGTTCGGCTATCCCAGCAAGTCGGTGACGATCAATCTTGCTCCCGCAAACGTGCGGAAAGAAGGTGCGGGGTTCGATCTACCGATGGCCATGGCCATCCTGGGCGCGATGGGCACTGTAGGGCAAGCGGACGACCACATGCTGGTCGGAGAACTCTCGCTCGATGGCAGCTTGCGTCCTGTCCGCGGAGCTCTCTCCATTGCCGTTTGCGCCGCAAAACGAGGAATTCCCAATCTCTTACTCCCGGTTGAAAACGCCGCTGAAGCAGCCGTAGCGGATGGCATAAAGGTATTCGGGCTGCGGCATCTGGCCGAAGTCGTCAAATTTTTAAATGAACCAGCCGACTTTCACCCGGTACTTCCCGCTCTGCCGAAAGTAGGCGTGCAGACCGTGGAGACACCCGACTTCAGCGAAGTGCGCGGCCAGACCATGGCTAAGCGCGCTCTCGAAGTTGCCGCAGCCGGCAATCACAATCTGTTAATGATCGGTCCGCCGGGCTCCGGTAAAACCATGCTCGCCAAGCGATTTGCCGGGATCTTACCAAAGCCCACGTTTCGCGAAGCATTGGAAGCGACCCAGATCCACAGCGTTTCCGGCACGCTCCCAAGCGGATTAGGCATTCTGACAACCCGGCCTTTCCGCGCCCCGCATCACACCATTTCCGATGCCGGTCTGATCGGCGGAGGTAGCGGCAATGCACGTCCGGGAGAAATCAGTCTGGCTCATCAGGGCGTTCTCTTTCTCGATGAGCTTCCCGAGTTTCCGCGTGGCGTTCTGGAGCAGCTTCGTCAGCCTCTCGAAGAAGGAACCGTGACTTTGGCGCGCAGCAATGGCACACTCACGTTCCCCGCGCAATTCATGCTTGTCGGCGCGATGAACCCGTGCCCGTGTGGCTTCTACGGAGACACCACGCGGGAATGCCGCTGCACTCCCGGCATCATCCAGCGTTATCTGGCCAAAGTCAGCGGTCCGCTGCTTGACCGTATCGATCTGCACATCGAAGTGCCTGCTGTCCCCTACAAGGAACTGCGCGTCAAAGGCGAAAGCGAGTCTTCCGCAGATATCCGGACAAGAGTGGAGGAAGCGCGCAATATCCAGCGTCAGCGCGGCTTCTACAACTCTCAAATCCCACCCTCGCAACTGCGGGTCCTGTGCGATTTAGATCCCGCCGGTGAACGCACCCTGGAAATGGCTGTGCGCCGGCTCAATCTCTCAGCCCGCGCCCATGACCGCATGCTGCGTGTAGCCCGTACTGTCGCAGACCTCGATAAGTCTCACTCTGTTTCCGCCAAGCATGTGGCCGAGGGCGTTCAGTACCGCAACCTCGACCGCAACTACTGGAACTAACGCCGCTTCATCTTCAGCCTATCCCCTTAGGTACCCCGGTAGTTCTTGCGTGCCGCCGTTGCAGTGTTGTATCGTCGGCAAGGACTAGAGATGCTTCGCTCTGCTCAATGCCTGGCTGGCTTCACTATTTTTGTGAGCCTTGCCGCACCCGCCTTACCCGCAAGTAGCCGGGAAGTGCTGTCCTTGTCCTACGGCATTAATTCGGTCGATGTCGATGGCGACGGTACGCTCGATACGATTACCAGAAGTTATCTCGACAATGCAAACAACAATAATGCGGATTTCTTCGAGGTCATGGTTCGTCGGCCCTCGAAGGCCGGTTCTGATGGTGAACCCGAATGGAATCTGGTGCCGTTGATTGCCAACCAGAAACGCTTTGAGGTAGTGTCCGCCCAGGTAGGAAATTGCATTCAGTCCGATGTTCGCTTTGTCCGGGAACGCTCCGCTTCGGGACGCATGCAGATATTTCTCTATCTGCTGTCCAGTGACGACGCTGCAAATGGCGATCACTTCGTTCTCTTCGAGCGTTACAAGTTCAGGGAAACAGGCGAAGATCGCCAGCCGGGAGATCCTCCGCTGGCTTTTGTTTTCGACCGCAAAGAGCGGATCCCGAGCAAGCACTGTGGAGTGCAGGACGCCTCGGAATTACTTCAGGATCAGTCCAAGCTGGATCAGTCCAAGGAAGATACCAATGGCAGACAACATAAACAGCAACGATGAGCCGCAGAAGGCCACTCAAGCTTTCGGCCTGCGCTTTGGAAAGAACAAGAACTTGGTTCTTTTCTTTGCGGGCGACAAGCCCATTCAGGTACGCTACGGAGACGATCAGTCGCTATGGAGCCGAGCCCTCAACCCGGGAAGCGTCACCAAGGGCACTTTCAAGACCGACGATATGATCGGAACGCTTCCGGGTCACTACCATTTCGCCATCTTCCCCACTCGGGAGGCTGGGCTTGATGCTCAACGCAAGTTGCTTCAGACGAAGAGTTATCAAGATCGAACCATTCGAGAAGCAATGGACATGTACGATGCCGGTCGCGGCCCAGCTCACGAGCGTTATGTATTAAAGGTGACCACCGCAGCCGGCGTGAAGGACAACACCAAGCTTTCCGCCTTATCGACCGCTCAGTTTGAATCGCTGTTTCAGGCCATTGTGCAACAGGAAAGTTCCGGAGCGAGTAGCCATGCTGCTATCGTTTACGACTTCCCGGATACTCTTCCCAATCACAGCTACTCAGGCTTGATTGACGAAGCCGGAACTCTGGACAGCAATGCAACGGTCACGTTCCTGAAAGCAAACGTTCCTGTGAACATCATCCCGCTGGCAGACTATCCTCAGTCGAGCGCACCTCGCGCACATCCGCTGGTCAAGTCAAAGGCCGGTTAATGCGTCTTCGCTAAGTTCGGGGTGGCAGATCGCTAGATCGCGATGAGAGCTGCAATAGCATCTTCCGTATACTCGATCTCGCCGTTCCAGAATCGGATGATCACGTCCCGGTTTAGCTCAGTCCAATGTTTAAGAATAGTAAGATCCTGTTCGTTGATTCTCCCTGCACCGGCCACGCGGACCTCCGGCTGAATCGCCACCGAAATCAACTCAGAACTTTGAACTTTCGGCACTGCCGATAACTTCACGCGAACATCATGGGGAACCTGCTTGCGGTGAAATCCAGACCACAAACGGCAACCCTGTCCGTTTGGGCGACAAGTTCGTCATCTCAAAAAGACCTTTGCTTTGTTCTTGGGTGGTGGTCGGTTGCTGTGCGTTGACCATGCCTGTACTCTAGCCCAGGTAAGTCCGCCATGTCACCAAGGCTTAGGGCGGCAGGCCATCCGGTTCCAGCCCACTTTAAAGATCCGGGACACAAAGGATTGTCTAACGCCGCCCACCCGCAGGTTACGCTACCGCATCTGCTGTTTTCGGATCATTCCTGTAGGTCGCGAAGTCCATGCCAGCGACATGCTGCTCTATGCGTTCAATGGCTTGCAGGATGTGGCGCAGCGGCAGCGCGAGGTCTTTAGAAGACAAGTTCGGTCTCACGCTGAAAGGTTCCCTGCACTTCCGCTTCAAGCCGGTCTGCATCGCACAGATCGACATCAACGCCCAAGATTTCCGACATACGATTTCGGAGCGCAATTTCCTCGAGCGCCGTCCGCACCTTCGCACGGTCAAAGCTCGCGGTAAGGTCAATGTCGGAATCCAGCCGCGCATGGCCGTTTACCTGCGAGCCGTGCAGATGCAGATGGATGATACCGAGCGGACGCAGCTCACTTTGCCGGTCGCGCAACACCCTTTTGATGTGTTCCTTATCCATCACGCGCCTACACTGTCACAACGGCCCTTCGCCTTCAAGTTTGGCACCAAAATTCCGTATAGGACAAAGGAAGGACACAAAGGCTTACGCTCCGGCAACCAGTTCCTTCGCTAAAGCCGCGATCACCTCCTGTACCGCTCGCGCGGAATCACAATAGCTTGATCGTCAGAATTATCGCCCAAGCCTATCCCTTCTTGTGGGTTAACAACGTCGCCCTTAGAGTTTCTGGAAAACCTCAATTGCATCTGTCCGCTTCATGATGACGGCTTCGTCAAACTGCCATGAAAATTCTTCGCTCATCGGCTTGATCTTAATATCTCGCCCCATCCCTAGCGAGTCAGGACACAAATAGTCCTACCTGACCTGATCCAGGTAAAAATTAGCCCTAAGGGGACCAACATAGTTCCAACCCAGTACGGTCCTTACTCCGTGAACTCCCATCGGAATGCGTTACCATCACGCAAAATTCTGCCAAACGAGGAATCTGGAAAGTGACTGCTGAAATAAGGAACGCCGGTGTCGGCGAGTTGTGACGCAAGTCGACGTCGTGACTCTCTAGCCCCATCCGGGAACTCACAAAACATGGAAGTGAGGTCCGGATCGTGAAGTTCGAAAGGATGATGCAAGACGTCGCCGCCAAAAATCGCTTCGTTGCCCTTTGAAAAAATAGAGATAGCTGCATGGCAAATGCTGTGGCCGGGTGTTGGCACAAAACGTATTCCGGGTAAGATCTCGGACCCATCAATTGCCACACGTTTCAGGCGTCCTGCTGCCTCGACCGGCTGCATGCTATCAGCAAAGACCCCCGATACGGGGAGCCGTACGGGATATCCCAAGCCAGCGGCATTTCTGATTGAGCGAACGGCGACTTCATCCCCGCTCGCCAGTGCCGCCCCATACTGCCACTCCCGATCCGAGCAAATTACAGTCGCATTGGGAAATGTAGGAACCCAGCTCTTGCCCTCTAATCGCGTGTTCCAGCCCACATGATCTGCATGGATGTGGGTCAGCAGAATGTAATCGACTTTCTCAGGCATAACGCCGACTGATTCCAGCCGTTTTAAATAGGGGTGATGAAGATGATGCAGAACTTTTAAGCTTGGCCGGTCTTTATTATTTCCGGCTGCGGTGTCGATCAGGAGGGTCTTGCCTTCGTGTAAGACCACCCAAGTATGAACGCTTAGGAATACCTTTCCGGTTTTTGAATCGTAGGTTCGGCTGTCGATCCATTCAGGGTGCTTGGCCAGAACCTCTGCGTTGAGATTCGGCAGCAACTGCGTCACCGTGAAATCATTCAAGTCCATCTCTGGCACCTTGATTACAGTTGTGTTGCCTATTTGCCTTTCAGAATCGGTCATCATGAATTTAGCTCCCTTTCTTGCACGCCTCAATGTTAAGGATTAATGGCAATCGGCGCTAGCCTGATCATGAGAAGAGCGTGTCAAGCGCGGCTCGTTTGTTCATATTGCCCTAGCTGCGCTTCGCGGCAGGGCAGACCATTAGCAAATAAAGTAACCCGCCCGCGTGCTGCCAAGGGTGCTTTCGGCCCTTAGGCCGGACCGGCCGAGTTGAAAGTCTAGTGCAGCCGAAATATACGTCAGCACTGTGCAGCCGCCACCGCTTCGATGCGGGGCATGGCTTGTTCCAGCTTTGCCAGAAAAAAAGTTCCGGGCCCGTGAGCTATGCCAGCTTCGTTGAATCACCGGCCAGCACCTATACGCTTTTCGTCCGCGTGAGTATGCCAATGCTCCGGGATAACGGCACCGGGCGCTAGCGTTGTCAGAACAACCATCGCGCCTGTGGCCTCATTCACATCCAACACCTGAATGTTTACGCCCGGGAAATTCCGGTTCGCCCCTTTTTTCATCAGGTGCGCGGATGGTTTTTTCGTACATGGGCTTCAGTCTGTCAGTCTTTCTTCACGAAATCCAAATAGCATCTTCAGCCCTCTTTTTAAGCGCGTTAATTCGGACACAAACGAACGATGCCGTTGAAAACTCTTCTGCGAACTGCGGGCTCGCCTGCGGCAATCCAACTTAGTGCAGCCCTTGATACGTATCTTCGCGCCGATAGCGGTGTAGGATGCGGAGAGGTGCTACGAGGAACGTCATGTTTGCATCACTGCAACGCTGCTTTTTCTCTGTTGAAGTTTGAGACTTGCAACACGCACTCCTTAGGCGGCCTATTTGCGCTGCACCAGTTGGATGGGATTACCGTCAGGATCAGCAACCCACGCCGCCCGTAGCTGGCCGTCTAGAAAGTCATGAGCAGGTGAGAGAAGCTGAGCGCCGGCGTTTACCAGGGCACTCAATGCGCCATCCGTATTGTCAGTCCAAAGGACAATCTCGATCCAGCGCCCTTCGTCATCCGGTCGAAGATTATGATGCTG
>CAXTMN010000015.1:10243-11661 GCA_964245395.1 uncultured Bryobacteraceae bacterium
CTTTCAACAGCATCGGCCCTTTGTGGCCCGAGCGTCTGGTGTCAACTAGTCGCGCCGTCTCCCCGAAAAAGCGGTCGTGTTCCCTTGCTTCGGTTGTCGGGTGGGATGCAGCCAGTCTGTAGCTGAGAACTCAACCGCGCCGCTTTTAAGATGTGCGTTGACAATTTTGTGATGCTGCTCTTCCGAGAACTGGTACTTCATCGGGGTGTCCGCGAGCTGGGTCAAGAATTAACGGTGAAGGTCCCCGCAAAGGATGGTTTCTGTCTCCCCGCACCGGCCACGCGGACATCCGCCCGAATCGCCACCGAAAACCAACTCAGAACTTTAAACTTTCTGTCCGTTGGGGCGACAGGTTCGTCATCTCAACAAGACCTTCGCTTTGTTCCTGGGTGGTCCGTTGCTGTGCCTTGACCATATCGGTAGCCCAAAGAAGTTCGCTCTTTAGGGTCTGGACAGCCCTTGACTATTTCTGCAAAGCGAATTCAAAATACATCAGCTCCTCGCCTGACCGTGCCTCCCGCAATCCGTTCAGGTAAAGCTTATCGCCCTGCTCAGATCGTGCTTCGAAATAGAAGAATCCGCTCGCTGATTCTCCCGGTGGCAGCATCTTCGCCGCAAATGCCCGGGCCGAAATCTCGGGCGAGTTTAGTGAATTCTTTTTTTTAGGCAGCGGAATGGGCAGGGGAACGTTGTTGGGGCGTTTCGCGGACGTACCCAGAAACGGCACATCGTCTGGACTGATCGCCATCGCGTGCCGTCCATCGGAGGCGACCAAGTTCACCTCTAACGATTGAAGATCGAGCGACTTCTTTCCCTTATTTTCCAGCACTACCAGCACCGGTAAAACGCCGTGCTGGAGCAATGCAACCTTCCCGAAAACTTCTCCCACCAGTTCGGGAGTGTCATATGCTTTTGCCCCCACCGTCACTCCACTCGCTCCTTGATGCGCATAGCTCTCAGCAGGTCCGGCCTGAAATGGCCGTTCACTGAATGCCCATACGTTGGTGAGCGCCACCCCCATAGCTATACTCAAAATCACGAATCGAGCTGTTGGAATCACCCTTCTCCCCTACCGATTACTCCAGATCGTTTGCTTTCCTCTGGTCGTTCTTTACTTCTTCGTACGCCTCGTGAGCCGCCGTGAGTATCGCCCTTATTTTCTCGAACGCCTCGGCGTGCTCCCGCCAGTATTCACTCGGACGAAATCCGGTTCTATATGGTTGCACGCAGTCTCCGTTGGTGAAGTGATGTCGGCCGTGGCGCTGCTCAAGGCTCTCCGTCAACAGCTGCCGGACAAACCGATCTATCTTTCTACATCGACAGTTGCCGGGCGCAAGGCCGCTGCCCGGGCGTGTTCCGGATTGGTCGATGGTTTCTTTGAAACCATAGACTAATCTATGCTTTGCAAGCAGCAGCTA
>CAXTMN010000015.1:11671-13956 GCA_964245395.1 uncultured Bryobacteraceae bacterium
GACACTGACTGCGCTCAGGCCCCGCCTCCTGGTGATTCTCGAGACTGAGATCTGGCCAAACCTCTTTTTTGAAGCCAGCCAGGCGGGTTGTGGCATTGCGGTCGTGAACGGCAGGATCTCAGACCGGGCGTGGCCGCATTACCGGAAATGGAGCAGACTCTTTCGACCGGTTCTCGCTCTGGCCGATATCGTCCTGGTCCAAAGCCCGACCGATCGGGAGCGCTACGTCTTCTTGGGAGTGCCCGAATCGAAGAGCTCTCTTGAAAACAATCTGAAGTATGACGTCGCAACTAGCTTTGATTCCCTCGACGTGGACACCTTCGGCGCTCAACAGATCTGGATCGCGGCCAGCACCGCGGGACCCAATGAGCGCGGCAGCTTCAAGCAGCATTTCATCGACGAGGACGATCTGGTCATCGCCACCTTCCAGAAGCTCGCACCGGACTTCCCGGGTCTGCTGCTAATTCTTGCGCCGCGCCAGCCTGCTCGCTTCGACGTGGTCGCCCAAAAGCTAGGCCAAAGTAACTTGTCGTTTGTTCGCCGAACCGCATCGATCGGGGCGGCTAGCCTCCAGCAAAATCTAACTCTTCCCGGAGTCTTGCTCTTGGACACCATTGGCGAACTCGCTCATCTTTATCCGCTCGCCAGCGTTGTCTTTGTCGGCGGTTCCCTTGCACCGCGTGGAGGACACAACATCATCGAACCGGCTGCTGCTGCCGCACCCATTGTGATTGGTCCTCACATGCAGAACTTTGCAGCAATAACCCGCGACTTCCTCCATGCGAATGCCGTCGTCCAAATCTCTGACCAAACTACTCTGTATGGAGCGATCCACGAGCTTCTTCGTAATGAGGAGCGCGCTAAGGCTCTGGGCGTCCGAGCTCAACAGCTCGTCAAATCAAAGCGTGGAGCCTCCACTCAGATTGCAGACAAACTGGCTACCGTCTATTTCGCTTCCTATAACAGAGCTCCGCGAAGCCTCCTCACAACTCTGCTCCTAAACGGGCTCGCTCACCTGTGGCTTCGTGGAGGAGAGATCAAGCGACGCCGCTCGCTGATCCGCGCAAAAGCCCGTTCTCCCCTGGGAGTTCCTGTCATCAGCATCGGCGGCATCACCGTCGGCGGTTCCGGTAAAACACCGTTCACCGTCTATCTCGCTTCGCAACTGAAAGCTCTCCGCTATTCGCCTGCGATTCTTACACGCGGATACAGGCGTGGCTCTCCCGAGGCGAGCATGATTCTGCCCATTGGCAGCAGAGCGGGCGTTGCCATGACCGGCGATGAAGCCCAGATATTCCTTCGCTCCAAAGTAGGTGCGGTCGGAATCGGCAGCGATCGGTACGAAACGGCTCAAGTCTTACTGAATCGCCTTCCAAACACCAGCGTCCTCCTCCTTGACGATGGCTTTCAGCACGCCCGTATGAAGCGCGATCTTGATGTTGTCCTCATCGACGGACTGGACCCTTTCGGCGAATACCATGCCGTTCCCGCTGGTCGTCTTCGCGAACCGCTCCCAGCACTGGATCGCGCGCAAATGATTGTCGTGACTCGTGCGGGCTCCGAAGCTGGATACAACGCCATCTGTGCCGGGATTCGCCAATATAACGTTCATGCTCCAATATTCCGCGCCGACCTGCAGGTAAAAGGCTGGCGCGACTACAGCACGGGCTTACCGCTCGACAGGCTGTCGTCAGAAAAGGTCGCCGCCTTTTGCGGGCTGGGAAATCCGGCGAACTTCTTCAATACACTCAGCGGTCTCGGGCTCGACGTAGTCTTCCAATGGCAATTCGACGATCATCACCGGTATAAAACCCGGGAACTGACCCGACTCGCTCACCAGGCCCGCATGCACGGAGCCAAGATTCTTGTCACCACCGAAAAGGACAGCATCAATTTCCCTCGAGATACTGATTCGGTCTTCAAGGGCCTGCAGGTCGCCTTTCTGGAGATTGAGATCAAGCCGGTTGCAGAGGCTCACTTCCTGGCAACGTTGACCGGATTGCTCGGGCAACACTCTGCCGCCCTCGTGCGAGGGTGAGCTGCAGCATCGGCCGGAATCAAACCACGTCTGCTATCGTGGCGGTTTCAAGCCGTAATGCAATTCTCTAATCTGGTTATTCCCTACGAGCAGTTCACTTTAGATAACGGTCTTACGGTCGTCGTTCACGAAGATCATAAGACGCCCGTCGTTGCCGTCAATATCTGGTACCACGTTGGTTCGAAAAACGAAAAACAGGGGAAGACTGGGTTTGACCATCTCTTTGAACACCTCATGTTCGGCTGCA
>CAXTMN010000015.1:13966-15820 GCA_964245395.1 uncultured Bryobacteraceae bacterium
GCTATATCGAGGCCATGGAGCGTATCGGAGCCACAGATCTCAACGGCACCACCAGCGAAGACCGGACCAACTATTTCGAGAACGTTCCTACTTCAGCGCTCGATTACGCCCTCTTCGCCGAATCTGACCGGATGGGTCACTTCTACAGCACCATCAGCCAGGAAATTCTTGGTCTTCAGCGGTGTGTGGTCCAAAACGAAAAGCGCCAGGGGGACAATCAGCCGTACGCCATTGTCGAGGATCTGGTCGTCAGATCGACCTATCCGGCCGGCCATCCCTACGCTCATACCGTAATCGGCTCGATGGAGGATCTCGATTCGGCTTCGGTCGAGGATGTCCGCGAGTGGTTTAAGACCTATTACACTCCTTCTAATGCCGTGCTGGTGCTCGCCGGAGATCTTACGGCGACCGAGGCGCAGCGGAAAGCGGGACAGTATTTCAGCGAAATCCCGCCCGGCCCGCCTATCTCCCACCAGAGATCCTGGGTAGCCAAGATGAATGGTGAGCACCGCGAACTTGTTTCCGACCGCGTCCCTCAGGCACGTCTCTACAAATTGTGGAACGTTCCCGGGTACGGAACCGAAGCGGCCGATCATCTTCGGCTGGCTGCGGCCATACTGTCGAGCGGAAAGAACTCCAGGTTGTACAAGCGCCTTGTTTATGACGACCAGATTGCCACCCAAGTCTCCGCTTACCTCGATGAGCGAGAGATCGGAAGCCAGTTTGTGATTGTGGCCACCGCGCTTCAAGGGGAAAACAGTAAGAGAGTCGAAGCCGCAATTGACGAAGAACTAAAGCGATTTCTCGATAACGGCCCTACGCAGCGCGAACTCGATCGCATCAAAACGCAATCGTATGCCAGCTTTGTCCGCGGCGTGGAGCGTATCGGCGGCTTTGGGGGCAAATCAGACATTCTTGCCTCCAGCCAGACCTATCTCGGTACTCCGGACGGTTATCGTCAGAGACTGCGGCGGCTTGATCATGTCACGCCGGGCGAGATCGGCAAAGCTGCGGCTACCTGGCTTTCGGATGGCGCTTACACCCTTGAGGTGAACCCGTATCTAGAAAGCAAAGATGCCATCCAGGCTACCGACCGCACTCAGCTCCCCTTGATAGGGCAGGCTCACGAGCTAAAGCTCCCTCCTCTTAACGAGCAGCGCCTGGCAAATGGACTGAGAATCATCGTGGCTGAGCGGCACGACGTTCCCACCGTCAATCTCTGGCTGGATATTGACGCCGGATACGCAGCCGATCAGTTTACTGTTCCTGGTACCGCCCGCCTTGTCTCTTCTTTGCTGACCGGCGGGACCAACCGCCGGACTGCGCTTGAAATTAGCGACGAGGTACAAATGCTGGGTGCACAGCTCAGTACCGGGTCGAACCTCGACATGTCTACCGTCTTCTTGTCAGCCTTGAAAGACAATCTGGACGACGCGCTCGACCTGTTCGCCGATATTACTCTGAATCCCAGCTTTCCCACCGCGGATTTCGAGCGTCAGCAAAAGCTCCAATTGGCCGCTATCGCTAACGAAAAAGTTACGCCCCTTCAGATGGCTCTCCGGGCGCTTCCCCCGGTTCTGTTCGGACCGGACCACGCCTATGGCGTTCCCTTAACAGGCTCCGGAACAGAGGCTGCAGTTGAGTCGCTGACGCCGGACGATATGTCGCGGTTCCACTCTGCTTGGTTTCGTCCAAACAACGCGACCTTGATCGTCGTCGGAGACACGACGGTGAACGAGATCAAACCCCGTCTGGAGAAGTTCTTCGGCGGCTGGGCTGCCGCGCCGGTCCCCGCAAAGAAGCTGCCGCCGGTCGCACGTCCAGCCAGGCCTGCCATCTATCTGGTCAATAAGC
>CAXTMN010000015.1:15830-61036 GCA_964245395.1 uncultured Bryobacteraceae bacterium
GCCCTCGAAACGATGAACAACGTTTTCGGCGGGACGTTCGGAGCGCGCCTCAACATGAATCTCCGGGAAGACAAACATTGGTCTTACAGAGCCGCTTCCTTGCTCTATGGCGCTCGGGCCCAGCGTCCTTTTCTCGCCTACGCCTCTGTCCAGGGTGATAAAACCGCCGATTCGATTTCCGAAATATTACAGGAATTATCCGGTATTACAGGCGCTAAGCCCATCGGGCACGACGAACTAGATAAGGTCAAGCAGCAGCAAATCCTGGAACTGCCCGGCTCCCACGAAACGATGAGTTCGATTGGTAATTTGTATAGTGACCTCCTCCAGTTAGGTCTGCCGCTCAATTTCTACGACTCTTATGTCGGGAAGGTCTCGGCTCTCACCGCAGGCGAACTGGAGGCTTGCGCAAAGCAGTTGCTTGATCCCGCTGGGATGATCTGGATGGTCGTAGCCGACCGGAGCGAAGTGGAGGCATCTCTTCGCGCTTTGAACGTCGGGGAGATCATCGAACTCGAAGCCTGAAGGGCTTGCGGCTAGCCCCAAAATTCAAGTCACTGTTATACTTAAGCAGTTTCCCTATGCCACTTACTGGTCTCGCATACGAGAACACATCGCCCACCGATTTCCTCCCGGCTAGTGGCAGTACCAAGAAAATTCTGCTTTTAAAACCTCGTGGTTTTTGCGCGGGAGTGGTCCGTGCGATTGACGTTGTGAGCATAGCTCTCGATCTTTATGGGGCCCCGATCTACGTCCGAAAAGAGATCGTTCATAATCGTCACGTTGTCGAAGAGCTTCGCGGCGCTGGAGCCATTTTCGTTGAGGAGCTTTCCGAGGTTCCCGTAGGCGCCCGCGTTATCTTCAGCGCTCATGGCGTCTCACCCGCTGTTCGGGCTGAAGCCAAAGAGCGGCGTTTACAAGTTATCGACGCTACTTGCCCGCTGGTTACCAAGGTGCACCAGGAGGCAGTTCGTTTCGCAAAACAAGGCTATACTATTGTCCTGGTTGGACATCGCGATCACGACGAGGTCATCGGAACTTTGGGTGAGGCGCCCCAGAGCACCATTCTGGTGTCTGATGTAGAGGACGTGGACCGGTTGGAGATTAAGGATCCTGAGCGGGTTGTTTACCTGACTCAGACGACACTCTCCCTCGACGAGACCAGCCAGATAGTCGCCCGCCTACTCGAGCGCTTTCCCAAGATTGCCGGCCCAAAAACGCAGGATATCTGTTATGCGACCGAAAATCGCCAGCTCGCCGTCAAAGCAGTGGCTCCCTTGTGTGGGGCTCTGCTGGTTGTAGGTTCCCAAAATAGCTCAAATTCCAGACGCCTGGTCGAAGTTTGCCAAAAGGCCGGTGTTCCCGCGTATTTGCTGGATGACTGCAGCGAAGTCCAGCCGGAGATGCTGGATAATGTTGATACTGTGGCCGTCACGGCTGGCGCTTCCGCCCCTGAACATCTCGTAAGAGAACTGATCGACCACTTGCAAGGCCAGGGATTTCGCGATCTTGAAGAAGTAGAAATAAAAGAAGAGGACGTTCGCTTTACATTGCCGTCAGATCTGGAGAATTTCACTCCTCGTCTTCATACGGTCCGCGTTTAAACTAACTTTTTGTCAGCTTAACGATGAAGTCAAGTCTGCAGATTGCTGAATCGCTTACTTATGCCGCGGCGGATGCGATCGGGAAAGCCTCGTCATCGCTCCTCCAACGACAAGACGCTGAAGGTTACTGGTGGGCCGACTTACGGGCCGACACCACGCTGGAATCTGATTACATTCTGATGGAGCTTTGGCTTCATCCTCCTGTGAACGGTGTTTGGAACCCGCCTACGCGTGCCAAGGTCGAACGCGCGGTAAGCTCGATCTTCGAGCGCCAGCTTGAGGACGGCGGGTTCAACATCTACCTGAACGGCCCCTCGGAGATCAATGCGTCCATCAAAGCTTACTTTGCTCTAAAGGTCGCTGGGATTCCGGTCGGAGATGTACGCATGCAACATCTGCGCCGGCGCATCTTGGAGCTCGGCGGACTACAAGCTGCTAATAGTTACGTTCGTATTAACCTGAGTTTATTCGACTTATTCCCACGCGCCGCTTGCCCGTCGATTCCGCCTGAAATCATTCTTCTTCCGTTCAACTTCATCTACCAGATGTCCTCCTGGACGAGGGCGATCGTTATTGCTCTCGCCATCGTCCATTCCGCTAACCCAAGGCGTCCCGTTCCGGCCGGCTTCAATTTGAAGGAACTCTTCCTGCCTGGCGCTCCGATGATGCCTGAGCGCGATCTGACCTCTCTTAGCTGGCGCAATTGCTTCCTGGCTCTTGATCGCTTCTTGAAGAAATGGGAGCAGTTCGGTCCTAAGTTCGTACGGAAGTACGCCGTTCGCAAATGCGCTGAATGGATGATTGAGCGCTTTGAAGACTCTGATGGCCTGGGAGCTATCTATCCTTCCATGCAATATGCGGTAATGGCCCTCGACGTCCTGGGCTATGGAGCCGACCATCCGTATCGCATCCAGGCGGAAAAGCAATTTAACTATTTAATGGTGGACAGCAAGGCACGTGGTTTTTACATGCAGCCTTGTTTCTCGCCAATCTGGGATACAGCCATTGCGGCTTACGCCCTTGGTGAGACCCAGAATCCGCCTCATGATGATCTGCGCAGGAGTGCGGATTGGATGCTGTCGAAGGAAGTACGCCGAAAAGGTGACTGGTGCGGCAAGCGTCCTAAAATCGAGCCTTCCGGTTGGGCGTTTGAGTTCAATAACGCGTTTTATCCCGATGTAGACGATACAGCCATGGTTCTGCTTGCGCTCAAAAAGGCAGAGGCTTCCGATCGGCGTAAGCAAAGTGAGTGCGAGCGTCGGGCGATGAACTGGCTCCTGTCTATGCAAGGCAAGGATGGTGGCTGGGCGGCTTTCGATGTAGACAACGATTGGAGCGTTCTGAGCCATGTGCCTTTTGCAGATCACAACGCGATGCTCGATCCATCCTGTCCAGACATTACTGGACGGGTTCTGGAAGCTCTTCTGCTCGGGGGCCTGAAACCGGCTCACCCCGCTGTCCGGCGTGGCGTTGATTACCTGCTCCAGGTGCAGGAGGCTGACGGCAGCTGGTATGGCCGTTGGGGCGTCAATTATATTTATGGAACATTCCTCGCCTTACGCGGATTGCGCGCGGCAGGGGTCGACGAGAACGAGCCGTCAGTTCAGCGCGGCCTGGAATTCATTCGCGCCTATCAGAATCCGGACGGTGGATGGGGTGAAAGTTGCTCCAGCTACGACGAAGGCCGTTACATGCCTAACCCGAGCACGCCTTCCCAGACCGCCTGGGCTATCTTGGCTCTGGTTGCTGGCGGCGATATGCGAAGCGAGAGCCTCTATAATGGCGTCGATTACCTCGTCCGGTCTCAATGCTCGGACGGAACCTGGGACGAGAACTACTGCACCGGAACAGGTTTTCCGCGTGTGTTCTATTTGAACTACGTCGAGTACCGGAATACTTTCCCTCTTTTAGCCCTCTCTACATTCTTGAAGGCCAGCGCCTCTCAGGAAGTAGACTGACCAGGTCCATTGCCCCAAGCTTTGGTGACGGGCGCGACCGGGTTTTTGGGTTGGCATGTTGCTCATCTGCTCACGGAAAGAGGCTACCGGGTTCGGGCTCTTTGCCGTCCGACATCTCAGCTTCGGGAACTAGATGCTGAGCGTGTTACCGGTGATCTTCGTGATCCCGAGTCTCTCGCTCACGCCGCGGCAGGCTGCGAGATTCTCTTCCACGTAGCCGCCGATTATAGGCTCTGGGCCAAACATCCGCAAGAGCTCTACGACTCAAACGTGACCGGCACACGTAGTATTCTCGATGCTGCCGAACGTGCTGGCGTCGAGCGTGTTGTTTATACCAGCACTGTCGGTTGCATCGGTATGCCGCCTGGCCGCGATGGAGATGAAACGACAGCCGCGTCGATTTCCGACATGAGTGGCCACTATAAACGTTCAAAGTGGCTTGCTGAACAGGTAGCTCTCGAAAAGGCACAGAGTGGATTTCCGGTGATCGTCGTGAACCCAACGGCGCCGATCGGAGATCACGATTGGAAACCGACGCCAACGGGAAAAATCGTTCTGGACTTTCTTCGGGATAAAATGCCCGCTTATATCGACACCGGTCTGAATTTGGTCGATGCTCGCGATACCGCGCTAGGGCATCTGCTGGCCGCAGAACACGGCCAACCTGGCGAGCGTTATATCCTTGGCTGCGAAAACATGACCCTCCAGGATATTCTCTCCCGCTTGGCTGCCATTACTGGCAAGACCGCTCCGAAGTTGCAGATTCCCTACAGCGTTGCGTACGCTGCCGCAGTCATTTCCACAGGCTGGGCAGAGGTAAGCGGTAGGGAACCGATGGCGCCATTAGAGGCCGTCAAGATGGCGCGCAAGAAGATGTTCGTGACACACGCAAAGGCAACGCGGGACTTAGATTTCCACCCCGGGCCGGTTGATGCTGCCTTGCGCCGGGCGATTGACTGGTTTCAGTCGAATGGATACTGCTAGGCGGATGGCGATACTCTACGTGGCATCCGAGGCTGCTGAATTAAAGCCCTTTGCTCAAAAAATAACTGGCTTGCGCGAGCTGAAATGGCCTCTTGATTATGCTTGGGAGGGGGTGTGGAAGGGGCAGCGTCAGCTGTTAGTGGCTAACGGAATGGGTCCAACTCTCGCGGGCCGGGCTGTGGAAATAGCCATTCGCGCCGTGACTTCTGCTGATCTCTCAGCCTCTAAACTGGAAGCAGTAGTCAGCGTAGGGTACTGCGGGGCGCTTGATCCGCGGCTCCACGACGGAGCGATTATCGTTGCCGACGAGGTACTCGAAACCGACACGGGAGAGAGGTTTGGCTGTGCAACAGTGGACAGTGATCAGGACTTTGTTCGTGGACGAATTATCACCCAGAATCGGATCGCGATTAACTCTCTTGAAAAGCAAGCGCTGCTTCGATTTGAAGCTATCGCGTTAGACATGGAAGCATCCGGGGTAGCAACGAAAGCAAAACGCGCCGGATTACCCTTCATCTGCATCAAAGTAGTTAGTGATCGCGCGGATGAATCGTTCCGGTTAAATCTGAACGATATGCGTGATGTGGATGGGCGGATAATGCGTGGGAAAATTGCGTTATATGCTGCAAGGCATCCGAAGTTAGTTCCGGAATTGCTCAAATTGAAGCGCCGGGCTAAAGGGGCAGCCATGTGTTTGGGGGAGTTTCTTGTCAGTTGCGGAATTAAATCGGGCGACGAACTTAGGGAAGACTCGTGTAATTCCTAGCTTTATGCGAGCAGCGGTGTACCTCGGCGAAGGGCGAGTCTCTGTT
The DNA here is from genome assembly GCA_964245395.1 of uncultured Bryobacteraceae bacterium. Lineage (GTDB taxonomy): Bacteria > Acidobacteriota > Terriglobia > Bryobacterales > Bryobacteraceae > Bog-105. The sequence continues at coordinate 21,189 of CAXTMN010000015.1, forward strand.
CAGTCCGTTCCCACCCCGGTGGCGGGCATAGGCGAGATTCTAATTCGGGTCGAAAGTTGTGGCATCTGTCACACCGACCTCAAAAAGGTAGAACAGAATCTATTAGCTCCCCCGAGGATTTACGGGCATGAAACGGCTGGAGTAATTGTGGCCGCGGGCAGTAGGGTCAGGTATCGCGAAGGCGATCGTGTCATTGTATTTCACCATGTGCCTTGCAGGGACTGCTTTTACTGCCATCGGCGGTTGTACGCACAATGTGCTCTCTACAAGAGAGTCGGTGTCACGGCAGGTTTCGAGCCGGCAGGCGGCGGATTTTCGCAATGTGTACGGGTGATGGATTGGGTCGTAGACCGGGGAATGGAACTGATTCCTGAGGGCGTTAGCTTCGATCAGGCGTGCTGGGTGGAACCGGTGAATACGTGCTTGAAAGGTGTGCGGCTATTGAATTTAACGCCGGACGATACCGTGGCTATACTCGGGCAGGGCCCGATCGGCCTGATTTTCACCATGCTTACGGGCCGGACAGGAGCGCGTGTATTGGCCACCGATGCAATTCCTTTTCGGCGCGAGCTTTCCGGCCGCTATGGTGCTTCAGCCTACGATCCCCGCGACCCTAAACTGACCGATGCCATTCTCGAAGCGACCAAAGGCCGGGGTGTTGATGCCGCCATCCTGGCAACAAATGCCCAAGGATTAGTCGAGCAGGCCCTGAAGATCACGCGTCCTGGCGCGAGGATATTGCTGTTTGCTCAAACGTCCGCTGCTGAGAGGATGGAGATTTCGGGTGCTGATATCTGCGTCGGAGAGCGAGTACTATTCGGTTCGTACAGTGCAGATGCGGATCTCCAAGCAGAATCAGCAGACCTTGTTTTTAGTCGTCAGCTGCCATTAGAGGATCTGATTTCAGATCGCGTAAGTCTCGGCGACATCAATCGAGGAATTTATATTGCGCAAAATCCAAGTGAACGATCATTAAAAGTAGTTGTTCATCCTCAGGAGAGCGCCTGATGTCCAGCAGCTCCATGCAAGCAGCGGTCTTATACGGTAAAGAAGACGTACGCCTGGAAGAAGTTCCTGTGCCCGCGGTTGGCCCAGGAAAATTCTGGTTCGGATTCGGGCTGCTTTGACCTGCGGTACTGACGTGAAAGTATTTCGCCGCGGGTACCACGCCAAGATGATTCAACCTCCAGCCCTTTTTGGTCACGAGATGGCGGGCGACATTGTTGGGCTGGGTAAGGGTGTTACCAAGTTCAAGATGGGACAGCGGGTTGTTGCCGCCAATTCTGCACCCTGCGAGGTCTGCTTCTTTTGCCGCCGCAACCAGCCTAATCTTTGCGAGGATCTTCTGTTTAATAACGGCGCTTATGCAGAGTTTATGCGCGTTCCCGCCCGCATCGTCCAGAAGAATACCTATCTGATCGCGCCGCATCTCGATTACAGGGATGCCGCTTTGGCCGAACCGTTGGCTTGCGCTCTGCGCGGTCTGGACGAAACGGGTATCCAACCCGGTGACACAGTTGCCGTGATGGGATTAGGTCCCATTGGTTTGATGTTTGTGCGGATGGCCCGTCACGCTTATGGAGCCCGTGTTTTGGTTGTTGCTCGCCGGATTGAGCAGATCGATCGGGCACTGATGCTTGGTGCGGACGAAGGGATCTTAATGGGTAACACCGATTCAATGCTTGCGGAAATGAAGACCCGCACAGGCGGTCGAGGCGCTGACATCGTGCTCGAGGCAATTGGCCAGCCACTAGCTTGGGAACTCGCGACGCGACTGGTTCGCAAGGGCGGGACAATCAACTTTTTCGGAGGCTGTCCGACAGGAACTGTGGTAGGCCTGGACACGGCCTTGCTGCATTACTCGGAAATCACTTGCAAAGCCAGTTTCCATCACACACCGGCACACATGCGGCGAGCGCTTGATTTGATCGCAGATGGGACGATCAACGCCAGTCACATGGTGAATCACGAAGAGCCACTTCAGCAACTGCCCCAGGTCCTGGCGGATCTCGCTCACAAGAAGAACGGCCAAATCAAGACGGCGATTATCCCCTAGACTGCAGTCAGTTAAGACGTTCTGTGGCTGTCGCGCACCTTCAACCCAAAGACTACGTCAGCAAGGCCTCTCCGGACACAGCGGCCTATTCCCTTCCTGACGCCTTCGCCTATACGCGATGGCTTGCCACCAGCCACTATGAAAACTTCCATGTAGTCAGCATCCTGCTGCCAAAAAAGCTGCATCAGGATTTCTATAATGTTTATTCTTTCTGCCGGTGGGCTGACGATCTGGGTGATGAGATCGAAGATCCTGCCGAGAGTCTTCGCTTGCTGGCTTGGTGGCGCGAGGAACTGCAAGCAATGTACCGCGGCCAAACTGTTCATCCAGTTTTCGTAGCACTCCGGGACACGGTGAACCGTCACAGCATCCCTCAGGAACCCTTCGACCGGCTGATTCGCGCCTTCGAACAGGACCAGACTGTCACCCGCTATGCGAATTTTGCTGACTTACAAGATTACTGCGTTCACTCTGCCAATCCGGTCGGACACTTAGTTTTATACTTGTGCGGATACCGCGATGCCGAACGGCAGAGCCTTTCCGATTGGACGTGTACGGCTCTTCAGCTGGCGAACTTCTGGCAAGACGTGTCTGTTGACCTGCAAAAAGGTCGGGTCTATCTGCCTCTCACTTTACTAAGCAAGCATGGTTGCACAGTTGACCAGCTGTTTCGCGGCGAGACTAATCAGGCCTTCCGCTCCGTCATGGCCGAGGCCGTTTCGGTAGCAGAGGATCTTTTTCGAAAAGGGCTGCCCTTGATTGAGCAGGTGGACCGGCGTTTAGCTTGTGATCTCGATCTCTTCAGCCAGGGTGGATTGAAGATCCTCGAAAAGATCAAGCTGCTCGATTACGACGTCCTCCGGCAACGGCCACACATTTCGAAGACGGAGCGCGTTGGTATTCTTCTTCAGTGCCTCCCGCGACTGATTCCGTTTTGACGGCCTTCTCTCTAGAAGATTCCTACCGCCATTGCCAGCAGATCGCCCGTGCCCGAGCCAAGAACTTCTACTATTCGTTTCTCCTGCTGGACAAGCCACGACGCCTGGCAATGTGTGCAATTTATGCTTTTATGCGCCAATGCGACGACCTGAGCGACAATCCCACGGCTGACAAGAAGAAGGTCAGAGAATCGATTGCACTCTGGCGCCTGGAACTGGACCGAGCGCTGGGCGGTGATGTGGCGAGCGCCCCGATCTGGCCGGCATTTCACGATACGGTCCTCCGGTACGGCATTCCCCACCGGTTCTTCCATGAAATGATCGATGGCATTACGTCTGATCTGGAACCCCGGCGCGTTCAGACCTTTGATGAGCTGTACCGTTACTGCTACCAGGTCGCTTCGGTGGTAGGTCTCACCGTCATTCACATCTTCGGCTTCACGTCGGTTCGCGCTCTGCTTCTAGCAGAAAAGTGCGGAGTCGCTTTCCAGCTAACAAACATTCTCCGCGACGTTAGGGAGGACGCCGAGCTTGATCGTGTCTATCTGCCTGTCGAAGATCTCAACGCCTTCGGCGTCGCTCCAGAACAGCTTCTGAGCGGCAGGGAAAATGAGGCCTTCCGCCGGCTGATGAGGCGCGAAGCAGATCGTGCGTCAGCCTACTATCTGGAGTCAGCCACTCTTCTGGATTTGATTGAGCCGAGAAGCAGACGATCGCTTTGGGCGTTACGGGAAATTTACATGCGCCTTCTTGCCAAGATTGAACGGGAACACTTCGGAGTTCTCAGCAAACGGATCAGCATTCCCACGTGGTCTAAGATATCCATCCTGCTGCAGGCGTTCACAAGGTAACTGGCTAGGCTTCGAGCTTAAGAGGCGACTGGGCCTTATAAGTGAGAATCCACTCACTACCGGGTCCATTGAGAACAAACTCCGCATTCCCTGCGGGAACCATCCATCCACTGCCTGTTTTGAATGGCTGATCGGCGATCGTTCCAAAACCGTCAACGCAGATAAGCAGCAGGAAGCATTCCAAGCCCTGGCGTAAGCGGATGCTCTTCCTGGGCTGGAGGCGCTCCATGCGAAAGTACTCGCAGTTCATCAGGTCTTGACGCCAATCGTCAAGGCGCTTTGGCTCGCACTCGGTCTCATGGCGGCTGAGCTTTGAAACGGCAATCCCGTGATCTAAATGCAATTCTCGCGGACGGCCATAGTCATAGAGCCGGTAAGTAATGTCAGAGTTCTCCTGAACCTCGCACACGGTGAGCCCGGCTCCAATCGCGTGAACTGTGCCTGCAGGAGTAAAGATAACGTTGCCTGCTTCCACCTTTCGCCAATCGAGCAATTGCTCGATCTCTCCCGTGCTTATACTCTCTCGAAAGCGCTCCGGAGTCAGCGATTCCTTAAAACCTATGGCCACCTCGCCCGGTGGGGTTGAATCAATCACATACCAGGCTTCCGTTTTGCCGAGACTTCCATGATGGCGCTCAGCATACTCATCGTCCGGATGGACCTGAACCGATAGGCGTTCCGTCGTAAAAATTAACTTCACCAGCAACGGGCAAATCCCAGGATGTTGCTGATCCGCTGCTGTGCCTAAGACAGCTGGATTTTCTCTGATTATTTCCCGTAAAAATTTACCGAGAGACGTAAAATTTTCCTCAAAGGTGTACCAAACTTCGCCGATACGTTCTTGTCCAGAGGCAGTGGGAAAGAACGGCAGCAGGCTCTCACGGCCCCAGACGCGTTCACGAAAAATCGGACAAAGCTCGAAAGGTTTACTTAGCTCAAGGGACATAACATGAACACTCAAACAAACAGCACCTCGACCATTTCACCGGATCTTGCCGCAGAGTTACGCTTCAGTCAGTCGCTTCTCGCCCTAGGTAAAGCTCGCTCACAAGAGCTTTGTGAATCTCTAAGACGCGAGACCGTCGAATCTTCATCGTTGGTGTTAGTTCGCCATGCTCAATTGAGAACTCTCGGTCAAGAACTTTAAAGCGGCGGATCCGTTCAAAATCAGCCAATTGCTTATTGACTCGAGAAACAACTTTGGTTAGCGCAGTCCTGACCGGCTCGGATTCCGCACTATTCGCAGTCGTTTGGCCCTTGCCCGTATCCGGCCGATCGGGAAGTTGACTGGGATTCAGCGTGAACAAGGCAGTCACATACGGCCTTTTATCTCCAATAAGAAGCACTTGACTGACCAGAGGTTCGACCTTGAAGAAATTCTCAATCCGGGAAGGATAAATCTTTTTACCGTTTGAGGAGACAATGAGCTCCTTCTTTCGTCCGGTGATATACCAGAAGCCTTCACTGTCAACTTCCGCAATATCGCCGGTGCGGAACCAGTTGTTTTCTTCGATAACCGATCGGGTGGCCTCTTCGTCGCGGTAGTATCCGTTAAAGAGGCAAGGAGTTCTGACCAGCAGTTCGCCATCATCACCCACCTTGGCCTCCACGCCCGGCAGCAATTTCCCAATGCTGCCAGGCTTAGGCCCAATCAGGGGGTTGAAGCAGAGAATACCCGCTTCCGTGAGCCCATACCCTTCGACGAGTGGCATGCCAATTGACGCAAAGAATTCACCAAGTTCGGCGCCAAGCGGCGCAGCGCCGGAAGCAGCAATACGAATTCGGCCACCAAGCCGGTCCCGGACCTTCGAAAAGACGATCTTGTCTGCGAGCCGTAGGAGCGGCGTCATCCAGAGCGGGATACGCTGACTGCGTTGCCGGTATTGCATCGCTTTGCGTCCCAGCTTCAAAGCTCGATGAAAAACAGCCTGTGCTGCTGCAGGGCGTTTCTTCAACTCGGTCTGAATAGTCGCATACATCTTCTCCCAAACGCGCGGAGGCGCGAGAAAGACCGTAGGCCTGATGGATTTCAACTCTGAGGGCAGGCGCGCCAGACTTTCCGAAAACCACACGGGAGTTCCCATGCGCATCGGCACCAGTTCGAGAACAATCCTCTGCGCAATGTGAGCCGAAGGTAGAAAAACGAGTGTTGAGTCTTCCGGGCCGATGGGTAAGACCACAGGTCCCATATCGAGGTTGGCCAGAATCGCCGCATGGCTGGTCAGGCCCATTTTCGGCTCACCGGTGGCGCCGGAGGTCAGGTAGAGGATAGCCGGGTCCTCCGGTGAAAGCCCATTCTGAACGCGTTCGAACAGGTGTGGGTCAGCGCTCTCGGCGGTCCGCCCAAGTTCCTGCAGGTCGCTCAGGCTGATTGATCCCGCGGGTGCGTCGCCCAACATAACGACAACATGGCCGGGCATTTCGCTTCCCTGCAGTTCAATTTCACGCCGGAGTACCTCCAGCGTTTTCCCGTCTTCGTCAAACAGGAAATTCGGTTTCACTCCGGTTATGTTCTTCGCCAGGTCAGGCATCGGGTAAGCGGTGTAGAGCGCTGCCGAAACGCCTCCTCCGGCCATGATTCCGATATCAACAAGGTAGAATTCGGCTCGAGTCTCGCTCAAGACGCAGACAATCTCCCCCTTTGCAAGCCCCAGTGTTTTCAGACCAACAGCGATCTCTCGGGAGATACGGGCCCAGTCATTCCAGGAGTAGACCTGATATTCCCGCTTCGCTTTCGAGCCAATGGGCTGGTGCAGGCTTGCATGGTCACCCTGGAGCCGGGCAGTCTCTCTCAATACTGTAAATACGTTGCGACCAGGCATCGCCCGAATTTTAGCAATGGCGTGGGCAATCGTTCGCGTTGTCCCTCGGTTTACGGGGAGGCGATGCGAAAATTAGTGCTGGTGTCTACCACTGACAATAGATTGAAGCCAAACCCGGACCTGTCGGGCCGTCGCCCCTTGGCCTACCGGGAAGAGGCTTTCCTGGAGAGTGCCGAGTCCCGTCCGCTTCGCATTCTTTCCGAATACCTGTGGCCGCTGGCTCATTTTCATGAGGAGAAGATTCAAGACACGATTGTCTTCTTCGGGTCTGCGCGCATTAGCGAGCAGGGCCTGCTCAGCCGGTACTACCAGGAGGCGCGTGAACTGGCGCGACTGGTTACAAAGTGGAGCGCCTCGCTCTCTGCCCAGGCGGAAGGCGGCTGCGAAAACCACCGCCGTTTTGTGGTCTGCACAGGAGGCGGCCCGGGCATTATGGAGGCGGCCAATCGCGGGGCTAACGAGGCGGGCGGGAAGACGATCGGGCTCAATATCGGGTTGCCATTCGAACAGCGCCCGAATGAATACATCACTCCAGAGCTTTCCTTCGAATTCCACTACTTCTTCATGCGGAAGTTCTGGTTCGCGTATCTAGCCAAGGCCCTGGTCGTCTTTCCAGGCGGGTTCGGCACACTGGATGAGCTTACCGAGATCCTCACGCTGGCCCAAACCAAAAAGCTGGAAAGCAAGATCCTGATTGTCCTCTATGGATCTCAATTCTGGAACGAGGTTTTGAATTTTCCGGCACTGATCAAGCACGGCGTGATTGCCGAAGCAGATCTGAATCTGTTCCGTTTTGCAGACACTCCAGACGACGCATTGGCCATTCTGAAAGAAGGGCTGACCGAATGGTATCTGGAGCCTGAAAACGTGCTGACGCGTCCCTCGGAAGAGATGCCTGAGATTGCACGAACCCGCACGTCGTGATTCCAGCGCCCGATGTACACTCACGCTGTGAAACTCTACCGTGCGAGTAATGCTGCCTTTGTGGAACAGTCCGGGAAGTGGTATCAGCTGGAGGAGGACTGGGGGGAGTTGACCAGCCGCGACGATCTGGCGTCCTGGCTGGAAACGAGAATCGCCGGTACGAAGACAATTGCCCCCCCGGGGGATGGCGCCTTTCTTGCTCCTATCGCGAAGCAGGAAGTTTGGGCCGCCGGTGTGACCTACTTCCGCAGCCGCACGGCTCGCATGGAGGAATCCGAAAAGGCGGGTGGCGGTTCCTTTTACGATCGGGTTTACGAAGCAGAACGGCCGGAGCTGTTTTTTAAGTCCACTCCACATCGGGTCGTTGGACCGGGAGCTGCGGTTCACATTCGATCAGATTCAAAATGGAATGCGCCCGAGCCTGAATTGGCTCTGCTCCTGAGTCCCTCTGGAAAGTTGATCGGCTATACTATCGGCAACGATATGAGCTCACGCGACATCGAGGGCGAGAACCCGCTCTACTTGCCGCAGGCGAAACTGTACGATCGTTCCTGTGCGCTGGGTCCGGGTATCCTGGTGTCGCCTGACACTCTCAGCGGCAACACCCGAATCAGCTTGGAAATCATACGTGACGGAGCGAGATGCTTCTTCGACGAGATCACCTTAAGCCAGATGAAGCGTACGCCAGAAACGCTCATTTCGTATCTGTTCCGGGAGAACAGCTTTCCGGACGGCTGCTTTCTTCTGACCGGTACTGGAATTGTGCCTCCCGACACCTTCACACTCGAAAGCGGCGACCAGGTTGTGATCGGTATCGAGGGTATCGGAACGCTCCTCAATCCGGTTGACTGAATCCGTTTGAAACAGCGCTCTGATTGATGAAGTCCCACCTGAGGAGACTTGATTCGTGGAAGAAACAGCAGATCATAAGAGCGAGATCGGCAAGCTCGCGGAAATGATGAAAGGCATCAGATTTGCGATGCTGACGACAGTAGAGGAGGACGGCTCTCTACATAGCCGACCGATGGCGGTCCAAGACGTGGAATTCGATGGCGACCTGTGGTTTTTCACGTCGGCACATACGCCCAAAGTTGATGAAGCCGAGCATCACCGTCAGGTCAACGTTGCTTTTTCCGATCCCGACAAGAACAAGTACATCTCAGCTGCTGGAAGAGCCAGACTCATCCGCGATAAGAATAAAATCGAAGAGCTCTGGAAGCCCATTTACAAAACCTTTTTCCCCAAGGGATTGGAAGATCCGGAACTGGCTCTGCTCAAGATCGAAGTTGAAAAAGCGGAATATTGGGATTCACCTGGAAACTTTGTCGGGCGGGCCTTCAATTTTGCCCGGGCTTATCTGGCGAAAGATCCGAGCAAGCTGGGGGATCACGCAAAGATCGAACTGAAATAGGACGTTCGGGCTCGAGCGGCCCGGAAAGGAAAAGAGGACCGGTCTAAGATGACAAGCATGCGCCTTGTCACCTTTCAGGCGGAAGGCCAATCACGTCCGGGTGTCGTTTCTGGATCCGGTAGAGTGATTGACCTCTTCCCGCTCGGGTTTAGCTCTGTTCTTGAGGTAATTGAAGCCGGAACTGACGGATTAAGTAAAATTGCCCGGTTTCAGCAGGAAGCGGCGCCGGATGCGCAGCTGGATATGAGTGCGGTTCAATTGCTGGCGCCCATCCCCAAGCCGCGAAAATTGATCTGTGTGGGATTGAATTATCGGGATCACGCTATCGAAACGGGTACAGAGATCCCCAAGGTGCCAACGATTTTCAACAAGTTCGCGACCGCGGTCATTGGACCGGGTGCCAACATCATCCTTCCAAAAGTTTCGCAAGCTCCGGATTATGAGGCTGAATTCGCCGTGGTCATCGGCACGGGCGGCCGCCACATTGCCGCCGGTAACTGGCGTGATCACGTATTCGGTTACACCATCATCAACGACGTCACTGCGCGCGACTATCAGCGGGCGACAACGCAATGGCTGATGGGCAAGACTTTCGATACGTTTGCGCCCATGGGACCCTGGATTGTCACTGCAGATGAAATTTCTGACCCGCATAATTTGGACATCTCCATCGAGATCAGCGGAGAGACTTTGCAGAATTCGAATACTCGCGAACTGATCTTCAAAGTGCCCGACCTTATTGAATTCCTTTCGAGCGTGTTCACGCTTGAACCCGGCGATATTATTTCCACGGGTACGCCGTCTGGCGTTGGTTTTGTCCGGAAGCCACCACGATTCTTGAGAGCCGGAGACCAGGTGACTGTGAAGATCCCGGCCATCGGTGAACTCAGCAATCCAGTGATTGCGGAGGCGTGATGAGCGGTGCGCCGCAGTTCACGCTCGGCGAACTAGCCAGGAAGCTCAACTGTGAGCTGTCGGGCGGCAATTCAGAGGCTGTGATTACCGGGGTATCCAGCATTGAGCGTGCAGGTGCGAGCGAGATCACCTTCCTTGCCAACATGAAGTACGCACCAAAGGTGAAGGGGACGCGAGCGGCCGCTGTAATCGCCTCCGAACCGATCGCAGAATCTGTTGTTGCCACACTCGTGTCGGCGAACCCGTATCATGACTTCGCTCGTGCTCTGACGTTTTTCTATACCGGTGCTAAGCCTGCGCCAGGCATTCACCCCACCGCGTGCATTCATGACACGGCAAGTATCGGGGAGAATCCAGCAATTGGTCCTTTTGCAGTAGTGGGAGCAAATGTAAGGATTGGGGCTGATGTGGTTTTGCATCCGCACGCGGTCATCTACGAAGGCTGCATAGTGGGTGACGGATTTACAGCACATTCGCATGTGTCGGTTCGCGAGTTTTCCCGTATCGGCAACCGAGTCACTCTTCACAATGGGGTGGTTATCGGAGGCGATGGATTCGGTTTCGCGAAGGGTAACGACGGCCGGCAGAACAAAATTCTTCAGACGGGAATCACCGTAATTGAAGACGATGTTGAAATTCAGACTTTGACCTCAGTTGACCGGGCGAGCGTTGGCGAGACGCGGGTAAAGCGCGGGGCGAAAATCGACAGCCTCTGCCAGATCGGTCACGGTTGCGTGATTGGCGAAGACAACATTATCTGCGGCCAGACAGGATTAGCAGGCAGTACGGTGTTGGAAGAGAACGTGATTATGGCCGGGCAGACCGGATCATCCGGTCATTTGACGATTCGCAAAAACGCCATCGTATGGGCCCAATCGGGCGTGGGGCATGATGTGCCTGCGGGTACCGTGGTCAGCGGCTCTCCGGCTTTTGATTCACGGGAGTGGCTTCGGGCATCGGCTGCCTATTCGCGGCTACCGGAACTTGTGCGGAGCCTCCGTGCCCTTCAGCGCCGGGTGACCGAGCTCGAAGAGCAGATCAAAACAAAGTAATCGCTTCCCCGTACCCTGTCCGGCTCCTCCAGGAATCTATGATGGAGAGAGAAAAGTATGAGGATTTGCAGTACCGTCCTTACCTGGTCATGTTTGTTGCTGGTCGCGACACTACCCGTGGAGGCGCAGACAACCGCCAGCACTGTGAAGAAGGCTGCTCCGCCTCCCGGCACACTGCACACGGTAGCCATTAAGGGCAATCGGCTGTACGGATCCGCGGAAATTGTCAGACAAACCGGTCTCAAAGCGGGCCAGCATGTGACCGCCGACATCATCGAAGAAGGCCGCCGCAAGTTGCTTTCGACAGAACTTTTCAGTAATGTCTCGGATGAGTTTCGATTTAGTGGTTCTGTCCCGCCGGCATACGATCTGACCTTCAACGTCGTGGAAAACGAGCAACTCTTTCCCATGCGCTTCGAGCGGCTCGGTGTGTCAGCTGAGGAGGTGAAAAGCTACCTCAAGTCTCACATCGATCTCTACTCCGACCGCATTCCAGGTACTGAAGCTGTTCTGAAGCGATATACCGGCGCGGTTCAGGATTTCGTTCGGCAGAAAGATCCCGCGACAACGGTAAAGTCCATGGTTTCGAACGACGATCCGCAGGAACTGGCAGTCGTCTTTACGACGACCTCGCCTGCACCGACGATTTCCCAGGTGGTGGTCTCAGGCAATCAGGCCGTTGATACGGGGTCGATTCTGCGCGCAGTGAATAGCGTTGCTGTCGGTGTCCCTCTCTCCGATATGCGACTCAAGCTGATTCTCGATGGAGCCATCAAACCACTTTATGCGGCAAAAGGTTATGCAGCGGTAACCTTCCCCAAGGTGGAAACGGAGCCCTCAAAGACAAACCTGGGTGTGATCGTAAAAGTTGAAATCAAAGACGGGCCGGTCTTCAAGTTTGGCGCGCTTCGTTTCCATGGCAACGGCCTGGACGAAGACGAGATTCGGTCAAACATCTCCTTCAAGCCCGGCCAGACATACGACGGTGACAAGGTGACGAACTTCCGGATCGATCTGCTTCACCGTTTGCGACGCAAGGGTTTTCTTGATGCGAGCATCACTGCAGATGCTGAGCCGGACGATGAGAAACGGGCAGTGAATGTGGTTTACAACGTGGTACCCGGTGCGGTGTACAACTTTGACAAGCTCGACATTCGTGGCCTGGATGCCACCGCGGAGCCAGCGGTGGCCAAGCTCTGGGGCGAGAAGCCTGGAAAACCATTCAATCCTGACTACCCTGATTTCTTTTTGAAGCGAGTCCAGGAGCAGGGCTACTTCGACAATCTCGCTAATACGCATTCGGATTACACGGCCGATGCTTCCACGCACAACGTGACAGTTCTCCTCGACTTCAAAGGCGGCGAATCAGCCAAGGAGAAAGACCGGAAAAAGAAGGAAGAAGAGGAACGGCGTAGGAGCGATGGATCGTGGAGCCCGTATCCGTAAAGTCACGGACGTGCCACCCACGTCTATCTCGGCGGCACTGCAAGCCTAAGCCGCTAATAAACGGAACGATTTAGGTCCTACAATTGGGATCAGCACACATGCGCATGACCATCTCACACACAAAAACTAAGCAAGAGGTCATGCAGTTGGTTGATCGCTCATTCGACGATTTGTTTCGTGGGATCGGCACGATGCCGATTCAACTGGTTGAAGAACAGAGAAGCTGGCAGGGCTCAACACTATCGTTTTCGATCTCCGCAAAAATGGGATTCATGGGTACGCCAATCAAGGGAACCATCGAGGTCACTGACCGCGACCTTACCATCGACGCTGACCTCGGACTGTTTGAGCGGCTACTCCCGGCGGCAAAAGTCCGTGATTCGCTCAGTAGCTCAATACGCGGTCTTCTACGCTAAAGCCGAATCGGGCCATGTCACATGGGTCGTCCGAATCCGCTACACTCGAGCTTCTATGGCGGGCCGTAAACTAAGAGCCGTTTATCCGGGCTCGTTCGATCCCCTGACAAACGGCCATCTGGATGTGATCTCACGGGGCAGCCGGTTAGCCGATGAGCTCGTAGTTGCGGTCCTCAACAATTCGCAGAAGCAGCCCCTCTTTTCTGTAGCCGAACGAGTGGGCATGATTCGCGAAGATACTCTTCAGTTCGACAACGTAGAAGTGGATTCATTCGATGGCCTTCTGGTGAATTACCTGGCGCGTCGCGGCGCCAACGTGATTCTGCGAGGCATTCGCGCCATCTCAGATTATGAGACGGAGCTGCAAATGGCCTTGATGAATCGCCGGTTGCGCCCTGAAACCGAAACCATCTTCCTGATGGCAGGGGAGGAATTTTCGTTCATCAGCTCCCGCATGATCAAGGAGGTGATTACCCTTGGCGGTGATGTGTCGAGCTTCGTTCCACCGGCAGTGGCAGAGAGACTGCGAGCGAGATTTAGCGGGAGAGTAGATTAAGAAGACTATGCAAGCTACTGCGGAAATAGCCGAACGTATTTCGACCATCAGTGTTTCTTCCACGCTGAAGGTAGCCGCCGAAGCGGACCGGCTTCGCCGGGAAGGGGCGGACATCGTTGATTTTGGAGCTGGAGAACCGGATTTTTCTACGCCATCCAACATCAAGCAGGCAGCTGTTGACGCCATTGCCGCCAACTTCACCAAATATACGAATGCTGGTGGAACACCGGAGTTGCGCGAGGCCATCTGCGAACGGCATCGCGCGGATTTTGGCACTCAGTACACGCCGTCAGAGTGCCTGGTGACCGTTGGCGGAAAGCATGCAATCTTCAATTTGATTCAGGCTTTGGTCAACCCAGGCGACGAGGTTGTCATCCCTGTTCCCTATTGGGTAACGTACAAGGACGTCGTCCATTACGCGGGCGGCAAATGCGTTTTCGTCGAAACCGACGAAAACAACGCCTTCGAAGTAACGGCCGCGATGATCGAGCGGCGCCTGACACCGCAAACAAAGCTGGTGATCATCAATTCGCCGTGTAATCCCAGCGGGTCCGTGCTGCCTGAAGAAGAATTTCAGCGGATTTTTGCGCTTACCTCGAAGCGCGAGATCTTCCTCATGACCGACGAGTGCTATTGCCAGTTTCTTTACGAAGACAGGCCTTTTTCAATAGCTTCCGCGCCCGGAGCGAAAGACACAGTGGTGGTTGCGGGCTCGCTGTCGAAGACGTACGCGATGACAGGCTGGCGAATTGGCTTTGCGCTCGCTCCCGCATCCATTATTGGAGCGATGCTGAAGCTGCAGAGTCACAGCACGTCAAACCCGACATCGATTGCTCAGAAAGCTGCCGTAGAGGCCATGAGAGGACCCCAGGATTCAGTCCCGGAGATGCTGGCCGAGTACCGAAAACGCCGCGATTTTGTGGTTGCTGGCCTCCAGCAAATCCCCGGGGTCTCTATCGTGATGCCGAAAGGCGCTTTCTATGCTTACCCGAATATCAGCGTGGCTTTTAAGAGCGGACGAGTAAACAATGCTTTGGAATTTTCTAATGAGCTGCTAGCGAAAGCGCACGTTGCAGTCGTACCGGGGGAAGCCTTTGGTACGACGGAACATGTGCGCCTCTCGTATGCCACATCCATGCATGAATTAGAGCGCGGTCTGGACCGCATCCGCAAGTTCATTGATGAACTCCGTTAAACCCGTCAGACTCGGGATCATTTGCTTCCTGGCGCTTGGCTGTTCGGGGGCGCTCTCGGCAAGGAGTCATCACCACAGGGCCAGGCAGTCGTCCGGTGCTTTCGATCATTACCTGCTGACACTATCCTGGTCGCCTGAATATTGCCACTCCCACCCGGCAGACGATCAGTGCACGGGTGCAAAACACTTCGGATTCGTTGTGCATGGATTATGGCCGGAGTATCCGAATGGCCTCAGCGGGCCGCAGAATTGTTCGCAGGCACCCGGGCTGAGCGATCCGTCGAAGATGCTCGACATCATGCCCAGCCTGAGATTGATCGGACATGAATGGACTACTCACGGAACCTGTTCCGGCGTCAGTGCGGACGACTACTTTGGTCTTATCCGAAAGCTATTCTCGTCCCTACGCATACCCAGCCAGTTTGCCGCCCCGAAGGCTACTCTGCTGATCACGGGAAGCCAAACCAGAGGGGCGTTCGAGCAGGGGAACCCCGGTCTGCAGGATGCCGATATTGCCTTGTCGTGTACCGGCAGTTACCTGCAAGCCGTTGAAATCTGCTATTCGACGGGCAGCAGCCCGCAACCGATTGCCTGTCCTGCGCGGAAAGATTGTGGGCCGGGCTCGATTAAGGTACCTGCTATCCGCTAGTCTGCAAATCGGCATGGACCAGTTCCCTGTTATTCTGAAGGTTAGGCGCAACCCGCCAGAATCCTTTTGCAAATGGACATAAGCAGCTCTTGAAGATCGGATTTGTAAGTCTCGGCTGTCCAAAAAACCTGGTTGACACCGAAGTGATGATGGGCCAACTGGTGGCAGACGGCCATGAGTTGACGCCACTCGCGTCGGATGCGGACGTGATTGTCGTCAATACCTGCAGCTTTATCGATCCCGCCAAGCAAGAATCGGTCGACACTATTCTGGAAATGGCCGAGTTGAAGAAGACAGGCAAGGCCCAGCGGCTGGTTGTGGCTGGATGTCTGGTCGAGCGTTACCGCTCCGATATCCAGCGGGACATCCCTGAAGTCGACGCCGTTCTCGGCACCAATGAGCTCGGAAAGATTACGGCCTTGTGTGAGGGCCTGACGCCTAAACAAGCTATTCCAGAGCCTTATCTTTATCACGATATGACGGCGCGCGTGTTCACAACTCCTCGCCATTCGGCTTACATCAAGATCGCCGAAGGATGCGATCATCCCTGCTCATTTTGCGTGATCCCACAGTTCCGGGGGCAGTTCCGGAGCCGTCGATTTGCAAGCGTCATCAGTGAAGCGACCCGCATGTTTGCTTCCGGAGTTCGCGAAATCAATCTGATCGGGCAGGACACAACCTGCTACGGAGAGGATCTGGGCCTCAAAGATGGTCTCGCCGAGCTTCTGGCCGGTTTGGCGCGGATCCCGACAGAGTTACCGAAGTGGGTGCGATTTCTTTATGCCTACCCAAACCGCGTGACCCAGCGCCTTCTCGATACCATTGCAGCCCACGAATCGTTGGTCAAATACATCGACATGCCGCTTCAACATGCCAGCGGGCCGGTGTTAAAGCGCATGAGGCGGGGCGCGAATGCTGATATCTTCCTGAAGTTACTCGAACGTATTCGGACAACAATTCCGGGCGTAGCCATACGAACGAGCATGATCGTCGGCTTCCCCGGCGAAACCGAAGCTGATTTCGAAGATCTCTGCAATTTTGTTAAGATTGCTCAATTTGATCGGCTCGGTGTATTCAGCTTCAGCGACGAGGAGACGAGCGCCAGTTTTGCCCTGGACGGTAAAGTCGAGGGGCGAATCATAGAGTCGCGTAAGCGAAGGCTGATGTCTCTGCAGCGCCGGATCTCTCTGGCGCGCAACAAAAGGCTGATTGGGAAAGAAATGCCGGTGCTGATCGAGGGTGTCTCGGCAGAGACGGATTTATTGTGGCAGGCGCGATTGGCCTCCCAGGCTCCGGAAATTGATGGCCTCTGCTACATCAACGATTTCGGACCGGGCGAACCTCGAGTAGGGGAATTGCGGGCTGTGCGCATCACTGCAGCTCACGATTACGATCTTGTGGGTGAGTTGATCGACCTTCCAGAGCAAAGTTTCGTTTCCCGTCGACAAGATCAAAATCCATTTCCGATCTTAAGTTCGCGTCCGGCTCAAGCCGTTCGTCCGGCTGCCGTTCGATCATAATATTGGCATGGCTGCTACTATCCGCTGCCCTATTTGCAAGAGGAAAGTCTCTATCAAGGATCCCAACATGCCTTTCTGCAGCGACCGCTGCAGAACCATCGATTTAGCAAATTGGGCTACTGAGAAATACACAATTCCGGCAGCTCAGACAGCCGAAGATTTCGAAAATCTAGAGGGACATGAGGAGTACGAAGGCCCTCTGCAGTGAACCGCCTCGGGATCATACTGGGGACATGGTTCGGGTGTGGTTTTTTCCCGTGGGGACCGGGAACGATCGGATCTCTGGCCGCAATCCTTCTTGCTTATCTGCTGCACTCGTATCTGAGCCTCGGCCGTGTCGCGTTCCTGCTGCTGACGTTGTGCCTGGTAGGTCCTGCAATCTGGGCGTCCCCCACGACAGCACGGGCCGTAGGACGTAAGGATCCTGGCTTGGTGGTGGTGGATGAAGTCCTGGGCCAGTGGGTGACTCTCTGTGGTGCAACCGTGCTCGCCCCCCGGAGCTTTGCGGCCGCATTTGTGCTGTTTCGCTTTTTCGATATTTGGAAGCCTTGGCCGGTCAGAAAATTGGAGCGTTTCCCTGAAGGGCTCGGAATTGTGGCCGACGATCTAGGGGCAGGATTATATGCGGCGCTTATCTTGTATGTAGGCGGCTTCTTTAAACTCTATTAACTATGGCGAGTAAACAACGGGCTTCGAATCAGCCGGACGGGCGGCCTACTATCGAGAAAGTGGAGCCTTCCGCCGCAATCGTAGGTGGCGAACTGCATATCAGGGGAACTCATCTTGCTTCTGCAGGGCGGCCTGTGGTGCATTTAGGCGATCAATCCGCACATTTGGTTGTTGCTGGCGACTCGTATATCATCGCCCGTGTCCCGGAGTCGGCAGTCGCTGGTGACCTGATGGTTTCGAGCGGGGCTCTCGAAAGCGACACCACCGAGACCCACATCGGTGTGGAATTTGCCGACAGTCTTCATCCGGTCTCCAGTCCGGCGGTCGATGAAGAAGGAAACATCTACAGCACTTTCAGCGGGGCGCGCGGACAGAAGTCGCCAGTCTCCATCTACAAAGTCGATAGGAACCAGAATTCAAAACCATTTGTAACCGACCTGATGAATCCCACTGGCCTTGCCTTTGATCGCGAAGGCTTGCTCTACGTTTCCAGTAGATATGACGGAATTGTGTATCAGGTGAACTCGACCGGAGACATGTCCGTCTATGTCGAAGGCATGGGAGTCGCAACCGGGATTGCCTTTGATCGCGATGAGAATCTGTACGTTGGCGATCGCAGTGGGACGATTTTCAAGATCAGCCGTTCGCGACAGATTTATGTGTTTGCCACTCTTGAGCCATCGATAGCCGCCTACCACCTGGCATTTGGACCCGATGACGAGTTGTTCGTGACAGGCCCCACTACCTCGAGTTTTGATTCTGTGTATCGCATCAACAAGGCGGGGGAAGTTGATACCTATTTTCGCGGCCTCGGGCGGCCTCAGGGGCTTGCCTTCGACGCCAAAGGCAGGCTCTATGTGGCCGCATCGCTTGGCGGTCGTCGCGGCATTATCCGTCTCGATCAGTCCAGGGCGCCAGAGCAGTTCCTCTCGGGCCCGGGGCTGGTTGGCCTGGCATTCTCTCCTTCGCGGTCCGTTATTCTAGCCACTCACAGTGCGCTGTTTCGGGTCGATGCGAACATAGCTGGCTGGCGGGCTTCGTAGCACGAAGCCTCCGGACCCCGTTGAAGCCAGATGAAATCCGCCGAGATTATCGCGATTGGGACCGAGTTGCTCACTCCTCAGCGAGTCGACAGCAACTCGCTCTATGTGACCGAGCAACTGAATCTGTTGGGAGTAGAAGTCGTCACCAAACAGGTGATCGGTGACGAGCGCGACAGGCTGACAGAGGCGATCCGCAAGGCGCTCGAGCGTGCGCACATTCTAGTGCTGATTGGCGGATTGGGACCGACAGAGGACGATGTGACCCGTGACGCCGTTGCTGCTGCCCTGGGTCGACAGCTGATCCTTTCCCTCGAGCAGGAGTCGGTCTTGATTACCCGTTTCCGGCAAATCAACCGGCCCATGGCCAAGAACAATCTGCGGCAGGCTTACCTGGTGGAGGGCGCTGAGGTCTTGCCGAACCCCAACGGCACCGCACCTGGGCAACTCATCCTGACCGATCGGGGCGCGCTGGCCATGTTGCCGGGACCTCCTCGCGAGATGAAGCCGATGGTCAAAGACGAGTTGATTCCGCGCTTGCGCCCGGTGGTTCCTCCTGCGGTGATCCGGGTCCGGACTTTTCGGGTTACCGGAATCGGGGAGTCTGATCTGGACACCCTGATTGCGCCCGTTTACAGCCGTTACACGAACCCGGTCACTACCGTTCTGTCTTCGCCAGGCGATTTATCGGTTCATCTTCGTGTGCGCGCAAATACGGAAGCCGATGCAGATGGGCTATTGCGCCAAGTGGGAAATCCTATAGCAGAACTCCTGGGCGAACGCGCTTACACGGAGAACCCGGACGAAGCGCTGGAAGGGGTCATCGGGCGGCTACTTCGGAAGCAAATTGCGACTGTATCCACCGCGGAGAGTTGCACCGGAGGTCTGGTTGCCGGACGGCTGACTGAACAGGGCGGGAGCTCCGATTTCTTCCTCGGTGGCTTTGTGACTTATAGCGACGGACAAAAAATTCAGGTGCTCGGCGTCCGCAAGGAAGCGATCGAAAAGAACAGCGCCGTCAGTGAGCCTGTGGCCGCCGCTATGGCGGAGGGCGCGCGCCGAGTCACCGGTTCAACCTATGCGCTTTCGGTAACTGGCTTTGCAGGACCTGCGGGAGGCACTGATTTCGATCCGATTGGGACGGTCTACATCGGCTTGGCCAGTCCGGATGGAACAAAGGTGACCCGCATACGCTATGGCGGTGACCGCTTCCGCATCCGCGCCTTGGCTACCCAGGGAGCGCTCGACCTTTTGAGACGAAAACTGCTGGCCTAAGGTCTATTCGACAACGAAGTGGTGATTCTGGGGAACTCAGCGCCGTTCGCTTCTGTAGCTTTCTCAGACGCTCCTACATCGATGGTCGAGAGCGGGATTTGTTTGGCGGGCTGGCGGCTGAAGTCCCAGAATGTCTGGTTCATCACCGCAAAGCTCTCCACTTTCAACTCCTGGCCGTTGCGAAGAACCAACGTAATCGGCGCCACTGGAGACGCCTGATCAGCGGCCGAAGGATACGGCGCTGGTGAGGGCATACCGGCTAACTGGCTGTGCATCTGATTCACTTCGTAGCTCAACCGGGCAAGTTGGTCGCCAAGAGCGTTGTCGGCCATCGAAGGTGGAACATCCCCATCGGAAGGCGGGAAGTTCCCGGCGCTATCGTTGGACGAGTAGGACGGCCCCGAATCAAAAGACGGGTAGTAAAACGGGCTGGCAAGGTACCCAATCGGCAAGATTGGGTAGTAGCGATTTCGATTGGCTCCATAGCCGCCCCGGGAGCCACGATTATAAGTATTTCCATAACTGCCGCTGTGGCTGTTCAGAGCACCCGGCCGAATGCCCGTATACGCAGCAGCGTGAGGCGTGAGCTCAGGCGCCGGGACATATCCGTGAGCGGCGGCAGACTGCTGTCCTATCGCAGCGGTGGGAGCGGCAAATCCGGGATGAGCACCGCGTGAACCTTGTGCAAACAACGCAGCAACCATCGTTATGGCCGCGGCGCTTCCCAACGACAATCGAAAAGAGATCCGCATCCTGCCTCCCTGCTACCAGCGTAACCCGTTCTGGCGAGCGTTAAGACGAATAGCTGATCGTTAGACGCGGGTTGCGAACTTTAATGTTCAATCGGCGAACCGCCGCTACAATGGAAATTCAAAATGCGTATTGCTCTTGCGCAGATCAACAACACTGTTGGAGATCTTGCTGCAAATGCCGCAAAGATCCTGGACTTCACTCGGCAGGGAGAACGGGCTGGCGCGCAAATCGTTGTCTTTCCCGAACTTGCCTTGACTGGCTACCCGCCTCGAGACCTAGTGGAAAAGCAATCGTTCCTCCATCGCACCGAACAGGAGCTGCAAAGCGTCGCGCGTGAGAGCGCTCATCTGAATGTTGCCTTGATTGTAGGGTATGTGGGGCAATCGCCAGAACATTCGCCAATCAGGGGACAGAATTCAGCCGCAGTCATTGAGGGCGGGAAGGTAGTCTTCCGGCAAAGCAAGATGCTGCTGCCGAACTACGACGTATTCGACGAGGCCCGCTATTTCCAACCGGCAGAGTGTCAGAGTGTCTTCACCGTTCAAGGCCGAAAGCTGGCCATCGTTATTTGCGAAGACGCCTGGAACGACAAACAATTCTGGGAGCGTCGACGCTATTCCCGCGATCCGGTTGAGGAGTTAGTCAATCAAGGGGCAGAGTTGATCGTCACGATTAACGCTTCGCCCTGGAACATCGGAAAACGAAGGCAGCGGGAAGAGATCTTCGAGTCGCTGACACGCCGATTTAATCTGCCCGCTCTGTACGTCCATATGGTCGGCGGCAATGATCAGCTTATCTTCGATGGCTCAAGTTTTGCGATGACCGCCACCGGCAAGCTGGCCGCAAAGGCCAGGTCGTTTGCCGAAGACCTTGTTATGTTCGATACCGATACGGGCGAAGGAGATGATCATGCCAATCATCTGGCCGGCGACGAGGCCGTATTCGAAGCGCTGGTTTTGGGAACGCGAGATTACATTCGTAAGTGTGGCTTTCGCAGTGTGCTTGTGGGGCTGAGCGGCGGCATCGATTCCGCGCTGGTAGCTGCCATTGCCGTCGAAGCCGTCGGTAAAGAGAATGTGATGGGAATCGGCATGCCAGGGCCGTATTCGTCCGATCATAGCCTGGACGATGCGCGGACCCTGGCGCTGGAATTGGGAATACGATTTGAAGTACTGCCAATCAAGAATGGTTACGAGACCATGACCAGCAATCTTCAACCGCTCTTCGCCGGCTACAGCTCTGACACGACTGAGGAGAATCTGCAATCCCGCCTTCGCGGAATGACCTTGATGTCCCTGTCGAATAAATTTGGCTCGCTCGTGTTGACGACGGGGAATAAGAGCGAAATTGCGGTCGGTTACTGCACGCTCTACGGTGATATGTGCGGCGGCCTGGGGGTCATCAGCGACGTACCCAAAACGATGGTCTATCGGCTTGCACGAGTGGCAAATGCCCGTTACCAACGTAAGGGACTTACCGGGCCCATTCCGGAGAATACCTTCACCAAACCGCCCTCAGCCGAACTCCGCGAAGGGCAGCAGGATACCGATAGCTTGCCGGAGTACGACATCCTTGACGCAATCCTTCAGCGCTACATAGAAGGCTACGAATCGGTGTCCGAAATCTCCTTCGAAGAGAACATTCCGGAAGAACTGGTTCGCGACATAGTGCGCAAAGTGGATCGCAACGAGTACAAGCGTCAGCAGGCGGCGCCGGGGCTCCGCATCACGCGAAAGGCCTTTGGTGTTGGCCGCAGATTTCCTATTGCGCATCGGTTTACTGAATGAAAACTTTACTATTCCTTTCTCTCGCGACAACGGGCGTCTTATTCATGCAGGAAGCGGGTCCGCAACCGGCGGCGGTCGAGCGAGTGGGCCTTTTGCCGGATGGTGGATTCCTTCTGAACAGCGGCTGGACGTTGCGACCGATTGGCGACCAGGTCTCAGTGGGCACTTTCCCCATGAGCACCGCCGTCACTCCGGACGGCAAGCTTCTTCTGGTGCTGAACGGCGGCTACGATCCGCCCTCGGTCAGTGTCATCGACGTCTCCTCTAAGCGGGAACTAGGGCGCACTGCCGTGCCTGACGGCTGGCTCGGGCTGACGATTTCCCCGACCGGAGACAGGGTCTATGTCGGTGGCGGAAGCCGGGCCGCCGTATACGAGCTTGCGCTTGACCACAACGGGACGCTTACTCGCACGCGGGCGTTTTCCACCGTCCCTGACACGATCAACAAAGGCGAAACATTTATCGGTGATGTCGCGCTCTCTCCCGATGCCCGGCTTCTGTACGCTGCGAGTTTGTATGACGACAGCGTTGTCGTGATTAGCCTCGACTCGGGCCAGACGCTCCATCATTGGAAGACCGGACGGCGGCCTTACCGGCTGGTTCTATCGCCCGGAGGCAAGGAACTACTCGTCAGCAGTTGGGCGGAGGGAACGGTTTACGAGCACAATACCAGCGACGGGGCTCAAATCGGAAAAGTTCGTGTCGGTGCGCATCCGACCGACATGATATGGATCAACAGACCGTACGGTGAAGGCAGCCAAGCGCACTATGTGGGTCGCGTTTTTGTGGCGGCTGCAAACACCAACAACGTGTTTTCCTACGGAGTCAGCAAGGACGGGCAGCTGACTGCACTCGAAAGCATCAACGTCTCCATGACGCCTATGCATCCGTTGGGAATGACACCGTCTGCCTTGGCCGCAGATGAGCGGGGCACGCGGCTTTACATTGCCTGTTCCGACGCAAATGCCGTTGCGATCGCAGATATTGGTGGAGAGGCGAGCCGCATGCTCGGATTCATCCCTTCAGGCTGGTACCCGACCGCGGTTCGCACCCTTTCTGGCAATCAGCTGGTCATTCTGAACGGCAAGGGTTTGGGTAGCCGCCCGAATCCGAAGGGGCCCAATCCCACCGTTCGACCTGCGGCCGTGCATGAAGCTTTCGCTGTCCCGGCAGTTGAGTACGTCGGCCATATTCAAACGGGTACCGCAGCGTTTCTGCCCGCTCCCGATGAGAATCAAATCCTGGCGGGCACGGAAACCGTGATGAAAAACTCGCCGTATCGCGATGACTTGATCTACGGCCCCATAACGGACGCGCAGACTGCATACTTTGCCAAGACTGAAGGCCACGCATCGCCTATTCAGCACGCAATCTACGTGATCAAAGAAAATCGGACCTACGATCAGGTTTTCGGCGACATGGAAAAGGGGAACGGAGACAAGTCGCTGAATCTGTTCGGAGCTAAAATCACGCCGAATCAGCATCAACTTGCTCGCGAGTTCATCCTGTACGACAACTTCTACGAAAACGCAGATGTTAGCGCCGATGGGCACAATTGGGCATCAGCAGCCATTGCGCCGGACTACACAGTAAAGCTTTGGCCGAGTGAATATGGGCATCGCAAGGTGAACTATGACTTTGAAGGCGGAGAACCGGCCAATAGTCCACCGGCAGGTTACATCTGGGACAACGCACTGCAAGCGGGATTGACGCTTCGGGATTATGGCCAGTGGGTGACTAATATTCCGCTCGCTAAAGTGACCGGACCGCAGCAGATTCAGGACGTGAAAGATCCGGCGCTGCGTTCGCACGTGGATATGAATTTCCGCAGCTTCGATCTCGATTATCCCGACGTGAATCGGGCCAAAGAATTCATCCGCGAATGGAAAGATTTCGAAGCAAAATCCGATGCTCCGAATCTGACCATCTTGCGCCTGGGAACCAATCACACAGCTGGGACAAAAGCGGGTGCACTGACACCGTTCTCGATGGTTGCCGACAACGATTACGCAGTGGGCCTGGTCGCCGACGCAGTTTCACATAGTAAATTTTGGACCTCCACGGCGATTTTTGTGATCGAAGATGATGCGCAGAACGGTCCGGACCATGTCGACTCTCATCGTGCGCCGGCGCTGGTGATCTCGCCTTTTACGCACCGCGCGATCGTAGACTCCACTATGTATAACCAGACGAGCATTTTGAGAACCATGGAACTGGCCTTAGGCTTGCGTCCTATGACGCATTTCGATGCCGGTGCGCGGCCCATGTTCGGAACCTTCGCCCGTGAAGCCGATCCGCGGCCCTATACGGCTCTCAGCCCCCAGGTGTCGCTTACCGATCGCAACCCAGCAAACACCCCAACTGCGAAACAGTCGGCGCGCATGGATTTCTCAGAGGCCGACCGGGTCGATGAGGACGAAGTGAATGCTGTACTATGGCGCGCGATCAAGAAAACCGAGCCCCCGGTACCGGTGAGAAGCAGACTCGGACGCTAGTGGAGTTTCCAGCCGTTCGTTCTCGTCTTACAAGCCCGCCCAAAAGGCAGGATCATGGCTGGATGACAGTCAACTTGAAAGGGCCGCCATTGGCCGCCGCGTGTGCGACAGCTTCGTTGGCATGGACTAGATCGAATACCGTGACGTCGAAAATGTTTAAATCCAGAAGGCCGGACCGGATGAGTTTGATCAAGCCGCTAATAGCCTCGCGTGGATACATCCATTGTCCGCGTATGGTAACGCAATTCCTCATGATCCACGGGTAAGGCAGATCCAGCCCGGGGCCTCCCAGCATTCCGACACCACCCATCAACACCACTCTCCCGTACGGTCGTACCGTCATAAGAGCGGCCCGCACCGGTATAGTGCCTGCCGAGGGCGGCAGCAAATCCAGCACGCAGTCGATCGGGCCCGGCGCCGCTTGCCGCATTCGCTCGCGATCGTCCTCCTCGTTGCCGGAGAGCTGCACAGTTCGGACTCGGCTACCGAAGCGACGCCCCAGGTCCTTGAGGACCTTCTCGTTCCGGCCCGGCGCAATGACGCAGCCTGCCCCCATCGCTAACGCGACTGCAATGGCGGCACTGCCGAAGTTGCCGGTAGCGCCGCTGACCAGGAGCGTTTCTCCTGCTTGCAGGTTCGTCGCGAGAAGGCCGCCATACGGCACAAGAAGCACGTTCAGCGCGCACCACCGCCCAGCTTCCGCCGGGTCAAGCGGGCCAATCCGGATGGCATTTTCCGTGGGCACCAGCATCCGTTCAGCAAAGGAGCCGTGGCGAAAATACCTCTGCAGTTGCAGGCCACCTTCCCCACGAGCGCTCCAACCTTGAAGGGTGATGTCGGGGCATAACGAATCGTCACGCGACCGCACGGTAGGATCGCAGACGACCCAATCACCGGGGACGAGACGCGTCGCGTCCGGTCCGGTCGCGCGCACGCGGCCAATCGCCCCACATCCTGGCGCCACAGGCAGCTCCAGCAGATACTTCCGCGCGCCGCTGAACACCTCGTTCGTATAGGGCAGAACACCAGCGGCCACAACGTCCACGATGACCTCACCCGTTCCCAGGATCGGGTCGGGCAGATTCTCAGCCACGAGGGGTGATCCGAACGCCTTTAGGACTGCAGCTTTCATGCTCATTTTCTTTGGACTAAAGACCATTCTCCCCAGACTTTTTCCCCAGATCCAGGACTGGAAATATCCTAGGTTTCAAAAGTCCCTCCCAGAAAGAGAAAATGAAGGTGATGGCGAACCCTAGTCAAAGCGAACTCGGCGATTTTCTTCGGTCGCGACGAGAGAAGCTGAACCCAAAGGAGGTAGGTCTCCCAACTGGGCGAAGGCGTCGAACTCCAGGCCTGAGACGCGAGGAGGTGGCCGAACTTGCGGGTATCGGCGTCGACTGGTATGTCCGGCTGGAACAGGGACGAACCGTCAGCCCTTCCCTCGCCACGATCAATGCTCTTGCTCGCGCGCTGCGCCTCAGCAAGGTGGAACATGCCCACTTGAGGGCAGTGGCACGGAACGCAGACCGCCTCGCATTCTCCCGCGAGGTCGTACCCGAAGCGATCCGACGTCTAGTCGAGAGCTTCAATTATCCGGCCTATATCACCGGCTGCCGCTGGGACGTTCTGGCCTGGAATGCTGCAGCTGCTGAAGTCTTCACTGATTTCGGCCGTCTGGCCAGAGAAGATCGCAATATCCTCATCTATATGCTGACCGACCCGGACTCCCGGCACCTCTTCGGAGCGGCTTGGGCCGAAGAAGCGAAACGCATGGTGGCCCAATTCCGTACCACGTACGACGTCTGGGCCGGAGATCCAGCGTTTCTCGACCTCTTGGCGCGCCTTCGACAAGCCAACCCTGACTTCGTAATGTGGTGGGAAGCACACGACATTCGCAATGTCGGGACCGGCCAGAAACTGCTGCATCATCCTCAGAAGGGTTTGCTGCGCTTCGAGTATGCGACCTTTCAGGCCAATGACGATCCTGCACTGAAGCTCGTTCTCTATACGCCAGTTTGACTTGTAGCTGTTGCCTCAGCTCAAGGGAAAACGTTGCATCAGGTGAAGATGCTGGTGTAGATCAGCCCACCCGTTAGTACGATCATCACGACCGCCGTGGTCCAGGCAACAACGTTTTGCCACAGCTTGTTTTTGAAGTTGCCCATCAGCCGTGGCCTGTTCACCAGGATGAGCATGTAAACAAGGACAAACGGCAGCAGCACGCCGTTGGCAACCTGTGAGAACAGGATGAACTTCAGCAGCGGCAGTCGGGGTATTAAGACGAACGCCGCTCCCCCACCAATTAATAACGTGTACAGCCAGTAGAAAACAGGCGCTTCCGAAAATCGCTTGTCGATCCCCGATTCAAAGCCCAATCCTTCGCAGATGTTGTATGAAGTAGCCAGGGGCAGAATGGCAGCAGAGAGCAACGATGCATTAATCAGCCCGATCGCAAACAGCAGCCCGGCAAACTTTCCGGCGAATGGTTCTAGCGCTACAGCCGCTTGCGCAACATCGGTGATCTCGGGATGCTTTGAGTGGAAGATCGTCGCTCCGCAGGCAACGACGATGAAAAACGCAATCACGTCGGTGACAATGCAGCCCACAATCACATCCAACCGGCACAACCCGTAATGTCGGGCGTCAACTCCCTTTTCGACGACAGCGGCTTGCAGATAAAACTGCATCCACGGAGTGATCGTCGTCCCGATCAGGCCGACAATCGTCACCAGATACGCCGGGTTTGAATTGAAGGTCGGATAGAAGGTCTGCGTAATAGCCGAATGCCAATCCGGCTTGGCGAGGAAAGCGGATACAGGGTAAGCGAAGTAAATGAGAGAAGCAATGATTAGAATGCGTTCCACCGGCTTGTACCGGCCTCGAACGATGACGGTCCAAACCAACGCAGCGCCGATAGGAACTGCAATGTACTTGGTCACCCCGAAAATGCCCATGCCCGATGCAAGACCGGCAAACTCGGCGATGATGTTCCCGAAATCCGCAATGCCCAGAACGACCATGGTGAAGAACGTCGCCCTCAGCCCGAACTCTTCGCGAATCAAGTCAGACAGGCCTTTGCCGGTGATCGCCCCCATGCGGGCTGCCATCTCCTGCACCACGATCAAGGCAATGGTTGTCGGAATAAGCGTCCAGAGCAGCTGGTAGCCAAACTGAGCGCCGGCCTGCGAATAAGTAAGAATGCCGCCCGGGTCGTTGTCGACGTTGGCGGTGATAAACCCCGGACCTAAAACAGCCAGAAACGCGAACATCCGCGCGCTGATCAGAGTAAAGAAAGGTCTCCTGCGTACGCCGGTTTGGGTCATACGTTCGTCAGTTTGAAGCTGCCGGTTTCAGATCTGCTGAGCTCTTCCGTGTCCACTGGTTCATCCAGTCGATCACAGACTGGTACCACACCTGGCTATTCTGTGGCTTCAAAATCCAATGTCCCTCTTCCGGGAATTGAATCAGCTTCGAAGGAATCCTTGACTCTTGCAGCGCCGTGAATAATTCCTGACCTTGACCAACAGGCACCCGGTAATCCAGCTCGCCATGCGTCACGAGGGTGGGCGTCTTGAAACTCTTCACGTATGAACTCGGCGACCATTTCTGATAGGCGTCCGGGTTCTCCCAGGGAAAGCCGCCGAATTCCCACTTCACAAACCAGAGCTCCTCCGTTGTGCCGGCCTCGCTCCGCAGATCGTAAACCCCAGCGTGCGATACCAGAGCTTTAAAGCGGTCGGTATGGCCAAGAATCCAGTCCACCATAAATCCGCCGTAAGAGCCGCCGGCAGCAACCAGCCGGTCCTTGTCCACATAGGGCAGATTGCTGACGTAATCGACTGTCGCCATGATGTCGTCATACGCGCGGCCTCCCCAATCGCTGTTAACTGCATCGGTGAAAGCCTGCCCGTAACCGATTGAGCCGTGCGGGTTCGGTAACACGACAATGTAGCCGGCCGCGGCAAACACCTGAGCATTCCAGCGATAACTCCACGTTTCGCCCCAATCGCCTTCAGGACCGCCGTGGATTGCGAAGATAACTGGATACTTCACCGAAGCGTTGAAGTCCGGCGGCTTCACGACATAGCTTTCTACCTTCGTTCCATCGGGTAGATCGACTGAAATCTTCTCCAGGGCCGTCAATTGATACTCCTCTCGAATCGCGTCATTCAGGTGCGTCATCGGAACCCCGGCGCCACCTTTCGAGTAAGCCCGGTAGATCTCGACGGGCTTCGCTCCCCTCTGCTCCGTGTAGATCATCGTCTTATCGTCGGCGGTAAAGCGCACAGAACCAAGCGAGGTCGGTCCCTGAGCGATGGTTCGGATGGCGCCTCCTTCAACGGGAATCATGAAAATAGGCACGGCCCCGTGATCGTCCGCAGTGAAGAAGATTCGCTTTGAGTCCGCTGACCATGTGTAATCTTCCACCCAGCGATCAAGCGTGTCCGTCAAGGTGTTCATCTGACCGCTTTGGGAATCCATCACCGCCAGCTTCCATTGATCACTCTCATACCCACCACGAACCTGCGTTCGATAGGCAAGATAGCGCCCATCCGGAGAATAGAGTGGACCTTCGTCCGTGCCGGGATTGGTCGTGATCCTCTTGGCTGCACCACCCGCAATGGGCACGGTGAATAAATCGGAGTTTGTGCTGGTCGCCAGATCCAGGTCGGTATTGGCCACATAAGTCAGGGCAACGCTGTCAGGCGAGAAGACGTACGCTTCCGGGCCGCCTAACGCAAAAGGCGGGACACTCAAGTTACCAGGTGTAAGATCGCGAACAACCCCGGTTCCATCGAGTAGCTGAACCAGCAGGTGCTTGCGCCGTGGCCCCGCATAGCTGGTCCAATGCCTATACAGAAGCGAGTCGTAGACGCGGTATTTGGCCTTCGTCGCGTTGTCGGCGTCCAGCTTGGATTTATTGCAGACAGCGTCAAGCGTTACTCCGGGAGCGGCGCCCGCCGGCGTACAACCTGGATAGACTTCGCTCGTAAATACGATGACCTTGCCGTCCGGAGAAACCGTAGCGCCGGCTGCTTCGGTTGAGAGGGCGGTGATTGCTTTCGGATCGCTCCCGTCCGCATTCATCCACCAGATCTGAGAGCTGTTATTGCGATTGGACGTAAAGATGATTCGCTTGCTGTCGGGAGTCCAGCGCGGCCGCTCATTAGAAGTTCCATCCCCAGAAGTTCCATCCCTGGTCAATCTCTGCGGATTGCCACCGGCCACCGGCACTGAATAGATTCCGGTCGGCTTCGCATTGTTGGCCATATCGACCGTTTGCACCGTGAAGGCCACAGACTTCCCGTCGGGAGAAATTTGCGGATCATCGATGCGAGAGAGCCTCATCATCGCGTCGAAACTGAACGGAGCTTTCGCGGCAAAAGCAATTGACGAACTGAGTGCGACGGCCAGTAACGCGCTGGGAGCGTGCTTTCGCATGACTTTCATTCTAGCCGCGGGTTGATAGTTGGCCTTATCGATCAGGCAGTGCCGGTAAGCAATTCTGTAGCGGTGAGCCGAGCCTTTGCTCAGCCGACCCGAACAACGACCCCGGGAACTATGGACCGTAGCGCATCCAGGCAAGCAGGTAGGTGAGGAAGGAGTGCTTCCAATTTGTTCGATTGTGCGTGGACGACAAGTACCGAGATGCTGAGCCCCTTCAACGATTGCTGGTAAGGAATCCCTTGATCAACCGTAAGAAGGACGTCGAACCCGGCCTGCTCAGCTGAAGCCAGTAGGGCACCATTCTTCTTACCTCCAAAACCAGCCCGCACGACTCCCTCGCACCTATGCCCGGTCAGATACTTACCAACCTTCCAGGGAACACATTCGTCGATCAAGACTGTCACTAAATGGCCGATAACAGATCTTTGGCTTTCTCGAGAGCTTCAATCGCCATCTCACGGGTGACTGAGGGGAAGTCGTCCAGGAAGTCGTCCAGGGTTTCACCTGTCTCGATGTAATCGAGCAGATTTTTGAAAGGAACTCGCGTCCTTCTGAAACACGGGGTGCCACCCAAAATTTCCGGATCGCGCATTATGATCGGGTCAAGAGCGTCCATATATTTAAGTTTCACTCAGTCGCTCGCATTACGCTTACCGTCAACACCCGAACCCTCGCTTACTCGGTAGCTGGTCGGGTGACTGAAAACGGTATACGAATGGCAATTTACTTGCCCCGTTCCCCGGTACTTAAAAGATATATTTCAGTGCAAACTGAAATATGCGCGGATCGTTCGCGGTAAGGATCCGGCCAAAGGTGGAGCTTGACAGCGTCGCGGTCGGGTTCTGAAACGTGGGATGGTTAAGGACATTGAAAGCCTCCGCTCTGATTTCCACGTGCTGTGTCTCATGGATCGCAATGCGGCGTAGCAGTGCCATGTCCATGTCGAAAGCACCGGGCCCTTGCAGCGAATCACGCCCGGCGTTCCCGTAAGTGCCGGGTGTGTTTTGAACGAACGCGGCCGGATTAAACCACTTGGCGACAGTAGGATCGGAAACACTGGTGGTCCCGATGATATTTGGCCGGTCCGCGCCCACGCCGGTAAGTGAGCTATCGACGCCTGTGCCTGGAGAGAACCAAAACCCCGTGTGCTTGGTCACGATAGTAGAGAGTTCCCAGTCCGACGCGAGACGTCTGAGCAAATTGCCGCTGAAACGGGGAGTGTCCGCCACTACCGAAAGATTAAAGATCTGCCTGACATCGGTGTAGCAGTTACCGCGGCTGGATTCCCGATTCGACGGGTCCTGGTAACTGGCGCCACTGATCTCAGATGAAACGTCACCGTCGCTTATGCAATGAGACCAGGTGTAATTCGCCAATACGCTGAAAAACTTATCCAGCCTGTGATTGAGCGACAAAAGCATAGCGTTGTAGGAAGAATTAGCGCCGTCATCGATCTGTAGAAGACTGCTGAATGCAGCGCCCGCCCCCGGGTTCAAACGAGCCAGAATGCGCCGGCTGTTCGTGTTTCCAACCGTAGAACAATTTGTCTTCCCGCAAAGGCCCGGAATGTACACCGCCGGATCAACCTGCTGATTCAACCAGATATGCGTCCCTTTATTGCCGAGATAACTTGCCGAGATCAGCCAGTTCGCGCCCACTTGTTGCTGTAAATTCAGGTTCCATTGCTGGAAGTAAGTGGGATGGAGATTTAGCGGCAGGCTAACATACTGCCCGCCACTCGGGAATATGGCATTGGCCGGCGGGGGCACGGCTTGGGGAAAAGGGTCGCCGCCGGGATAAGTAAAGTAAGGATTGCCGAAGCCACCCGCGGGATTGTTGATTGTGATGGCGCTGGCCCACGGAGGACCAAACCCAAATCGGTCGAAGATCTGCATGGGAGGCAGGTCATACAACACGCCATAGCCGCTTCGAATGACGGATCGGCCATTGCCGCTAGGGTCCCAGACTAGGCCGGCACGAGGGGCGAAGTCCCCCAGATGATGGTTCGTTCCCCCTTCGGGTAAACCTGCATCTCCGGGAAACGTGATACCCGGCGGCGCGTTTTGAAAGACTTTCGTGTGGGTACCGGCTATGTAGGAAGCGAGGTCAAAGTGAGTAGCCCTTCCTTGTGTGTCATGTTCCGGGAGATAGGGCTCCCAGCGCACGCCTAGGTCGAGAGTAAAGCGTGAACTCAGACGCAACTTATCGGCTGCATAGAAACCTAGGTAATCCTGAATCATGTTGACTTGAGTCAGGTTGCCCTGGCTGAATGAGCTTGGCGTTCCCAACAGCAAATCCGACAAAGCGTAGCCAGTAATCTGGCCGCTAAACGTATATGCCGGATCCTGTTGAGTAGAGGTGTGATAGGCCAGGTCGCGACGGATCCATTCCCCGCCAAAAGAAAATTGGTGACGGCCCATTATAAGGCTGAAGTCGTCGGCGAACTGTTTGCTAGTGGAATACACTGTCGCTTTTGAACAGGTGCCGCAGAAAGTACTAAAAAAATTGTTGACGGTAATTTGGGGGAAATTTCCAGCAGATGGGGCAACATTCAAGCCGATATCGGCGAACGAAGGGAGACTCGAGGCCGCGCCGCGATTGATCCGCTCCTTTGTCCAGGTGAAGTGAAAAGCATTAGTGGCCGTCGGCGAAAGCGTATAGGAATCGCCGAGAACAAGCGCGTTCACGGAATCGATCGTACCGGCTCGCGTTGTCGGTAGGAGATCGTTATTTGTGTACACTGCTGGATTACTGGCCCCGGCATAGAAGTACCGGCCAAAGACGGAATGCCGATTAGACTGTGTCCAGTCTCCACGGCCCAAGTACTGGTTTTCGGTAGAGTTGTTCGGAATGGAATATATAAGTTTCCCGCAAGGATCGCTACTGACAGGAATATACTTCAATAAATCTAACGCCTGCGGACTGAACCGCGAAACAGGAATTTGATTATTAGCAAACGGTTGGTTTGTCGCGGGGTCTATGATTTTACGCGCGCTTCCGCAGGCGCTGGACGCCAGATTACTGAAATCGCCTCGCAACGCGGCGGCATTAGGAACGAATGAGGTGGTGGTGGGAGGAGCCGTGTGCGTCACAGTCCCCTGATATCCTCCGAAAAAGAAAAGCTTGTTACGCACAATTGGACCGCCCACTGTGCCGCCGAACTGATTCCGTTTTAATTGGTCGACAGTTGAAGCAAAGAAGTTCCGGGCGTTGGTATCTCCATTGCGGAGAAACTCGAATAGGTCGCCGTGGAAACTGTTAGTGCCTGACACAGTTACAAGATTGACTACACCACCAGCCCGTACTCCATAATTCGCGGGAATGGAGTTAGTCTGGACGCTAAATTCCTGGAGCGCGTCTGGAAATGGTAGAGGCAGGTTGATCGCCCCAAACGCATCGTTGTGGTCGCCACCGTCCAGGAGGTAATAAGTCCCGTTTGCCTGGCCGCCTGCGATAGAGATGGTTGTCGATGAAGGATAGTTCTTGGTGCTGGCCAGGTCAGACGGGGGAGCAACGACGGCAGCGCCCGAGAGCAGCACAAGCTGGGTTGGCTGGCGCCCATTTAGCGGCAGATCGACTACCCGGCGCTGGTCGATTACCTGAGAAAGTCCCGTAGACTGAGTCTCCGCCATTTCCGCAGTGGCTCGAACCTCGACAGACTGCGACACTGCCCCTATTTCAAGAATGATGTTGACGGTCGGGTTCGTGTTGACCTCAAGCACAATTCCTTTCTGCGTGTAAGCCTTAAAGCCTGCAGCGGTGGCATTGATTTGGTAGGGACCAATTGGCAGGCCGGTCAGCACATAGGATCCATCTTTGCCGCTCGTCGTTTTGCGGGCGAAGCCGGTGGCTGGTTGAATAGCAGTGATTTCCGCGCCTGCGACGGCACCCGCCTCGGGATCCTGCACGGTTCCGGTGATTTGTACTACGGCAGTTGCTTGAGGATAAACAGGAACGCCGCAGGCTAGGAGCAGGAACAAACAGCAAGAGGCACTACTCCGCGCCACGCTGGTCCGGAACTTTCTAGGCCTTTCGGCTTCAGGCCCGACTCCTTGCTCGCTTTGCGCGAGTTCTCTCGAAACGGAAGCGAAGTAACGCTGAAAACAACGCACGCGGTGCTCCTTTTTTTAGATGTAATGTTCCAGCAATAGCGCCGATGCGCCACGTGGGTACGAGGCAAGTCTATATCAGGGAAAACGGGAGATCAAGGAAAATCTAAACGTTTCGAAACCTTCACTACAGTGGTGCTAGGCCACGCCGAGAAACGCGGCCTCTAAGGTAATACTAGCCGTGGACGCTCGGATACGCAGTTCAGGTGGTAAAACAACGTGCCGGCATTCCGCTGCCGGGTGATTGTCGGAACCCGATTCAATCCGGGAAAGCAGCAGGTGCATGGCCTGCCGGCCCAGCTCGCGCGCTGGTTGCGCAACCGTCGTAAGCGCCGGATGAAAGTTCTGCATCCACGTAAAATCATCAAAGCCAACAATGCTAATCTGTTCTGGGCAACGGATCCCCGCCTCGGCCAAAGCACGCATGAAACCGAGCAGCATTTTGTTGTTGCTGCAGAACACGCCAGTGGGTGGTTCAGAAAGCTGCAGGAGAGAGTTGCCAAAATCGTAACCATACTCAGACTGCAGGCCGCCAATCCGGCAATACTCCTGGCGCATGGGCAGCCCGGCTTCCTGCATAGCTTTGCGGAAGCCTTCAAGTCGACCGGAATGAGTGGATAACTGGGTTCGGCCGGCAAGGATGGCGATTCTTTTGTGCCCCAGCTCAATTAAGTGCCGAGTGGCTTGGTAGCCACCTGCAACGTTATCGGTCGCCGCTACATCTCCACGGAAACCGGCCGGGACACGGTCAAAACAAACGATAGGAAAGCGGCGCCTCAGAAGTCGATCCACAGCAATTTCGGGGTCGGAGCACGCGATTAGCACTCCATCGACACGGTGCGAGAAGAGAGTTCCTAACTGACGCTGTTCCTGCGCTGGATCTTCATTAGCGTTGCAAAGAATAACGGAGTAGCGTGCCAGTCCAGCCACTTCCTCTGCACCCATGATCACTTCGGGATAGAACGAGTTGGTTACGTCTGGAATAACCATGCCGACCACTCGCGTCTTCCCTGTCTTTAGGCTTCGCGCAATCTGATCGGCATGGTAATCAAGGGCTTCCATTGCTTTTTTTACGCGCTCCGAGCGGGAAGGGCTGACGACAGCCGTGCCGTTAATGACGGCCGAAACCGTAGCTATTGAAACGTCCGCTAAGCGCGCGACATCGCGCATCGTGGGAGTCATTTTCTTGGCCATAGTAGTGAGGGAAGTTAGTTGGGCAAGATTTTCAAAGCTACTGTTCCATCCACATTCCTAGCGCAACGCAACAGGGCCGCATCAATCACCAGCGCGTCGATGCGTCCGGCTTGTCAAAATACGAACGTAACGTTTAGAAGTTAGTATACTTTCGCCATGTATCAGCGGAAGATCAACGTAAGAGGAAGCTACGCTCGCTCGCCCTACTTCGTTCTTTTGGCGGTGCTTGTGCTGCCGTGTACGCGGCTGAACGGAGATCCCCAATCATTCGGTATGTCTGAGTTTCGAAGGGCATTGCATGAGCGAGGGATTAGCAACATAAGCATCGAAACCGAGGTTCGGGCTGGCGCCACGCCGGCCGAAGGCTTCGAGATCTCTGGAGATAAGCTTGTGGCGAATGAGCCGCGCGGATTGATGTACGGGCTTCTTCACGCAGCGGAAGACATTCGAAGAGGCGGACGGTTGACCGATGCGAAAGAGTCGCCCCGTGTCGCCATGCGCGGCATACGCTACTTTCTCCACAACGAAGATCTGGAGCAGGACTGGTATTACTCGCGAGCCTATTGGAACGAATACTTTGCGATGCTGGCAAGCGATCGTTTTAATCGATTTAACCTTGTCTTTGCGCATCAAACTGACTACTTAGCGCCGCCTTATCCATTTTGGGTGGACATTCCGGAGTTTCCCGGGATTCACGCTCGCCACCTCTCGGCCAACCAGCGGCAAAAGAATCTGGAGATGCTTCAGTACATCTCGCAAGCCGCCACCGACCACGGAATTGACTTCACCCTCGGTATTTGGGAACAGAACATTCAAAGCTATAGAAAGCCGCCCATGGTTCCGATGACTGAAGGGCTCACGCGAGACAATATCGGGCCTTATACTTACGCGGCCTTGAAAAAAGTGCTGCAACTGTGTCCCGCCATCACCAGTGTGCAGATGAGGACCAACAATGAATCCGGAATCCCTAACGACGATCAAGTGGATTTCTACGGCAAGTACGTATTTCCCGCTATTCACGACGTAGGAAGACCTGTGATTCTTGATCTCCGTGGATGGGGCATGGCTGGGGGAATGCTTACCATTGCCGCTAAAGCCAACATCACAGCTCGGCTTTCCGCCAAGTATTGGGCGGAAGATATCGGGCGGCCGTACCAACCGGCTGAAACATATGCCGGCTACAGTTACTTGAACTTCCTGACAAAGAAGCGGCCTTACCAATTCTATTGGGAATTGTGGGCTCTAGGCTCTAACCGGCTTCTGCTCTGGGGCAGTCCTGAGTATGTCAGAAGAGCAGTCTCTACATTCTCACTCGGCGATGCAGTGGGTTTTGAGATTGACCCGCCTCTGGCACAAAAAGGATTCGGCAACGCGCCGGGTAAATGGGGTGTATTTGCAGAAGCCCAGCAACAGCGAATGGTCTGGAAATGGGAGTTTGAGCGCTATTGGCTTTTCTATCGTTTGTGGGGACGCCTGAGTTACGATCCGCAGGTTTCCGATCGCGCCTGGATGGACGACATGACTTCGCGATTCGGAACTGCCGCCGGTGACGTCATGAAGGCTTATCAGAGTGCGAGTCAAGTTGTCCCGGAGATTGTCGCACTGCACCTGGCAGACCCCAACATGTATATATGGCCTGAGATCAACCCGGGCGGCCTGGTGGATTCCTACCGCGTTGTGCTTCCGAGCGATTGGCGCTACATCGCATCGATCCCGGAAGCAGTAAACAATCGGCTCATGCACCACGGCTCGGCGAAACAGACTGCGCCCGAGTCGGCCGAACGATTTGAGGCCATGGGTACAACTATTGATCGTGCCTTAGAGCTGGCGCAGCGAGAAGTGAAGACGAGCCCTGAATGGCTTTCGACCGAACCCGATCTTCGCGTGCTTGCGTTGATGGCCCATTATCATGCCCAGAAACAATTAGCCGCTTACCATTTAGAGTTATTCGACCGGACACAAGATGAGCACTCGCTTCAAACGGCGAAGGAAGCGGTGGAGAAGGGGATTGCGATCTGGGAGAAGCTAGTGAAACTTACCGACGGCTTATATCCGGATGTCATGTCGTTTGGACCAGATGATCGAGGTGATTGGAAAGACAAACTGCCGTATGTGAAATATGATTTGCAACTAGTACGCGAGCGGGAGGCTGTCTACCGGCAATTTGGAAAATTCACGGCTGGTTTTGATTTTGGCGGCCCCGTCAAGCAGCAGGGTAGTAAAAACGAGTACCGGGCAGATAACTATGTTCTGCAGAATAACGTCGCGCCTGGATTTACAGCAGTAGACGCTTCCACGCAATACGATGCGCAACGAGGTTATGGCTGGCTGACAAGCGAGCCACGTGAGGCCGTGGCAATCCCGCTAACACCTTATCTGGAAGTCAGGGCCGTTGCCAAGGATCCGAAAAATCTGCCACGTGACGTGCTGTTTCGTGACTACATTCGCGGCAGCGGACCGCAGAAGTTCGCCGTGAAGGTGGATCCCGGCAAGTATGATGTGTTCTTTTTGCACCCCGACCATACGAACACTGCAATGACACTGAGCGCGTCTAACGGAAAATTGGAGATTCCATTCCCGAATGGAGATTGGTCCATTAGTGGGCTCATTGTAAAACATCAGGGTGGCGAAGCGGCGGTCTCATTACCGCCGGAGCCGCATCCATCACCTCGGCCGGAGCTTCGACATGATACCCCGGCGCAAGCGTTGATCGGTAAGGATCTGGCCCTAAGTCTTACGATCCCGGACACAGTTCATGTGAAACACGTACGCCTCTATTACCGGCCCTTGGATCAATTAGCAAAGTTCAAAGTGGTCGAACATCAGGCGGGAGAGCCGTTTATTGTGCCGGCCGGCGACATACCGTCCAATTACGACCTTATGTATTATTTCGAAGTGTTGAACGATGATGGCGGCGGCTGGTTTCAGCCAAATCCACTTTCGGCTACGCCATACTACGTCGTAAAAACGGTCGGTGGCAATTAGGATTTGCGGACGCCTTAACAGAGGAGGCACTTCTATGGACTGACGACATAGGTGACAGTCCGAATGGAGGAGAGGTTAGTGTGGCGAGTACCATCCACACGATCGTGAAAGGAGTGGCAACCAGCAAACTCTCGATTAAATGGATGCGGCTGAGAATCACTCACGAGAGAATCGAGCCCGGCAAGCCCACGCAAAATGATCGGCACGAAAGACTGCATCGCACGTTAAAGGAAGATACCGCCACACCCAGCAGAGAGTCTCCTATCACAGTGCCAGCGATTCGAGCACTTTACGAAATCGTTCAATGGACAGCGGTCATCAGGCTCTCGGAATGCTAACGCCTGCAGCTGTATTCGCTAAGTGAACGATATCCGGCAGCACTGGATCTTGTAACGTACGACGAGCAGCACATTGTGCGACCGGTTCGTCGCAACGGAACAATCCAGCGGAAGAGCAAGGAAGTCTTCATCACGGAAGTATTGCGCCGGCAAACAGTCGGCTTGCTTCGCAATACGAATAGCGCCTTCGACTTCTACTTCGGAACTCTTCACCTGGGCACGATTAACGCGATCAGGCGAAGTTCACTCCAAGATCCACGTGTCTGACACACGCAACTTTACGATAATCTGCTTATAAAGCACAAGCCAAGGTGCTCCCGTGTAGCGGGTGATAAAGGCGTCACCACCTCGGCGTCTAACACCCGAGCCGTATAATTGATCTTCGTCTGGCCGCAGGATGTAACGAAATAGACAATTATCGTAGAGTGGCCTCTCGATGTTAAGTGATGGCCTGGAAGCAGTGTCGCTCCGCCTCCGACTCCGCGACACCGCTTCCGCTGCGAGTAGGCTCAAAGAGAGGGCGTTACTGTTTACCTCTGTTTCCGGACCGCAATGTTACCGATGTTCCGGGCCATACACACTCGGTCCCTGAATGATTTCCATTGACATAGTTCCAAGCGATCTCCCAAACCCCATCCTGCTTGCTACGATGGCTCTTCCGACCCATGATCCGGCCATACCGCGGAGTGATGCCTCGCATCGCTCAATCCGCTTACATCGACACAAGTGCACAGGTTATCGGCGACGTAGTCGTCGGTGAACGATCGAGCGTCTGGCCGAACGTGACCATCCGAGGCGACGTCAACTACATCCGGGTTGGTGACGAAACCAGCATTCAAGACAACACCGTCCTGCACGTCGACCATCAAGTGTATCCCTGCATAATCGGAAACCGCGTGACTGTCGGACACTCGGCTGTTCTGCATGGTTGCGATGTCGCCGATGACGTCTTGATTGGCATCGGCGCGATTGTCTTGAATGGAGCAAGAATCGGCGCCGGTGCC